>NZ_CP046564.1:3212385-3533624 GCF_009818105.1 Bacillus sp. N1-1
AGTTTGCCGTTAATTTGAACAACAATCTCAACTTCGTCTACTGTAAGCTTGCTTTCATCAAACATTGGCCAGTTCGCATACGCAAGTGATTCGCTATGTCCAAGCGCACTCCATAGTTCTTCCGCAAGGTGCGGCGCAATAGGTGAAAGTAACTTCACAAACCCTTCCATTAAAGTAACCGAAACCGTTTCCTGCTTATACGCTTCATTTACAAATACCATCATTTGAGAAACCGCTGTGTTAAAGCGCAGTCCTTCCATGTCTTCAGTTACTTTCTTAACCGTTTCATGATAAACTCGCTCCATCTCTTCTCCTGAATTTTCTTCAGAAATCGATGACTTTGTTAGGTCACCTTCGCCAAACAAGCGCCATACACGATCAAGGAAACGACGAGCTCCATCAAGACCATTGTGAGACCATGCAATCGACCCTTCAAATGGCCCCATAAACATTTCATATAGACGAAGCGTGTCTGCACCGTGGCTTTCAACAATTTCATCTGGATTTACTACGTTTCCTTTTGATTTACTCATTTTCTCGTTGTTTTCACCAAGAATCATTCCCTGATTGCGAAGGCGTTGGAATGGTTCTTTCGTTGGCACTACACCGATATCATACAAAACTTTATGCCAGAAACGAGCATAAAGCAAGTGAAGAACCGCATGCTCTGCGCCACCGATATACATATCCACAGGTAGCCATTCATCAAGCTTCTTAGGATCCGCTAGCATCTCATCGTTATCAGGATCGATATAACGAAGATAGTACCAGCAGCTTCCAGCCCATTGTGGCATCGTGTTTGTTTCACGACGGCCCTTCATACCTGTTTTAGGATCGACAACGTTCAACCAATCTTCGATATTCGCAAGAGGGGATTCGCCGGTTCCAGACGGCTTAATTTCCGTTGTTTCTGGTAGAACGACCGGTAACTCTTCCTTCGGTACCGCACTCATCGAACCATCTTCCCAATGAATAATTGGAATTGGTTCACCCCAGTAACGCTGACGGCTAAATAACCAATCGCGAAGGCGATATGTTGTTTTTTTCGTTCCTTTACCTTTTTCTTCTAACCATTCAATGCTTTTCGTAATGGCTTCTTCTTTCTCAAGGTCGTTTAAGAAATCGGAGTTCACATGCTTCCCATCTTCTGTATATGCTTCTTTCGCCACATCTCCTCCAGCCACAACTTCTTTTATTGGAAGGTTAAAGGCAGTCGCAAACT
The DNA here is from genome assembly GCF_009818105.1 of Bacillus sp. N1-1. NCBI lineage: Bacteria > Bacillati > Bacillota > Bacilli > Caryophanales > Bacillaceae > Bacillus > Bacillus sp. N1-1. The sequence goes on from NZ_CP046564.1 coordinate 3,213,608, forward strand.
CATAATCACGCTCATCGTGAGCGGGAACAGCCATGATCGCGCCAGTTCCGTAACTCATAAGAACATAATCCGCTACCCAAATTGGAAGCTTTTCATTATTAATTGGGTTGATTGCATATGCACCAGTAAATTCACCAGTCTTCTCCTTTGAAAGCTCTGTGCGCTCAAGATCACTCTTTGTTTGAACTTTTGAACGGTAGCTCTCAACTTTGGAAATTTGTTCACTCGTCGAAATTTTATCAACTAGAGGATGCTCAGGTGCTAGCACCATATACGTTGCGCCAAACAGTGTATCTGGGCGTGTCGTAAAGACATCAATCGACTCATCATAACCATCAATTGTAAAGGTCACTTCAGCACCTTCGGACTTCCCAATCCAGTTTCGCTGCATTTCTTTAATGCTGTCAGACCAGTCAAGGTCTTCTAGATCTTCAAGCAAGCGATCCGCATATTCCGTAATTTTTAGGACCCATTGCTTCATTGGTTTACGCACAACAGGATGACCGCCGCGCTCACTCTTACCGTCAATTACTTCCTCATTAGCAAGAACAGTTCCTAGGGCTTCACACCAGTTCACAGCTACTTCGTCTACGTAGGCAAGACCTTTTTCATAAAGCTTTGTAAAAATCCACTGCGTCCATTTGTAATAGCGTGGATCCGTTGTGTTAATTTCTCGATCCCAATCGTATGAAAAACCAAGCTCTTTAATTTGGCGACGGAACGTATCGATGTTCTTTTGTGTAAAATCACGGGGGTTATTTCCAGTATCAAGTGCATATTGCTCTGCTGGTAGTCCAAATGCATCCCATCCAATTGGATGAAGGACATTGTATCCTTGCATTCTTTTCATACGAGATAAAATATCTGTTGCCGTATAGCCTTCAGGGTGTCCAACGTGCAGACCCGCCCCAGATGGATAAGGGAACATATCAAGTATATAAACTTTCTCACCTTGTGCGTCATTCTCTGTTTTAAATGTTTTGTTTGTTTCCCAGAAGTGCTGCCACTTCTTTTCAATTGATTTGTGATCAAATGCCATTGTTACTCTCTCCTTCCAGTCCTTACAGAAAAAATAAAAAACCTCCCATCCCCGTTGTTTATCAACAGGGACGAGAGGTTGAGAATCTACTATTCACAATCACCCGCGGTACCACCCGGCTTAGTGCTGAAAACAGCACTCACTTAAGGCCTTTAACGCAGGCATACGGGTCACCTTACTCCATTCAGGTTCCGATTCAAAGGTGAGTTCGCAAAGGTTCTATGTTAACTTTCACCAGCCGTTAACTCTCTAGCAATAGAATCCCTGGTACTATTCCTTATCATTATCTTTAACTTCACAAATTACGTATATAATTTGTATTGTATGAAGACTTGTGAGAAATGTCAAGAACATTATCAGAATAGCCGCTTTTTTCGTGATCTATACATCTCCAGATACAATATGTATTTCATTAAGTATAGAAAAGATAAAAAGAAACGTACCCAGAATGGGCACGTTATCCTTTGCGATGCTTTTTCTGACTCGCCGAATCGTCTTTTGAGTGCGGCTTATCTTTTTCTTCCCTCTGTTCTTCTTTTAAATCTTCTAATGGAATGGCATCCACATTCATTTCTGAAGTATCCTCATCCAATTGATTCTTTTCTTTATCAGGTAATTGTTCAGGGTTATTGGTTTCACCTTGTTTATGTGCCTTTTCCTTCTTTGCCATATGATCACCTCATTTATTGTTTACTAGTTTGTACCACACTCCATATATTCCCAAACATTTTTGGAAGTTAGTTGGAGAAAAAGATCGAACATGGTAAAGTCATAATTAGTTAAAACATCGCTTTCTAGACGTCTGCGTTCAACATCAGTTGTTCAAGTCAGGCAGCATTCAAATGAATCAAAAAAAATTTTTAGTGATAGAAAGGAATATACATCATGACACTTCAACGTATCTTACCTTTTACAAGAACGCTACTGGACTCAGTCTTAGCAGAAGGCGGCGTTGCTATTGACGGTACTTGTGGAAATGGACACGACACTCTCTTTCTAGCCGAATCGGTTGGTAAGTCAGGTAAAGTGTATGGATTTGATATCCAAACAGAAGCAATAGAAGCGACCGAAAAAAGACTGAAAGAAGCTAAACAATATACTCAGGTCGCTCTATTCCAGGAGACCCACGCTTCCATTAATAACAAAATCGAGAAGGAACATATAGGGAAAGTTTCTGCCGCAATCTTTAATCTTGGCTACCTTCCAGGAGGAGATAAAACCATTGTCACTAATCCTGAAGAAACGATTCGATCTGTAACAGATATCTTACGTTTGCTTCATTCAGGAGGACTTCTCATTCTAGTTGTATATCCGGGGCATCCAGAAGGAAAAATTGAAAGTGAAAAGGTCACAAATTTCGCAACTGATCTTAATCAGTCACATTATCAGGTTCTAAAATATCAGTTTATTAACCAAATCAATGATCCCCCCTATATTCTTGCGATCAGCAAAAAATAAGGACTGTGCTTCTGCACAGTCCTTATTTTTTATAGAATTCCCATTGATTCAATATGATCTCTTGTTTTTTTATTCCCTAATTTGTGTATCAGGCTATATATCTCTTTCATATGGTTATCATAGTCATCATTGTTTTTATCTTCATGATAACTCATTGCTGGGACATGAGAACGGTATAAGGAAAGTCGACTATCCTTATCTGTTAGATCAAAAAGCTCACTAAGCTTATAAATATCTTCCTCATCTGCATCAATTTCAAAATGATAGCTTGATGCTCCTTGATCTTCCAAAATTTCCCCTGAACTAACCTCTACGTAATAACGCTTCTTCATCTTAAGAGCCCCTTTCAAAATCCTATAGGCTTCTTTTCTCACGAATGAGCGTTTTTTATACGTGTTTTACTGAGAAGCTTTGTGAAGTCTTCTATAAACCCATCCATTAAAGTAAAAGAACATGCTCGATTTTCCACCAATTCGAATGATTTTACGAGCCAATGATCGAACATCTTTCTGATCCATTACTTTGCGATCGGCAAGGTATATCCCAATTAATCCCCTATTAATTAAACGGTGGAAAGAAGAATGGGGAAGTCCTTCTACGCTTTTATCTGCTTCCTTAATAAAGTGTGCAACACGCTTGGCAAGCTCATCATTGTCTTTATAATAAAAACAAAAATTCAAATCTCCGCCAGCTCGATCCTCTTCCTGATCAATAAAGTAATCCAGCATAATATGAAGTCCCTGTACCCACGGAAAGTACCCATCTTTAATCATCGCTGTTCCACCTTGTGGGATTTCTTCACCTAGTGAATACGAGACAAGACAAAATATTCCTAACGTTGATCCTGCACAAGCAGAAAATTCATTCCAAGTCATTTCTGGCATTTGCTTCTTATGCTGGTCAAACCAACTCTTCAATCTTGGCACGCGTTCTTCCTCTTTCACATGTTTATGTACCTGAAGATCACAATAGTAATGACAGAGTTCAAGTAAGGCAGGCTGCACTTCTGATTGATTTGGCAGTTCGCGAATTACCTTCTGACACGTCTGAACAAGTTCAACTAAATAACCGCCATCATCTTTTTCTTCCCGATACCGGTAATAATGATTAGACGCTTGAACATCAGGCGAAAGGGCCTCAATCATTGCCTCATGTAGAGCACTGAAGTCTTTTGGATCAAGAGAAGTACTTCGGTCACATAGGTTATCCAGGTAGTCGCTAATTGTCTGATAAGCAGCGATAAATGAAATGGAATGATCAATCTGCTTTCCAGCAAGTAACCCATAGATCCCTCCACCTTCACAATGAAAGGTTTTTGAGTCAATGCTGTCTAGCGCCTGTTTTCTAAGTTCAGGATTTGGGATTTGTTCAGCCCGTCTCCTCCAATATTCTAATTCATGATGAACCCTCGGCAAGACGCGTCGATAGATACTATACATCAGCGTCCAGGGTTGACTCGGTACTTTCAAGTGACCCCACTCCTGTATTAATTATTTATCTTGTTTTCTTTGCGGTCTAGTAATTCAAGTTTTAATTCAACAAACGATTTGGCTGTTTGAAATACATCTTCACGATCTGGTTCGTTGAACACCTCATGATAAAACCCATCCCATTCTTTATAGGCTTTCTCTTTCAAGGGAATGCGGTTAAACCATGAAATAACGGCTTGTTTATCAACAATACGATCATCCCCACCTTGTACAACAAGCAAGGGTAAATTATGAAATGTTCTTGCACCTTCGTTTGCGATTTTCATCGCCTTGAGAAGTTCACGATACCATCTTACCGATACTTTTTGAACCATTAGTGGATCTTCTTGATCGCGTTTGTGAAATTCCGGATTCCTAGTCCCGATATTCGGCTCTAGCTTGGAATTTAACCTTAACGAAGGAACGATTGGATTTAATACTTTAGAGAGAATATCAACGCCTTTATTTGGAGGATTTACTAGACCAATACAAGGAGACGATAAAATCACTCCAGTCAGAGACGGTCGCTTTTCCATAATCGTTCGTATCGAAGCAAGGCCTCCCATACTATGTCCTAATAAAAACACTGGTAGCTTAAATTCGTGAGCTCTCCTGATCCATTTGTCGATTGTTTCGATATATTGGTCAAACGAATCAATATGCCCTCGTCTTCTCGTACTCTCACCTTGCCCTGGTAAATCACCAAGCACAACATGGTAACCTGCTTCAATCCACTTTGAAACGAGCCAATCATATCTACGATGATGTTCGTTCGCTCCATGAACTAATACAATAACTCCTTTTGGATATTGCGTTTCTTTTATGCGCATGAAAAATCAGCCCCCTTATGTAGGTCCGTTCTTTTTGATACACTACTTTTGAAAAGGATTTCATCTATACTAAATGAAGGTTGGGATTGCAATGCTGTATGCGTATCATGACAAAAAGCCTCAGATTCATGAAACAGTCTATATTGCGGATTATACTACCATTACAGGGGATGTGACAATCGAAGAACATAGTAGCGTCTGGTTTAACACGACGATACGTGGAGATGTTGCTCCAACAGAAATTGGTAAAAAAGTGAATATACAAGATAATTGTGTTCTCCATCAGAGTCCAAATAAGAAACTCATTCTTGAAGATGGTGTGACAATCGGCCATCAGGTTATCCTTCATAGTAGTATTATTCGTAAGGACGCTCTTGTTGGAATGGGTTCAATCATTCTTGATGGAGCTGAGATTGGAGAAGGTTCTTTTATAGGTGCCGGAAGTCTTGTCCCACCCGGAAAGAAAATCCCACCTCATTCCCTTGCATTCGGGAGGCCAGCTAAAGTGGTTAGAACATTAACAGAGGATGATCTGCAAGATATGAACCGCATTCGAAGAGAATACGTTGAAAAAGCAGCTTATTATAAAGAGCAAAAACCGCTCTAGAAAACACGCATATTTGTCGTTCGTTTGAGGAAGGTTACCAATACAATCCTAAATGGATCGAGGTGGCTTCCGTGTACAAAATGACAATGGTCTTGATCGTGCTCGTCGTCATCACCTTGCTAATAGGGGCTTTTATGACGTACAGGCTTGGACAAAATCAAAAAGGCGAATATGATAATCAAGGGAACGCCCGGGTCAAATCTTCTTTCTTTAGTAATCCGATTTTTCTTGTTTATATTATCGCAACAGCATTAGCCATTGGCTATGTAATCTATTTTACGTTAATTTGATGAAAAAGATCAGGAAAATAATTCCTGGTCTTTTTTGTTTGGTCTTAACAATTCCTTAAGATTTCTTTAATAGTGGCATTAAAATTCTGCTATATGCTTGAGGTAACACATAGGTTGAAGGGGGATTCTTTTTGAGTAAAGTGGTTGGATGGCTTTATGAGCGGGAGTGTACCGTATTTCGATTTGTGAATTTAACGTGTCATTCAAAGTATCTCACATCTCTTTTTGGTTTTATTACTCATGCGGGTGGTGCGAGAGCAACGATTTTAAGCACACTTTTGTTACTGGCTTTGTTACCTGCTCCTATAAAAATATGGGGGTTACAAGCCGCCTTTGCTCTTGCTGCAAGTCATATACCTGTTCATTTAATTAAAAAACATTATCCAAGGCACCGGCCATACCTGGCGATGCCAGAAACCAAGATGCTCGTCTACCCTCTTAAAGACCATTCTTTTCCTTCTGGGCATACGACAGCTATATTTTCTGTTCTTACACCATTTGTCTTTCATCTTCCTTCACTAGCTCTTCCCCTTATTGCTCTTGGGAGTCTAGTTGCCTTATCGCGGATCTACTTAGGTCATCATTATCCTTCTGATGTTCTCGTTGGTGTCTTACTCGGAGGTGGATCAGGCATTCTTTCAACACTCATATTAGGCTAGAAGGGGAGGATCATCCATGAAGCTTGCACTCTTTACTGACACCTATTATCCACAGGTCAATGGGGTTTCTCGCACACTCGGTAAGTTAACCACATATATGGACCGTCAGCATGTCGATTATATGCTTTTCGCACCTGACTGTCAGGCTGATGAAGACCTGTTCACAAGTAATGTTCATCGGTTTACAAGTATGAAGTTTTTCCTATACCCCGAATGTCGCATTGCCCTTCCTAAATTAAGTCTTATCCGCAATCAGCTTCAGGAGTTCAACCCGGACCTCCTTCATGTTGCAACACCGTTTAATATCGGAATGTGCGGGTTGCACTACGGAAAAAAGAACAATGTGCCCATGGTTGCTTCCTATCATACGAATTTTGATGACTATCTAAAACATTATTACCTTGAATGGTTTTCCCCTGTCATGTGGAAATATTTAACGTGGTTTCACCAGCCATTCTCTAGCACCTTTGTTCCGTCAAACGAAACACGTCACCGTCTAAATGAAAAAGGTTTTGAGAACCTAAAACTTTGGAGAAGAGGCGTTAACTGTGAACACTTTTCTCCACTTAAAAAAAATCAGTCACTACGAGAACGATACAATTTTCAGGAAAAGTATATTCTTTTATTTGTTAGTCGACTAGCTCCAGAAAAAAACCTTGAAACGTTACAAAAAATCATGTGGAAACTACCTGATGAATTAAAACGACAAACAAGATGGTTGGTAGTAGGAGACGGACCAGCCATGCCTCATTTCAAGGAAAATGTACCTATAAATGTGACATTCACCGGATACAAAGAAGGAGAAGAATTAGCAGAGCTATACGCAACTTCGGATCTTTTCATATTCCCATCCGCTACTGAAACATTTGGAAATGTCGCATTGGAGTCTCTCGCCTCAGGAACTCCTGTTGTAGCTGCAAATGCTGGAGGCTTAACTGACGTTGTGTCGGGAGAACGAAACGGACTTTTCTGCTCCCCTAATAAGGAGGAGGAATACATTAGCGCAATCAGACGACTCTTATCAGATCATACTGAACGGAGAATGATGGGGTATGAGGGCCGACGCTATGCACTTTCACAATCTTGGGAGGCCATTTTTGGTCGATTATTAGAGGACTACGAAAAAACAATTGGAGTTAAGAAGATTGCTCAATACGCTTAGAAAGGAGAAAAATAATGAAGCTTGCTGTATTTGGCACCAATGAAATTGGTTTAACCGCATCCGCTATCTTCGCTTCACATGGTTATCATGTCGTTTGTACCGATGAGGATCGAAATCAAATTGTTGCACTCAATTCAGGCGAAGTTCCTGTGTATGAAGAAGGATTAACAGAAATGATGACAGAAGCGAAAAAGGCTGGTCAATTAAGCTTCACTGTTAATCGATTAACAGCCGCTTCTGAAGCAGACATTCTTCTATTCACTGAACCGATTCCAGTTGACAAGAATAAAAATCCTGATCTTACTTGTTTCTTTCGTTTCATAAGAAAAATTGCTCTTACAATTAAAAAACATAAAACCTTTATTATTAAAAGTAATGTTCCCCCAGGAACAGCATCAAAAGTAGAAGACATTCTCATAGAACAGGGTGTGTCTGATCGCTCCTTCGATGTTGTCAGTAATCCAGATTTTATTCGAAAAGGCTCAGCAGTAAAGGATTTTATGTATCCTTCTCAAATCATTATCGGCACTTCTTCGCTTCGAGCTTGTCGTGCGATGGAAATGTTCTATGAGCCTATTACATCGTCTCTTCAATATATGGACCATACTAGTGCAGAATTAATGAGGTACGCTTATCATACGTATCAATCATTACAAGTCTCGTGTCTCACGATGATCGCTGGGGTTGCAGAAAAATACGGGGGTGACGTCGAATTAATTCAAGGCGCATTACCGAAGACACCAAAATTTAGTGAGCACTCTCTTCATCCCGGTTCTTCTTTTCTAGGTACTGACACGTTAGACGAACTTGCTTCATTTCGTTCAATGATCAAAGCATCTTCTTCTGCAAATCAAATGTTTAAGGCACTAGATGAAATTGATCAATATCAGCCTGAACTATTGATTCAGAAACTGAAAGATTTCCTAGGAACTCTCCAGGGAGCCAAAATTGCTATTTTCACTTCATCTACAGTAAAACCGATCCCAGCACTTCCACCTTATGAGTTAGTCATTAAGAGATTGAAAGAGGAAGGTGCTATAGTTCAAAAGTTTGATACTGAAAAAACGAAAGGCAAACAAGAAAACGAGATGAACACGATTTACGAATCAGTGCAAGATTGCGATGCTCTTTTATTGATGAGTGAATTAGTGTCTATTAAACAACTAAACTGGGGTAAAATCATTAAAGGACTCAATCTTCCACTAGTCGTAGACGGTCACAACTTATTCCCCCTGGATGAAATGCGAATCATTGCTAACACCTATGATTTAATTTACTGTTCAATTGGTCGACCAAACATCTATAAAGGATTAGGTTCCATTTCAGTACAATCAATTCAGTAAAGACGGTTTGTATAACTGTCCCTTAACGATTCGGCAACGTTTTCTTCCCCGATCTTCGCATGATCTGAAAGCATTCTAGTAGCCGGTGCGAGCCCTTCTATGTTTGGCCAACGCTCCGGTTCCCAAAGATGGGATCGTTTTAATGCTTTTCCACAGTGAATGAAACATTCTTTTACTTCAACGCCAATTCCAAACAATGGCGTTTTCCCCTTATACTCAAATCGTGCAAGTAGGCTTTTATCTTTCACAATCGTCGCAACCCCATTAATGCGCAACGTTTCATCTCGACCCGGAATCATGAAAAGCAAACCAACCATTGGGTTTTCTAATATGTTCATCATCGAGTCCATTCGTTTGTTTCCTGGTCTTTCTGGTATTAATAGATGATAGTCATCTAACGCTTGAATGAAGCCTGGCTTATCTCCTCTTGGAGAAACATCACTGCCCGTACTTGAATGGGTTGCTATCGTGATAAAAGGTGTAAAGCGAATAAAATCTCTACAATGTTCATCAAGAAAAGAAATAACCTTATGTGCAGCAAGCTTACTCGGAGCTCCGGCCATCTCTTCAAGTTCTTGCACCGTTGTAATTTCTTCACCGAAAATTCCCTTCATTCCTTTTCTCCCCCTACATTTTCTTCCATTTTATCACACCCTATTTACACATAAAGACTTTATATTCACTAAATAAAGACAAAAAAAAGAAGCCAATGGCCTCTTTTTTTTGTCTTTATTAAATTCCTGCACCCTGTTTAAGGGATTCTGAACGATCCGTTTGTTCCCAAGGAAGTTCAATGTCCGTACGTCCAAAATGACCGTATGCAGCCGTTTGCTTATAAATAGGACGGCGAAGATCAAGCATCTTAATAATGCCTGCAGGACGAAGGTCAAAGTTCTCTCTTACTAGCTCAACAAGTCGTTCCTCTGACACTTTTCCAGTCCCAAATGTATCAATCGCAATCGATACAGGCTGAGCAACACCAATCGCGTAGGCAAGCTGAACTTCACAACGATCTGCAAGATCTGCAGCCACAAGGTTCTTAGCTACATAACGAGCAGCATATGCAGCAGAACGGTCTACTTTCGTAGCATCCTTACCAGAGAATGCACCACCACCGTGACGAGCATAACCGCCATAAGTATCAACAATGATTTTTCTTCCTGTTAAACCTGCATCACCTTGAGGACCACCAATCACAAAACGTCCAGTTGGGTTAATGAAGTATTTTGTTTCATCATCAATCAATTCAGCAGGAACAACTGGCTTCACAACATGTTCCTTAATGTTACGCTGAATTTGTTCAAGTGAAATTTCAGGGTGATGCTGTGTTGAAACAACGATCGTATCAACGCGAACCGGCTTTCCAGATTCATCATATTCAACCGTAACCTGAGTCTTTCCGTCAGGACGAAGATAAGGAAGAATTTCTTCTTTTCTTACTTCACTCAATCGACGCGCTAGCTTATGCGCAAGAGAGATTGGTAGCGGCATTAATTCAGCCGTTTCATTACATGCGTAACCAAACATAAGGCCCTGATCACCTGCACCAATTGAATCAATTTCACTTTCTGACATTGTGCCTTCACGCGCTTCAAGAGCAACGTTTACACCTGCTGCTATATCGGCAGACTGCTCATCAATAGATGAAAGCACCGCACATGTTTCAGCATCAAATCCGTATTTTGCACGTGTATAACCGATTGTTTGAATCGTTTCACGAACGACTTTTGGAATATCCACATAGTGCGAAGTTGTAATTTCACCGGAAACTAATACAAGCCCAGTTGTTACTGTAGTTTCACAGGCAACGCGCGCATTTGGGTCATGCGCAAGAATATCATCCAGAATGGCATCGGAAATCTGATCTGAAATTTTATCAGGATGCCCTTCTGTTACTGACTCAGAAGTAAACAAACGACGATTACTCACTCAAGTACCTCCTTAAGGATTGGATCCTATCTAGTTATAGTGTAATGGATACGGTACTCATTTCCCTATTATCCTGTGCCGAAACGAGAGAACGAATTCAAAATCTTATCGTCTTACCTTTTTTTATAGTGTCATCAACCTCAACGACATTAAAAAAGCCCTTTCCTTCTATTTAGAGGGAAAAGGAGCTGGTATCTCATGCCTTTCGCCTCTTATCTTCCAAGACTATTGTCTTGCAGGTTAGCACCTTAATCCTGTTGTATAGGAGTTGGTTGCTGAGCTTCATCGGGCCTGTCCCTCCGCCTGCTCGGGATAAGAGTATCCATTCTCGACATATAATAACGTAGATAAAAGGAAGTGTCAATAACGAAAAGCGGAAGCGCCCGTTTAGCCTCGACAAGCGCTGGAGCCCCATAAAAAGAACACGGTCTTTGTGTTCATTTTATGGGGTGAAGCGATCGAGAGGCTGGGCGCTGCAGCTAGACACGAAAAGCGGAGTGGGCCTGCTTAAATCCGGAGGATGTTGGAGCCCATGAGATTGAGACGCTTTTTGTCTCATTCGATTTGGCGAAACAGCCGGAGGATTTGGCCCGCGCAGCTAGACACGAAAAGCGGAGACGAGCGGTTAGAAACCGAGATATTGGAACTCCTGAATCGGAACCCTGACTCGAAAGAACTGGATTATTCATTCATTACTATCACAATAAAAAAAGCCTTCTTATATTAAAGAAGGTACCCGTCAAACTAACCAAATCGTTATTCGCTCTTTTTTCACTCTTCAAGCAAAAAATACATAGATTAGTATAGAATAATCACGCAAATGTGTTATACTATTTTTGAGTTAAACGAGTCAGTCAACGAAATCTTTAATAAAGGATGGGTTTAACGTATGAAAACAGCTTCCTTCTCCTCACCGTTATTGGATGCTATCTTAAATAAGAACAATCCACATGTAAATTTATCAGTTTCTGAACTGGTTGAACATTCCTTATTTAAAAACGAAGGGACACTCTCTTCAACGGGCGCTCTTCGAGTTGAAACCGGAAAATATACCGGTCGTTCTCCCGGGGACAAGTTTATTGTAAACGAAGACTCTGTAAAGAACAAAGTAAATTGGGAAACAAATCAACCGATTTCCGAAAAAAGTTTTGAAAACCTTTACACGAAAGTACTGAACTATCTTGGTGAGAAAAAGGATCTTTATGTATTTAAAGGATTTGCTGGTGCTGACCAGTCATCAAGACTACCCATCCAGGTTATTAACGAATACGCCTGGCATAACCTTTTTACCCACCAACTTTTTATACGTCCAAATGAATCAGAGCTTCAAGATCATGAAGCAGGATTCACTGTTATTTCTGCTCCTGGTTTTCAAGCAGACCCTGACGTTGACGGCACAAATTCCGAAACATTCATTATTATTTCCTTCGAAAAGCGCACCGTTTTAATTGGCGGTACAGAATATGCGGGCGAAATCAAAAAGTCAATTTTCACCGTAATGAACTACTTATTACCTGAGAGTAATATTCTTTCCATGCACTGCTCTGCAAACGTTGGTAAAGAAGGCGATGTTGCTCTATTTTTCGGTTTATCTGGAACAGGTAAAACGACGCTTTCTGCTGACGCTCACCGTTCGCTTATAGGTGATGATGAACATGGCTGGTCCATGAACGGCGTCTTTAACATTGAAGGCGGTTGCTACGCTAAATGCATCAACTTATCAAGAGAAAAAGAACCTGAAATATGGGATGCAATCCGTTTTGGAACAGTTCTTGAGAACGTCATTATGGATACCGATTCACGTAAGCCTGATTACGATAACACGAGTCTAACTGAAAATACTCGAGCTGCTTATCCAATCGATGCCATTCCTAATATCGCTATTCCTAGCGTAGCCGGTCATCCTAATACGATTATTTTCTTAACCGCTGATGCCTTTGGAGTCCTTCCCCCCATCAGTAAGCTTACGAAAGAACAAGCGATGTTCCATTTTCTTTCTGGCTATACAAGTAAACTAGCCGGAACCGAAAGAGGCGTAACTTCACCTGAAGCTACTTTCTCTACTTGCTTCGGCGCCCCGTTCTTACCATTACCTGCTCACCGCTATGCCGAAATGCTTGGTGAGAAAATCATGGAACACGATGTTCAAGTTTTCCTTGTGAACACAGGTTGGTCTGGTGGCGGATATGGTGTTGGAAAGCGAATGAAGCTATCCTACACAAGAGCTATGATTCAAGCTGCTTTGAACGGAGAGCTTGATCGTATTGAAACAATAACAGATCCCATTTTTGGATTGCATATCCCTTCTCACTGTCCTGGCGTACCTGCAGATGTGCTGCAACCAAAACAAACATGGGAAAACAAAGAAAACTATGACGTAAAAGCAAAAGAACTTGCTACTCAATTTGTTAAGAATTTTGATAAATTTTCAAACGTAGCTGAAGAGATCAAAAAAGCTGGGCCTAACGTTTAAAACCTTTCAAAAAGCACCTAGAATGGTGCTTTTTGTTTTGTAGAACCGCTTCTTTTAGACAAATATCCTCGAAACGAACAAACTCTAAAAAGCTCTTACCGCTAACCAACTAAAAGGAAACCTCCCCATAGCATCATCCTTTTTTATCTGCCAAACACAAAATGTTACGAAATTCATAGGCTATAGTATCTTAAACATGAGCCTATCTCATGTGACAACTGTGGGGGCTAAATAATGATAAAAAGTTGGATATTTAAAAGCAGTATTTTTATAGGTGTATTTCTTCTTATTCTTTCAGCATGTGGTACGAATAATGGAAATGACCAGGTGCGCGTAGCTGAGGTAACACGTTCTATTTTCTATGCACCACAATATGTGGCTCTCTCTGAAGGAATATTTGAAAAGCATGGAATTGATGTCGAGTTAACCACCACTTGGGGTGGCGACAAAACAATGACCACTTTGCTTTCAAATGGAGCAGATATCGCCTTAGTCGGTTCTGAGACATCAATTTACGTTTATGCGCAAGGCACAGATGATCCCGTCATTAATTTTGCTCAGCTCACACAAACAGATGGAACGTTTCTTGTATCAAGAGAAAAAGTCGATCATTTTACATGGGAAGATTTGAAAGGAAACACTTTTCTTGGGCAGCGTAAAGGCGGGATGCCACAAATGGCAGGGGAATATGTTCTGAAACAAAAAGGCATTGATCCACAAAATGATTTAAACCTTATCCAAAATATTGATTTTGCAAATATCTCAAGTGCGTTTGCATCGGGTACTGGAGATTATGTTCAACTTTTCGAACCGACCGCGAGTGTTTTTGAAGAACAAGGTGTCGGCTATATCGTGGCCTCGTTCGGTAAAGAATCAGGAAAGATTCCATACACAAGCTATATGGCAAAAGACAGTTATTTAACTAAAAATGCGGATGTAGCAGAACGATTTACAGCAGCACTATATGAAGCACAATTATGGGTAGATACCCACTCTTCTGAAGAAATAGCTAAATCAATTGAGCCATTTTTTCAGGACACTGATCTGGAGCTGATTACAACGGTAGTTGATCGTTATAAGAGCCAACATTCATTCGCTACAAATCCCACTCTTGATCAGGAAGAATGGAATAACCTACAAAATATTATGGATGAAGCTGGCGAACTTCCAAAACGTGTTGATTATAGCAAACTAGTGGATAACAGCTATGCAGAAGAAGCACAACAATAGGAGGAAATATGATGTCTTTCCTTCAACTGAATGCCATCTCACATGTTTATTTAACGGAGAGTGCAGCAAAGGAAGCCCTATCTGATCTTTCGTTTTCCATTGCGGAAGGTGAATTCGTATCGCTGCTCGGTCCCAGTGGTTGTGGAAAATCCACATTGTTATCAATTATCTCAGGGCTGTTACAGCCAACTGAAGGAAGCGTCTCTCTTCAGAACAAGGTGATTCAATCACCGGGTGAGCGAATGGGCTATATGCTTCAACAAGACTACTTGTTCCCCTGGAAGACCATTGAAGACAATTGTTATATCGGGTTAAAGCTCTTAAACAAATTAACTCCGGAGAAAAAAGAAATCACACTTGCATTACTTGACAGTATGGGGCTTTCGGACGTTCGTCACGCCTATCCTGATCAGCTTTCTGGGGGTATGAGACAGCGTGTTGCGCTCGTTCGAACGCTTGCCACTGATCCAGATCTTCTTTTATTAGATGAACCTTTCTCAGCTCTTGATTATCAAACAAAACTAAAGCTTGAAGACCTTGTCTTCCAAACGTTAAAAGCACATCAGAAAACAGCTATACTCGTTACGCATGATATCGGAGAAGCGATAGCGATGTCAGACCGAATCATTCTTTTATCACCGCGACCAGGTAAAATCGCAAAGATCTTTCAAGTTCCATCCCAACTTCAAACATTGCTGCCTTTTGAAGCTAGAAATGACCCAGATTTTCCCGCAAACTTCCAAATGATATGGAAGGAGCTTGATTCTCTTGAACAATCTCCAACTTGATAAACAGCATCAGCAGTATGTAAAGAAGTTGAAAAGAGAAAAGTATGAGATAGTAACCTGGCAAATCTTTATTCTTTTAGCATTTCTCTCACTATGGGAGCTTGCAGGGCGACTTACCTGGATTGATCCTTTATTATTTAGTTACCCAACTAAGATCGGTTCGCTCTTTCTCACAAAACTTTATGACGGTTCTTTGTTGCTGCATACAAGCGTAACCCTGCTTGAAACCGTTGCAGGTTTTATGATCGGTACATTACTTGGCACAGCTTTCGCTGCGGTCCTTTGGTGGTCCCGGAAAGCGTCAAAAATTTCCGATCCTTATCTGGTCGTATTAAATTCAATGCCCAAAGTAGCACTTGGCCCGATTATCATCGTGGCACTCGGACCAGGCTACCTTTCAATCATTACAATGGGAGCATCTATTTCAATCATCATCACAACACTTGTGATCTATCACGCTTTTCATACGGTGGAGCCAAATTATATTAAAGTGATTCGTTCCTTTGGCGGAAATAAGAAGCAGATCTTTCGTGAGGTTATCCTCCCCGCTTCTTTTCCAGCTATCATCTCGACACTTAAAGTAAATGTAGGGTTGTCTTGGGTAGGGGTCATTGTTGGAGAATTTCTTGTTTCGAAACAAGGACTCGGTTACATGATCATCTATGGTTTTCAAGTGTTTAATTTCACACTCGTTTTACTAAGCTTATTTATGATTGCGATTCTTTCGTCCATTATGTATCTTGGCGTTGAATGGCTTGAGCGGAAATTAATCAAACATTAGCTCCTTTTTTAGGGGGCTTTTTTTGTTGCAAGTGGGCAAACTAGTTAGCCAGAGGTTACAAACGTGATCTATCCCTACACGTCTTACCGCTGGCAAAATGATTGCTATAGACCCACCCAAATGCCATCTGCTAGCATATAGAAGAACATATTTCTAATTTAAAAGACAGGTGAAGAAAATGAATGCTCTGAAAGGCGTATGGCTTAGCATTGCAGCATACCTACTACTTTCAATCATAAAATTAGGTGCTGGATACCTTTTAGGTTCCGAAGCTCTGTTGGCAGATGGTTGGAACAATGCATCGGACATTGTAGCATCAGTTGCCGTCTTAATTGGAATGAGGATTTCTCTCAAACCACCAGATCTTAATCATCCATATGGACATTCTCGAGCAGAAACGGTCTCTTCCCTATTTGCCTCTTTCGTGATGTTTGCAATTGGAATTCAGGTCCTCTTCCATACAGCGACCATTTTAATAAACGGAACCGTTTCATCTCCACCATTAACATCCGCATGGGTCGCTCTTCTCGGTATGCTTGTTATGGGAAGTGTCTACCTTTTTAATTCCAGACTCGCTAAAAAAACAGGCAGTCATGGACTAATGGCTGCAGCAAAAGACAACTTATCAGACGCACTTGTAAGTCTTGGAGCCTTTGTTGGAATTATCGGCGCTCAATTTAACATGCACTGGTTGGATCCTTTAACAGGCTTTATCGTAGGCCTTATCATCTGTAAGACCGCTTACGATATTTTTAAGGATTCTTCTCTTATGCTTACTGATGGGTTTGATAAAGAGAAACTAAATGATATCGAAGCAACGATTCAAGAGATTGAAGGCGTTGAAACGCTTGTAGATATTAAAGCGAGGATGGCTGGAAATAAGATCATTGTTGATGCTGTAGTAGAAGTAGCTCCTTATTTAAACATTAAAGAAGGTCATAGTATTACAGATGAAATTGAAGCACAGCTCGAGAAAGAGCACGATATTCGGAATGCAACCATTCATGTGGAGCCAGGAAAAGAAACCATCTAACTAATAACAAAAAGTCCAGTTCAACGAGCTGGACTTTTTGTTTTAGCTACTATCGTTAAATCCTTCACTACAAATAATTAAGGTGTTTTAAACTATACGTAAGGACTTGATCCTTCATCATAAAACTATAATGTTCATTTAAGTGAAGGTCTTTCGGAAGTGATTTTAGCTTGACGGGACCTTTCGTTTCCATATAATCATCTTTTTTCACGAGATGATCGATGTCAGCATAGTAGACGTTTTTAATGATCGTACCACCTTTTCCTTCTACCCGATACTGCCCTACGTACTTAAGACGCTTCACAACGCCTCCTGTTTCTTCGTAGACTTCACGAACAGCAGCTTCTTCCGCATTTTCACCCTCTTCCACCTTGCCACCAGGAAACTCAATGCCTCTCCTTGAATGTTCCGTTAACAACCATTGATTTTCGAGGCGACAAATAACCCAAACATGCTTCGGATCTGAGGAGTACGGGTGGTCCTGGAAAGAAAATGTTACCTGATTATGATAGTAATCTGTAAACATAAATTCGCTCATTTGATAACCTCGTCCTTTAGTTTCTTACTTTATTGTAAAAGAGTAGCCTGTCCTTGTCCAATCCCCCTATATAAAAAGTGAAAACAAGATTCTCCATTTCTAAAATCAATAATAAAACGCACGGCATTTAACCGTGCGTTCATCTTATTTAATCTCAAAGTTCTTAATGATCCAGTGATTATTTTCATAAATAAAATCAATATCAATTGTATAAGTACCATAAAGATCCGATTGGTTTGACTGCGTTAGCTTGTATTCAAATTCACTTATTTGCTCTAACTCATACGGCTTATCTGTATTCACCCATGGAAAGAGTTCAGTAGGAACAAGGTAAAGACCGCCTTCTCGTTCCTCAAAGTAGACATCAGCGATTTGAGAAGAAAGCTCTTTTGACGCTACCTTCTGTAAGTGCTGCTCAACTTCCTCTATTGACTGAAACTGTTTCACTTTATAATTAGCATCGGTTTCTTGAACAATACGGTCAATAAGGTCTGTTGATAGTTGTTCGACATTGGGTTTTTCTACTGCCATTGTCTTTGCTTCAGCTTTGTTTTCAATGGAAGACATCACCATTTGTGAATGCTCTTCCGCAACTTTTGATATTTCCGCACCGCAGCCTGAAGTGAATGTAAGGGCACCTACCAACATGGCTATACTTATGTATTTTTTCAAGTTACTCATCCTTTTAATTATTGTAGTATTTCATCGTTACTAATCACTTTCCTCATGAAGTCAAGTGTCAAACAAACTAGTCGATAATTAAGTCTTTTTTACTATGATTTCGAGAAGAAAGATGCAAATTCAATAAAATCGATTACAATAATAATACGAATAAAGATAACGAAATGTTTCGATTCTTTTAGAATGCATTTCAGATAGGAGAATCCATTGACAGAGCTATGGAAGAAAAGGTTCGATAATTATTTACGCCATCGCTTTAGCTATTTAAGTTATATTTTTCAAGGCGGATTCCTCATAGCATTACTTCTTGCAGGCGGCTTCGGGGCTGTCTACTATCGACGGTTACTCAATACGATTCCAGAAAATTTTCCAACACTGATTGTGACGATCTTGATAATTAGTGCTGTAATCAGTTCACTCAAAGTAAAGTTCTTTCTCCTGCCAGCTGACCGGGTTTTTCTACTAGCATATGAAGGACGAATGGAGAAGTATATCCGATATAGCGCCTTTTATTCGTACGTTCGCTCTCTTCCTATAATCATACTCACTGGTTTACTGACGACTCCGATTTTCATTCGATTAGGCTTTGAAGAGAACGATCTTATAGTCGGATGCATTACGCTATTCACTCTTAATTTCCTATCTTTCTATGTTATTATCCGTTCCTACATAGTAAAGATAAAATGGTTACGCCTTTATCTATTGGTTATGAATAGTGCGGTTTTTTACTCAACGATAAAAGGAGCTGTTTGGATCGGCGTACTCCTTTCGATTGCGCTCATCTCTCTTCCTTTTCTCTTGCGTAAGAAAAAAATGCTACAGTGGGAAAGATTGATCGAACTTGAAGCTTCACAAAAAAACCGCTTTGAACAATTTGCTAACCTGTTCGTTGACGTTCCTTCATTACAAAATCAAGTACGGACACGAAGATACTTTGGATGGGTTCTTTCATTGATTCATGTTAACGATCCACATCTTTATCTTTCAGTTCGAACTTTTTTCCGTAAAGGCTCATACGTTTGGATGTACATCAGGTTGCTTGTGTTAGGAGCATTCGTTCTTTCCTATTTGTCTAGTGAAATCGCCACTTATCTATTCGTCCCTCTTTGTCTTTGGGTAACTTATCAACAACTTATTGCAATAATAAAAGAACAGTACCGAGATACATTTCTCATCATTCTTCAAGACAACCTGACATCTCATTCAATCGTTAAAATGATTTTCGGTTTGTTGATCCTGCAGTCCTTCATCTATAGTTTTATTCAATTTCCTGGATTACATGAAGCTTTCATAGTTCTTTTGGAAGGGTTACTGTTTTCTTATGTACTAACGATGAAAAAAGAGACGAGCGATAAAAAGAGGAACTGACTTAAATTAGTCAGTTCCTCTTTCTCATTAACAATAAGGATTGTAGTTCGCTCCGCCAACGTATCCTGGTCCGTGACCATAGCCACCGCCAAATGCGCCAGCTCCTACAATAATTAATAAGATAAACAAGACAACAATTAACGCAAATCCTTTACCATATCCTCCGCTCATCTTTATCCCCCTCATTAAAATTCATTCACTACATTATTACTTTATGTCGCTGAGATCATTTAGGAAGGGCAGGAGCGGAGTTCTTATAGAAAAACAATCTTATTCTTTATAAATCGTCATTGCAGAACGGTTTATCAAACAAGGCATTAGGTATTAATAAACAAAAAAAAGAGGCATATGCCCCTAATTTCTGGTGTTATGGTTAAGTGCAGATAAAACACCCATTTGATCGATTTGCGCTTTTGTCTTATCTGTTCCTAATCGATAAATCATTTCATAAAGCTCATAAATCGCTTCATCTGTCCAGTCACGATGGCTGTCTACTTCATCTTCATTAAAATGGTTTAATGAAAAGAAATCATTTTGCTGCACATATTTCTGTGAGCGCAACTTTTCAATCGTGCGCTCCATTTCCATTTTTTCTTCTTTCGTGGCTCTAATTTCAAATGCGTTCATTTGAGTACCAACATTTGTCTCATGAAGCTCGCCTTTTGGTGTTACAAAATACGTCTCACGTACCATTGCTTCTCACCTCCATGAAGATTTAAACAGGACTAACTTCTGAATGGCTATATCCTTTATACTCATGTTGAGCTGCATCAATTGTTTTTTCAACAGTGTCAAGTCGTGAGTGAAAAGATCCAACGTCACGTCCCTGCTTCTTCGCTTCCTCGACGCGCTCATCATAATTGTTTTCCTTCGTAGCTTCTGCTTCAACATGAAATTGTTTCTTATCATGATCCACAATAACTTGAATAAATTTCTCCATTTCTCTTTCCTCCTCTTTATCCTATCGTGTTTGTCACTTTACCCGTTTCAGATGAAGATTAATCTTTTCATTAAAAACGAATACGCTCAAATTTGTGTTAAAATGAGGGGATGAATCCATAAGAACTCAGGTGATGATCATGAATTTTACAACAACACCGCATCAAGCAGTGACTGAATTGGACCTTTCTGCTCCTTTAACACCCCATTCGTCTATTAGACCATTGGAAGATGAGGTAGAACAGGCTTTTTTTCATGCATTAGTAGAAAAAGGCATTTGCCTTAATGAACCCCAAACAAAAGCAGTCAAACATACAGAAGGCCCTCTTTTAACAATTGCAGGGGCTGGTAGTGGGAAAACATCCGTTTTAACAACACGAACAGCGTTTCTAATTACGGTTAAGGAGAAAGACCCTTCTAGTATTTTACTTATCACTTTCACTAGAAAAGCTTCTGAAGAAATGCGACAGCGTATTAGTCGCTTACCAGGCGTCTCTCCACAAGACTCAGGGAGATTAACAGCAGGAACCTTTCATTCGATATTTCTGAAATTATTAAGAAGTCTCGGCTATAATCAAAAAATATTGAATAGTGATCGTCACAAACAAATTATTATGAAAAACATTTTAAAAAAGATGAAAAGTCCAGAAGCTTCTTTACCGGAAATTATGCTTTCATCCATTTCGTCTTGTAAAGTAAAGATGATGGAACCGAGCGATGTTCCCGATCATAAAGAAACGGAAGAACTGAAAAAGGCTTATACAGAATATGAAGAGTGGAAAACAGCTAATCACTATATGGACTTTGATGACATTCTTGTATTTATGTATCGAGAATTTAATCAAAACCCAGCTCTTCTTCAAAAAATGCAAAATCGGTTTCAGTATATTTTAGTTGATGAATTTCAAGATACGAACCCAATTCAATACGAGTTGATTAAACAAATTGCTGCACCGCAAAACAATCTATTTGTCGTTGGGGATGATGATCAGGTAATCTATTCCTTTAACGGAGCAAATAGTTCGATTATTTTAGAATTTGATCGCACTTATCCAGATGCGGCAGTTGTTACACTCGACACAAATTATCGATCAGCCCCTCCCATCGTAGGTCTAGGTAATCATGTGATTAAACATAACACCTATCGAAGGGCGAAGACGATGAATGCAACAAACAAAGATGGAAAGCAACCTTTCTATCTTAGACCTGCAACAACAGAAGATGAAGCAGGATATGTTCTTCGTCATATCCGCGAGCAAAAAAGAGAATGGAAAGATATCGCCATTCTGACAAGAACTTATACGAATGCACGAGCCCTTTTCGAACAATTGATTGAGCAGGACATCCCTTTTAATGCACAAGGAATGAAACAGGTCTTTTATGAACAATCCATAATCAAGGGCATGATGGAACATCTTCGTCTTGCGTATGAACATCAAAACCTTGACGCTACGGCCGCTATACTTCCCTCTTTATTTATTAATCAAGAAGCTGGTATGCGTCATATCGAGATGGAAAATTTTGTGGACCCTGTTGATTTTCCTTTAGTTCATCTAAAATCATGGAAAACGCTTCGTGATTTCCAAAAGAAGTCGATTGATCGACGTATTCGTCTGATTCAGGAAGCAAAGCGTCACCAACCACAAAAGGCAATCCAATTATTGCGTGATGATTATATGAAACACCTTGATAGTGCGAACGATGAAGCCTTAACGGTTCACAAAACTACCCTTAAAGAAATGATGGACGAGCTAGAATTCTC
The DNA here is from genome assembly GCF_009818105.1 of Bacillus sp. N1-1. NCBI lineage: Bacteria > Bacillati > Bacillota > Bacilli > Caryophanales > Bacillaceae > Bacillus > Bacillus sp. N1-1. The sequence continues at coordinate 3,235,987 of NZ_CP046564.1, forward strand.
AAGCTCACGCTTTGAAACAATTCCTGAATTTCTAGCTTATGTTGATCGCATCATCCAACGGTTTAATGAACACAAACAAAAGGCAAGCGCAACGAACGGACTATCCCTGTTGTCTATTCATCAGGCAAAAGGCCTGGAGTTCCCTGTCGTTTACGTGATTGGCGCTTCAGAAACAATATTGCCACACGTCTCTGCACTTAACTCCATGAAAGATAAAGAAGCTTCTCAGAAGGAGCTATATATGAAAAACCCAACTGCTGACCTTGAAGAGGAACGTCGACTTTGTTACGTTGCGATTACACGGGCAAAAGAAGAGCTTTATATTTGTTCACCTGAAAAACACCTTGGAAAACAAACTCCTGTCTCTCGTTTTTTAACAGATGCTTTTAAGAAGAAAATAAAGCAAGAAGGAAGATCAGTGAAAGCCTGGGTTTGTAGCAGTGAATTCTGCAAAGGTTGGATGAAGGTTGAAGAGAATAAGCAGCCTGATCAAAAGTCATGTCCTCTCTGCGAAAAGCCGATGGTAATATCACAAAAGTCCGTTAAATAAGTCGGAATGATGTCACCGTGTTAAGCATTGTTGCGCTTTGATTACAAATTATTTAAGAGACGTTTAACTTACAGTTTTCGCCCTTCAAACATGCTATAGTAGAAAAAAACGCGCAACAGGAGGGCTCCGATGAGCAGCATTCGTTACGAAACCATCTTTCAGAAACAGCTTGGAAACGGTACGATTATCGGAATAATGGATTACCTTGAAGGCAAGCTGATCAGACTGAATTTAAATGACAAGGAGCCAGAGTACCTTAACCCGGAGTTAAAGGAATTCTTTCAACAAGAGCGTATGAAAGTGAACCTTCATCAATAATATCGATCATAAATCAAACAGCCTCCCCAGAATTTTATGGGAAGGCTGTTTTTTGTATAGAAATGAAGATGTATGACATCTTAATAACAAAGCAAAAGTTTCAGCTCTTTCACTATGCTTACTAGTCTTTTTTACCTATTATTCATCAAAAAAGGTTTGATATAAAAAGTGAAAGGGGTATAACAATAGTAGCAAAGAACATTGCTATATTGAAGGAGGAAGTCATAATGTTAAAACAAGTTCTAGTTATTGTCGGTATTGTTGTAGTCGTTGCATTTGTTGTCAGTGCTTTATTTTAGAAGACAACATAATTAAAGCTATGGATGAACTAAATTGACTTTATCAAGGAGGAATAGCAATGGTACGCACGATTCTTATGATCATTGGTGCAGTCGCTGTTATCGCAGCCATCATTTCATTTATTTAATATACATTTTATGATTCATAAAGCAATTGAAATTTTACTATTACTTATAATTAAAAGAAGTCGAGACCTTTAGAGGCTCGACTTCTTTTTAAATTATCTATTAATCATTCTTTTTCATGTTTTTTTTGGCTTCATCAACTTTGGACTTTGGAATGTATATAAAGAGCGCTTTTTTATTATTATTCATATAAATCTCCTTCAGAGTTGATTTATTTTTACCCTCATTCATTCTACTCGATAATGACGTCTATAAGCAATGATCCCTTCCAAAAGAAGTGAAAACACTGCGTTAGTACTAAATGTTCTGACAATAGCGATGTCACTCATCGAAACTTGTGATTAAAAACTGTCAAGAAATCGAGATAACTTCGACTTCTATTCTTGGACGAGGATTGATATACTGTTTGTAAATTGTGTGATTCTGATCAATTAAAATGGGTCACAATAGCTTATTTAAAGGAGTGAACTCCATTTGTTGAAACAACCATTAAAACTATTCAGAGGGGTCGGCTATGCGGAAGGAATTTCGTTTCTATTGCTACTAGGAATTGCGATGCCTCTTAAATACTTGATGGACATCCCGATGGCCGTCACGATTGTTGGAGCCTTACACGGCGGATTATTCGTTCTTTATCTTGCCGTTATCCTTTACGTCACCATTGTCAAACGCTGGTCTTTCATTAAGGCGACGCTTGCCGTTGTCTCATCCGTCATCCCATTCGGCCCGTTTATCTTTGATGCACGTCTTGTGAAAGATTCAGAAGCGTAAATGAAAGGCAGGACCTTTAACAGGTTCTGCCTTTTCGTATGAGCTCAATAAACTTCTTTCACGATCGTCACCCGAGCTAGTTCTTTTCGGTTTAACTCGTATCCAATACCATTACTTTCTGGCACGTTAATGTATCCTTCCTCTACGATCACTTCAGGAAGAATGATATCCCGCTCCCAATATCGCGCAGAAGCCGAGATATCTCCAGGGATGACAAAGTTAGATAAGCTAGAAAGGGCTATATTATGCGCTCTTCCAATCCCAGATTCAAGCATACCACCGCACCAGACGGGGACACCGCGCTCATCGCATAAATCATGTATCTTCTTACTAGCAGTTAACCCACCTACGCGACCAGGCTTAATATTTATCACCTGACAGCTGTTTAAATCAAGCGCTCGGCGCGCATCATCGAAAGAAGAAATACTTTCATCCAAACAAATCGGTGTCTTTAATTTCCTTTGTAGCGTAGCATGATCAACGATATCATCTGCAGCTAACGGTTGTTCAATCATCAGGAGATTGAAGGCATCCAACGCTTTCAGTTGATCGATATCTCGAAGCGTATAGGCGGAATTAGCATCTGCCATTAAAGATAAGTTTGGATAGCGTTCTCTTATTGCTTTTAGAATGGATATATCTTGAGACGGCTTTATCTTTACCTTAATCCGCTCATATCCTTCCAAAATTCTGTTACTTATTTCTTCTAGCATTGTCTCCTGATCAGAAGCACCAACCGCAACGCCTGCTTTAATTTTCTTTAAAGTTCCTCCTAATGCTTTCGATAAACTAATGCCTTCTTTTTTGGCGTATAAATCCCATATCGCCCCTTCTATCGCATACTTCGCCATTGGGTTTCTTCTAATTCCTGACAACATGCAATCAACCTCAGACGGGTGTGCAATGAAACGTTTTTTTACTAAGGGTATCATGATATCTCTTAACATATGCCAGGATGTTTGAAGCGTTTCTTCAGTGTACCACGGGGTTGTAAATGCCACCCCTTCTCCAAAACCAACATTACCCACAGCATCGTTCACCTCTACGATAATCAAGTCTCGATCAGACACCGTTTCAAGGCTATTACCAAAAGGCGTTATAAGGTTCATTTTAATATGATGGAGCGTTACCGACTCGATGATCATTCTGTTTCACTCGCTAACAAATTTCGCTGGAGTTTATTGGCTCCATTCCTTGGAAGACCCTCAACAAAGGTAATTGACTTGGGCAATTTATATCGAGCCAGTCGATCTGAGAGATAATCGAGTAACTGCTGATCGGTTAACATTGGGTTCTTACTTACCACGAAAGCCGCGGGTACTTCTCCCCAATGCGCATCTTGGACACCTGTCACGCCAGCATCTTCAACATCCATATGTTCAAGAATGGCGGCTTCAATTTCTGCAGGATACACATTTTCGCCTCCAGAAAGAATCAGGTCTTTTCGTCGATCTAATACAAAGAGAAAACCATCTTCATCAACAAAACCGATGTCACCCGTATGTAGCCATCCATCTTCAAATGCCTCACTAGTCGCTCCTTCACGTTTCCAGTATCCTTTAGTCACCGTGGGTCCTTTCACAAGAATTTCGCCATGCTCTCGTGGTGAAAGGTCTTTATGATTATGGCTAATCTTTACTTCCGAAGGAAAAAGAGCTTTCCCAGCGGACCCCTGTTTATCAAGCATATACTCAGGTGAAAGCGTCACGATTTGCGATGCCGTTTCCGTCATTCCAAATGTTTGGAAGACAGGAATTTGCTTTTCTTCACAAATCGTTAGGAGCGGATATGGAGCTGGACCTCCGCCAAGCAGCATGCAGCGCAACGTAGCCGGATACTGATCGGCTCCAAGGTCATCAAGCATTTTTTTTAGCATAGCGCTTACTACCGATACAATTGTAATGTCTTCTTTTTGAATCGATTGATTAACGACATGCGGATCGAATCGTTTTTGTATAACCATCGTAATCCCATAGATGACACTGCGTAATAAAATTGAAAGACCACTCATATGAAATAACGGTACGGCACATAACCAGCGATCTTGCATTTCTAAACCTATATTAAGGCTCGAGCTAATCGCACTCCACCAGTGGTTTCCATACGTTAACATCACGCCTTTTGGTTTACCCGTCGTACCAGAAGTGTACATAATCGTATGAAGCTGGTTTAACTCAATTGAGGTTTGTAGCCCCTCCAAACGATATGCTTCTGGACGAATATCCTCCCAAATAAATAGTTCGATATTTAGTAAACTTTCACGAGCTTTATTCGCAAGAGATCGGTCCGTTATTACGTAAGAAAGCTCAGCATCATTCAATTGGAAAGCTAACTCAGGACCTGTTAATCGATGGTTCAGCGGTACAATAACAACCCCAATATACATGAGCGCATGCAAACAGACTGCGGACTCTATTCCGTTCTCCATAAAAAAACCAACATGCTTTCCTTTAACAATGCCCTTTGTTTTTAGAGCATTCGCCATTTCAACTGCTTGCTCTTGCAGTCGCTTATAAGTTAACTGCTTATTCTTTTCAATCAGCGCCACTCGGTCCGGCGTCATGAAAGCGCGTTTGTGTAACCAATTTGGCATCGTGTCCATCTTTAACATCCTTTCTTTATCCTGAAAAAACAGCTTGATGGATATCCATCAAGCTGTTCTCGTGCAATCGATTTATGGAAAACGTGGGAACTGTTTAAAGTCCGGTTTGCGCTTCTCTTTAAACGAATCGCGTCCTTCTTTCGCTTCTTCAGTTGTGTAATAAAGAAGCGTTGCATCTCCACCCATTTGTTGAAGTCCTGCAAGACCATCTGTATCAGCATTAAGTGAAGCTTTAAGGAAACGTAAAGCAGTTGGTGACTTCTCAAGCATTTCCTGCGCCCACTGAACGGTTTCAGCTTCAAGCTGTTCAAGAGGGACAACCGTGTTAACAAGACCCATATCAAGTGCTTCTTGGGCGTTATATTGACGGCAAAGGTACCAGATCTCACGGGCTTTCTTATGCCCTACGATACGAGCAAGGTATCCAGCGCCGTATCCAGCATCAAAGCTCCCTACTTTAGGACCTGTTTGTCCAAAAATCGCATTATCAGCAGCAATTGTAAGATCACATACAACGTGTAGAACATGCCCTCCACCAATCGCATATCCAGAAACCATCGCGATAACCGGTTTAGGGATTACACGAATAAGACGTTGAAGATCTAATACATTTAGACGAGGAATTTCATCATCGCCTACGTATCCACCATGCCCTCGAACACTTTGATCTCCGCCAGAACAAAATGCTTTGTCTCCAGCACCTGCAAGAACAATAACCCCAATATTAGAATCGTCTCTCGCAAATGAAAAAGCTGTAATTAATTCATTAACCGTTCTTGGTGTAAATGCATTGCGCACCTCTGGACGGTTAATTGTAATCTTAGCAATCCCATCATACGTTTCATAAAGAATATCTTCAAATTCACGTTCAGTCTTCCATTGAATCATTAAGAAATTCTCCTTTCCTATGTACCAAAATTTACAGATTAGAATCTGCATGCTTTTTTAGAAAAGCTACTACCATTTTAACAAAGATTTCAGGTTGTTCTACATGAATTTTATGCCCTGCGTCATAAATTTGCACAAAATCAGCTTGAGGGAGTAAATTTTCCATCTTCTTTCCAATAGAAACGAACTTTTGATCATGCTCCCCTACTAAAAGAAGAACAGGAATTGCTACACTGTCTAACACTTCCCAATAGGACGGCTGGGCGCCTGTGCCCATTCCAATAAGACTGTTCGCCAGTCCTCTTTCAGTATTGCTCAAACGCTGTTTTCTTATTTCCTCTTTCTTGCGTAAAGGAAGTTTTTTCTGAGTAGAAAACAAAGGAACGTTTTCCCAAAAATCTACAAAAGATGCCATGCCGCCCTTTTCAATCCGTCTAGCAAGCCGATGATCATTTTGTATTCGCTTATCTCTTTCCTCTTTCGTAATAAGTCCTGGTGAGCTACTCTCAAGGATGAGTGTTTTAACACAATCAGGATATTGTACAGTAAACGATAAGGCAAAACGACCACCCATTGAATAGCCAAGCAAATGGATGTGATCAATGTGAAGAATCTGTAAGAGCTTTTTTAGATAACTTCCCATTGCCTCCATCGTATAGAGCGCAGGATCATCTGGTTTTCCACTTGCACCATGCCCAATTAAATCTATGGCGATCACTTTATAGTGCGTTGATAGTTTTTTCATTAACGGAGACCAACTTGCGCTTGACCCTGTAAAGCCGTGCAATAAAAGAAGAGGTTCCCCCTCACCTTCTATTTTAACGTGAAACGGTTGTCCTTCAATTGTGTAAATCATGATTTTAGAACCTTCGCTGTTTTGTGTGAAATCTTTGAGAATAACTTCCGATGGAGCATAAGATTTTCATCACGATTGGTCGGGACTTCAATAATGCTAAGTCCTTTATGCTTCTTGCTTTTCTCAAAAGCTAAGCTAAACTCTTCCCAATTCCCTATGCGATCAAAACTTCCCCCGTAGAGCGCTGCGGTATGCTCGTAATCTAATCCAAGCGGTGTCCCAAACAGTTGCTCGAAATGTTTCTCCTCCTGATGCTGCGGTAAAAAGGAGAAAATCCCACCCCCATCATTGTTCACAACAACGATGGTTAAATTAATTTCATATAACTTTGCTAGAAGGAGACCGTTCATATCATGATAAAAAGAGAGATCACCGATAACCAAAACGCCAGAAGAATAATCGGTACTAGCACCCAGAGCAGTTGAAATAATCCCATCAATTCCGTTCGCCCCGCGATTTCCCATAATGGTTGGTCGAGGTCCTTCAGGTAGAAAGAAGTTCTCCAAATCGCGAATCGGCATACTATTGCCTACAAACAAAAGATCGTCCTTATCCATTAATCGACCTAATTCTCTAAACACATATCCTTCAAAAAGTCCCTCTACCTCCAATTCCTCACGAAGCAGGTTAAGAGTGACCTCGTTTAACTCTTTCCACGCTTCTAGCCACTTGTTCTCACAATGTTCAAGCTGCTGTGAAGCAGGGAGAAGGCTCTTCACAAACTCTACTGGTGAAACATTTGGCATGTCAGAGCTTGAAAGAGTTGGATCTCTCCACCCATTCTCATCTACTACGATATGGAGAGGACTTTCCACTTTATTAACAAAAAGCGTATAAGCTTTTGATACTGGCATTGCTCCAAAACGAATAATCACATCAGGATAAAGAGAGGAATCTACTTCACCTCTTAGAAAAGCATCATATCCTTCAATTAGATTGGAAGAATTCACATGTCGACACATGGACAGAGAATCAGCAAGAACAGGGTACCCTAGTGCTTCTGCAAGAGCATACAACGGCTCGGCTAATTCTTCATTTTCCTGTGGACCTACAACGATAATTCCCTTCTTATAAGCCAACTTGTCTACATAACGTTTTACTGCTTTATCGTCTAAAACACGTACATAATCAGTAGATTGTACCCATGGCTCGTGATCATCTCTGCCGTCAGAAAAAAGACCTGAATATGAAAGATCAGGTGTTAAAGGATCTCTAAATGGAAAATTAAGATGAACAGGTCCAGCCGGTACACTCGAAGAAACAGCTACGGCTCTTGAAGCGGCTGTCCTGATGTATCGCGTCAGAGATGAGGACGGGAGTGCCATTTCCTTAAACCACTTTGCATAGTCTCCATATAGCTTGATTTGGTCAATCGCCTGTGGCGCGCCATTGTCACGAAGCTCATGAGGACGATCGGCCGTTAATACAATCAACGGAACATTGGATTGAGCAGCTTCAATTACTGCAGGATAGTAATTCGCTCCTGCTGTGCCTGAAGAACAAAGAAGTGCGACCGGTTCATGATGCGATTTGGACATGCCAAGCGCAAAAAAACCAGCAGATCGCTCATCGATATGCATCCAGACTTTTAATAAAGGGTGCTCGGCCATCATCATAGCAAGCGGGGTAGACCGCGATCCTGGACTAACGACAGCATGTTTTACGCCTGATCGCACAAGCTCATCTACAAACGAACCAACGTAGCTTGATAATATTTCTTGATCAGTCATATTTTTTACCCCCAAGCGCCGTTAACATCGGTTTAAACTTCATTTTGGTTTCTTCGTATTCACTATCGGGATCTGAATCTCCTACAATCCCGCATCCTGCATAGAGCGTTGCTTGATCGCCATTTAATAAACCTGAGCGAATCGCAACGGCAAATTCACCATTCCCCTGGTAATCAACCCAACCAACAGGCCCAGCATACCAGCCGCGATCGAGATTTTCGATTCGCTTAATCTCTTTAACCGCCTCTATTTGAGGATACCCTCCGAGTGCCGGGGTGGGGTGTAGCCGTTCAACCATCCGTAGAAGACTTGTTCTTTTGCCAGCCCTCGCTACAACAGGTGTAAACAAGTGTTGAATATGCGGTGTTTTTAAAATTTCTGGCGTAGATGGAACCTGAACAAATTCACACTCTTCTTCCATAGCGGTTCGAATCATCTGAACGACTAAATCGTGTTCAATTCGATTTTTTTGATCATAAAGCAGTTCTTGTCCAAGAGTCTCATCTTGTTCTTCCGATACCCCCCGTTGAATCGAGCCAGCAAGACACGTTGAATAAACCTGTTGCCCCTCCCTTTTCACTAACCGTTCAGGTGAGGCGCCAAGAAAACATTTTTCCCCGTATTCGAACGCAAATACATAGCTATCGCTCTGCTGTTCTTTTAAATTTGATAGCGTTCGTGTAGAAGAGAAAGATTGTGTAGATTTTAGCTTGATTTCTCTAGCAAGAACTACTTTATCCAGCTGCCCTCCTCGTATATTTTCGGCTGCACTTCTGACAGTTTCTTTCCATTGATCAGGGTTAATTTCTTCTATAGAAAAAGCTTCAACATTCGATGAATATACGGTCGTTATTTTATTTAAAAGGTTGGCATGTTGCTTTAGAAGTCCTTCCGAAAGTTTCTCCGGATCATCTTCTTCACTCACGACGGCATTAATTGTTAACCACGCCTGATCAAGAGCGGAAGTTAGCATAATTTCCGGAAGTACCATACCCCCTTCAGGAAATGAACCCCATTCACCGCTTTCTGGCGCAGAAGGATCAAAAGAAAATCCACCGAGCAGCACAGGTCCGACACCTGGACGAGATGGTGCCCCCTCTATAATGGCATCTTCAAGAAAACGCTGCCACTCTTCTTCTATTGTACGAAATCGATCGCGATTGGCTTGGAATTGGTTCATCCGTCCAAGCCCTACAATCGTCGTATCATTCTCTGGATCAGACCAAAATGTTCGATCATGTTTATAAGTAAACGAACCTGCTGCATAAAAGGAGAGGGGATCGACAGCAGCTACTGATAGCACCTGACTAACAAGTACAGACGTTCCCCGCTTTTCTGCCTTACTAACACCTTGATGAAGCAGGCTAAATAATTCTTGATGTTGTAATGTAGACACCGTCTTCTCCCCCCAACTTTCTGTCCATGCAAAAGCAGACCGAGTTAGCCTCGGCCACAGTTACTTAAAGGATACACCTGTGTAGCTAAGACTGTCAACGAAGCTGTTTCACCGTTTTTATCGCCTTCTTATGTATAGATTCCCTATCTCCTCAAAAAAAATCATTTTAATGCTCCGCAGATGCCCTTAGCAAAATAATTGATGAGCATACACTGATAAATGTAGACGACGGTAAACCGTTGTTTATACACTTAATTCATAAGGGAGTGTCTTACATGTCCAGACACTATTATCATGGTGTTTGTCGTCAGCATATTGGACAATGTGTTGAAATCAAATGTCATGACGGTCAATTGCATAGAGGTCATATAGAAGATGTTGATGATGAGTTCGTCTACATTCGCCCTTTAAATCGCAATTGTGATGGACCACAACATCCCGAAGGATCAGGAATGTTTTTCTTCGGCGCTTTTGCAGGCGGCTTTCTTGGAGGACTATTAGGCGTAGGTTTAGGAAGTATCGCGTTTTTTAGGCCATATCCGTACTATTACTAATCACACAAATGCGATCACTAAAAGGTGATCGTTTTTGTTTTCACTACTCTTTTCTCTCTTCTTGTAAGAAATCAGGCGAATGTGATGCGAAAGCATGTTATTCGCCTTTTTTCTATTGACAGAGACTTCTTGATATTGACAAAAGGATTGACACCCTTTATCCGTTTTTTTAAACTATAATGGTTACAAGGGGATTTTTAAGAAGTTTATTATTTAAGGGAGAGACACTATTCTATGGAAGAGCGTATGAACAACAGCAACGATAAGCTGAACAAAGTGACGCCTTCAAAACCAACCTGGCAGGTGTGGTGGCGACTATTAAGACCCCACACGTTAACAGCTTCCTTCGTCCCGGTTTTTCTGGGCACAATGCTTGCCCTTCAAAGTCATACATTACATTTTGGATTGTTTATGGCGATGATGATCGCTTCTATCCTTATTCAATCAGCAACAAATATGTTTAATGAATACTATGATTTCAAAAGGGGTCTTGATCACGCTGGTAGCGTAGGAATTGGTGGCGCCATCGTAAGAGATGGAGTTAGTGCAAAAACAGTATTGAATCTTGCTTTTATTTTCTTTGGAGTTGCAATTCTGTTAGGTGTTTACATCTGTATCCTGACGACATGGTGGATCGCGGTGATCGGTACAATCTGTATGGCTGCAGGGTACTTCTATACTGGTGGCCCATATCCAATTGCCTATACACCATTTGGGGAAATTGCCGCTGGCGTCTTTATGGGACTCATTCTTGTCTTACTTTCATTTTTCATTCAGACGGGAGTTATTACATTTGAAAGTATTCTCGTTTCGATCCCCATTTCCATTCTAGTTGGCGGTATCCTTATGGCAAACAATATTCGCGATCTAGAAGGCGACAAAGAAAAAGGGCGAAAAACACTCGCAATCCTTCTTGGACACGATAAAGCAGTGGCCCTATTAGAGTGGATGTTTATCGTTTCTTACCTTTGGGTGGTCGCACTTATCATTACAATTGATTCATCATTGTGGTTGCTGTTAATTATTCTAAGCATCCCTAAAGCATTCAAAGCCATTCGCTTGTTTGAAGGGAAAACACAGGCAGCTCAAATGATGCCAGCTATGCAAGCAACGGCTCAAATGCATACGCAGTTTGGGCTGCTAATGGCCATTGGTTTATTGCTCGCGTATTTTATTTAATCTAGAGTCAGAGACGAATATAGTCTCTGACTTTTTTACGTCGCTTTAGAGAAGGAAGCACTTTAGCGGGAAGCACTTCTTTTTAATCTATTTAGCAGAATTAATTAGATTTTCGCGGAATTATCTCTTAAGATCGCAGAATTAATTGGTTTTTCGCGGAAATATTGAGAATTTCGCGGAAATATAGCAAGAACCAGACATAAAAGGAAAAAAAGCGAGCTTCTTCCCCGCTAATTTTCCCTTTTTATAGCCAATTGCTCGTGTATACTATAAATAAGTACATAGAAAAAAGCGGAAGCGTCCGATTAACCTCAACAAAATCTTGAACCTAAAAAAATTGTCCCGTGTTCATTTTATTGATGAAGGAATTATAAGTTTGGGCGCGATAGCTGAATTGGAGGAATGAGATGGAATTCGCAAATACAATGCTAGAGGCACTCGGAATCAAAGCCATTACACTAACACCTGAAAAAGTCGTTCTTGAAATGCCAGTTGGACCGAGCACTCATCAGCCACTCGGATATCTTCACGGAGGTGCATCCGTTGCACTTGCAGAGTCAGCCGCAAGCATCGGTGGCACGCTTAACCTTAACTCAGAAAACGAAGCCACTTTCGGAATGGAAATCAACGCCAATCACCTACGTAGCAAAAAAGACGGCGTTGTCCGAGCCATCGCTGAGCCTATCCACATCGGACGTAGAACAATGGTCTGGGAAATCAACATCGTCGACGAACAAGAAGAACTAATCTGCATATCCCGCTGCACCCTAGCCGTTAAAAGGTATTAAGAAAAGCGGAGACGAGCGTTCAGAAACGGAGATATTGGAACTCTTGAACTAGAACACGTCCTTTGTGTTCTGGTGAAAAAGTGAAGTGACCAAGTGTCTGCCACTCGCAGTTAAACACCACTACTCTCACTAAACCATAGAACCTAAAAAGAATCCCGTCACTATTGACGGGATTTCTGTTCTATTTTTCGTTCACCAATTTCTCGATAATCTTCATGATACGTGTCTGAAATCGCATAATGACATTCATCGCACACCATCCTTCTTCTTTCCCACGGGAAGAGCAATTCTTTCTCACAGTAAATACATCCGTGATTCAATTAGATCACCCCCCTTTTAGATTATGACGAATCAGTATGTCTAAGACCTAAAAGCCAGGAAAGGAGAACCTAACTTGACATATAAACTAGTGCCTTATCTTTTAATATTACTCTTTTTATCTGCCTGTTCTTTCAGCACTTCCAATAACGAAATTCCTGAAAATACAATTCCAGCAACAGTGGATCGGGTCGTAGATGGTGACACTCTAAAAGTAACCCTAGAAGAGCGAGAAGAAACAATCAGACTTCTACTTGTCGATACACCTGAAACGAAGCATCCTAGTAAACCTGTCCAACCATTTGGACCTGAAGCATCAGATTTTGCAAAGAACCAACTTGAAGGAAAGAAGGTTGGAATCGAAATCGATGTTTCAGAACGTGATAAGTACGGCAGACTTCTTGCATACGTATGGATCGGTGATCAAATGTTCAACGAAATGCTTCTTGAAGAAGGGCTAGCGAGGGTCGCATACATTTATCAACCAAACGTAAAATATGTTGATCACTTTCAGAAAATACAGCGACAAGCTCAAGAAGAAGGGAAAGGCATTTGGAGCATAGAAGACTATGTTCAGGATGAAGGGTTTGACGAAGAACCAGAAACAAATGATTCTCCCACTGAAGAAAAATCCTCTTCCGACGGGTGCCAAATAAAAGGAAATATAAATTCAAAAGGCGAAAAAATTTATCATGTTCCTGAGGGATCCTACTACGAAATGACCAAAGCAGAAGAAATGTTTTGTACGAAAAACGAAGCAGAGGAAGCTGGTTTCCGTCCATCTTCCAGGTAATAGTCTGCATCACGCTTTCTCTCTCTTTAAACAAACACACATAATTTGTTACCTTCTGTACCATCATAGGCTAGAGGAGGTAGCGAAACGATGAAAACAATTTTAAGATCTATGCTTAGCATTCTCCAATCTCACACAGATAGTGAGCCTAAATCACCGTTACATGTCGGTGAAGTGATGAACTGTTGGACAGCTTTTGCGATTTTTAAAGAAGCTCAAGTTTTTTATCGAATGGCATTAAATACAACCGAGGATGAACAATTAAAGAAAAAAACACAGGAGATTTTTGATGCGTCTGTTAAAGATCAAAATAAATTAAAACATTTTTTAATAAAAGAAGGCGTTCCTCTCCCACCAACATCTCAAGTAAAGCCTGATTCATCCTCAGAAACGATTCCAATGGGGGTAAAGCTAACGGATGATGAAATTGCAAACGGGATTTCACTGAAGCTGGCCTCTGTGAATGTCCTCTGTGCAACGACCGTTTCTCAGTCCATTCGAACCGATGTTGGGTTAATGTTTCTTGAGTTTCAAACGCACATCCTTCTGTTTGCTGCGGATTTTAAAACGTTAATGGAAAAGAGAGGATGGCTGAAATCTCCACCACCTTATCTACCCCCTGGCGCGCCAACTCAAAAGCCGTAGCTGACAAAGCTACGGCTTTTGTTTAATCTTATTCTACACGGCTTGCTCAATCTTTTTCCCTTGTTGAAGCTGATACATTTGAAAGTACCTTCCTTTTTTTTGCATCAATTGATCATGATCGCCTCGCTCAACGATTTCTCCCTGATGAAGAACGAGAATTTGATCTGCCTCTCTTATCGTTGAGAGTCTGTGGGCAATGATAAATGTTGTACGCCCCTTTTTCAAAATATCGAGAGCGTTTTGAATAATCATTTCCGTCTCAGTATCAACATTTGAAGTCGCTTCATCAAGTATAAGGACAGCAGGATCAAACGCTAACGCTCTTGCAAATGAGATAAGCTGCCTTTGCCCAGAAGAAAGCGTGCTTCCTTTTTCTATAACTGGCTCATCAAAACCGTTTGGAAGGGAACGAAGCAGCTGATCTGCTCCAACATCGTTTAAAGATTTTTCTACTTTTTCTCTTGAAATAGACGGGTCGTCAAGACTAACATTTGATGCAATCGTGCCTGTGAATAGAAATGGATCCTGGAGTACAATTGCCATATGCTGTCTCAGTTCTTGCTTTTTAATATCCTGAATGTTTTTCCCATCTATGGATATTGTTCCTTTTTGATTATCATAAAATCGAAATAATAAATTCATAATGGAGCTTTTTCCTGAGCCCGTGTGTCCAACGAGCGCAATGGTTTGCCCTTTTTTCGCTTCAAAAGAAAGATTCTTTAACACATATTCATCTTCTTTATAAGCAAAGGAAACATGATCGAAAGAAACATTCCCTTCATATCGCGGGTAAATTCCATCTGCTACATCTTCCCCTTCTTCATCAAGAAGCTCAAAAACGCGGTCTGCGGCAACCAATGCCTGCTCTAGATTCGCAAGTTGATTGACCATGTTTGTGACGGGTTGAAACAATCGATTTAAATAGTCGACGAAAGCATAGAGAACGCCAAGACTTACTACGGCACCTGATGTAAGAGAAGCTCCTCCAAAATACCAAATCAATGCTACAAATGAGATATTCCTTAAAATGTTAACCAGGTTATGAGACATTAAAGAATTTAAATGTAAAAGCTTGTTTTGATACGTAAAGTGGCTATCATTTAATTCTTCAAATTCTTGTTCTGTCATTTGCTGGCGTTTAAAAGCTCTAATGATTGACATTCCTTGAATGGATTCGTTAATCATAGCATTAATGTCACTCACTCTTGTCCGGATCACTTTATTAAATTTTGAAGCGTATTTGCGATAAATAATAATCCAAACAAACAGAAGTGGAACAATGGTTAATGTAATAAACGCAAGCTTTACATCCAGTAAGAACAAGGCAACAAAGATACCTGTCATATAAAAGATACTTGTGAAAAAAGTTGCGAGTACGGTTACATATAGCTCGCGTATCGCCTCTGTATCATTCGTAATTCTTGCCACTACTTTTCCAGCTGGCAAATTATCAAAGTAGTTGATGTGCAAACGCTGAATTTGCGCATAGACATCTGTTCTCATCTTCTGAATGATTCGGTTAGCTGAAGTTTGCAAAAGAAGTCCCTGCCCATATTCAAAAAATGAAGCGAAGACGAGAAGTCCGAAGTATAATGCAATGAGCCAGATCATCGGTTCAATCTGAGGTTGATAAAAGGCAAGCAGCTCTTCGTTACTTATTTCTGATGCTTCATAGGACTGTTGTTTTCCATCCTTTTCGATTGTGAGCGTATTTTCGTTAATTGATCTTTCACCGTCGAAAGCGATCGGTTCGTCAATGAAGTAATAATCACGCCCGATTTGAAGAATTCTTGCCTTTTCTCCTTTTGCTTCATTATTTTCAAAATGATCGCTTCGCTTATACCATCCACCATCATATTGAACAGCATCTTCCCCCTGATCTGATTCATACCATGGATACTCAATTCCAAGAATATGAACGTCGATCATCCTTTTAGCAATGAAAGGACCAGATAGTTCCGCTGTCACAGCAACTGTTAAAAGAAGAAGTGCAATTAAAATATTTTTCTTAAATCCAAGTGCATACTTTACTAAACGCTTTCCTACATGTCGGTTCATTTACAGCACCTCCTTCAGTGAATCTTCAAGTTGCTGTCTGTCATATTGCTCTCGGTACCATCCTTTTTGAGTAAGAAGCTCCTCATGTGTACCTTCTTCAATGACTTTTCCATCTTCTAGAACAAGAATACGATCAGCATGCTTTACACCTGAAAGCCGATGTGTGGCAATAAGCGTCGTTTTACCAGCACGTTCACTTCTTATATTTGCAAGAATTTGTGCCTCTGTTTTTCCATCCACTGCTGACATCGCATCATCAAGAATAAGAATTTCCGGATCAATCATGAGAGCTCTAGCAATCGAAACCCGCTGTTTTTGCCCGCCAGATAGTGCTACCCCCTTTTCTCCTACAAGTGTTTCAAGCCCTTGAGGAAGAAGGTGGACATCTTTTTTAAAATCAGATAAATGGAGGACATGGTCGACATCTTGGTCAGTTCCATCTTTCTTACCAAAAAGCAGGTTTTCTCTTACTGATCGAGAGAATAGCATTTGATCTTGCGGAACATATCCAATCCAGCTTTGAAGCGTTCCAAGCGAAAACTCTTCGATCGGTACATCAGAAATTTTTATTTTCCCTTCCCCCACTGGGTATTCTCTCAACAATTGCTTTAGCAAAGTGGTCTTTCCGCTACCAGTTCGCCCAACGATACCGAGCGTTTGACCTTTTTTAAGCGTAAATGAAACATCATTTAAATTTGTAACTGAAGAAGTTGGATACGTAAACTGAACATGTTCAAAGCAAATCGTACCAGGAGAATCGTGATGTTTCGGAGCATGATGTTCCTTAACATCTTCTTCGTGAGATAACGTATCTAATACCCGATTTAATGAGGCACTTCCGCGCTGCATGACATTAATTAGCTCACCAACCGCAATCATCGGCCAAATCAGCATACCGAGATACACGTTAAATGATACGAGTTCGCCTAATGTAAGTACTTTGTGAAATACAAGATAAGCACCATATCCTAAACCAATTAAATAACTCATCCCTACAAGAACTTTAATCGTTGGTTCAAAAAGCACATCTATCTTTGCTACTTCAATGTTCTTACTATAAACATCTTCTGTTAAGTTTTTAAATTTTTGCTGATCTGCCCTCTCCTGTACATAAGCCCGCGTAACGCGCACCCCAGCGATCGATTCAAGTACTTGATCATTCATATGACCGAAAGAATCCTGCGCAGCGGTAAAGCGCTTATGAATAACCTTTCCATAACGGTTCATGGCAAGAGCCATTAACGGAAGAGGCAGAATAGCCGCAAGTGTCAGTTTCCAGCTAATCAAAACACCCATCGTAACCAATATAAGAAACATAAAGATCGTTGAATCTACCAAAGTTAAAATACCGAATCCCGCTGTAAGCGACACGGCTTTTAAGTCATTTGTTGCTCTTGCCATCAAGTCCCCAGTCCGGTTTTTCTCGTAAAACGACGGGGTCATTTTCAGAAGATGTTTCATGAATCTGGACCGAAGCATTCTCTCAACTAGAAATGCCCCGCCAAATAGTTGATACATCCATACATATGTGACGAGGTAGACGACAATCAATAACGCGCCATAAAAAAATAAATAATTTCGTAAGCTATCCCACGTTAAACTTCCTACATTGATTTCATCAATCGCCATTCCAATTAACTTCGGTGGAATTACCTCTAGAATCCCACCTAAAATCAACAAACCAATTGCAATAGTGTAGCGCTTCCAATGCTGCTTAAAAAACCAGCTTAACTTGTGTAAAATCGAGAACATTCTTTTCCCCCCCAATCTTTTCCCTACCATTGTTTCATTAATCAAAAGCAACCATCACTTCCACCACCCTCAATAGGTTAACTCCTTATCACCATACTTAGAAATTCAAAAAGACATAGCCGTATGCGGCTATGTCTCATCAATTAATTGGACATAAAAAAGGGCACACGTCTAAGACGCGTGCCGATTCCTTTTTGTGACAAAGGGATTACTTCCCTGGCAAAGTGCGTCTATGAGTACATGAAATTGGTTGGATTGTACCTGTTAAAACATGTCTCATCACACACACTCTCCTTTACCGTTATTTTTACTTTGTCATCTTAGCATAATTGTCACAATTTTGTCAATATTATTATTTGCTTAATGGATTTACACTTTCTTCACCAGTTAATTCTGCAATCATTTCAACTAACAAATCAATTTCTTCCTGTATGTCTTTTAGACTTACCGTTTCAACTGGCGCATGCATATAGCGAAGCGGCAAAGATACGAGCGAGATCGGCACTCCGTATCCTGTTAAGCGGAGCTTATCAGCATCGGTTCCTGTCATTCTTGGTGTTAATTCATACTGAAGTTTAAGATCAAGCTTTTTTGCAGCTTTTTCGAGCAGCTGATTGATTTTAATATTAATTGGAGCACCTTTCGCAAGAACAGGGCCGTCCCCGAGATTAACCTCCGTGTGTTTTCTTGCATCAATCCCAGGATAATCAGAAGAAAATGTCACATCACAGGCAATGGCCATCGTTGGCTGGATTCCTGCACCAGCAAAGTATGCTCCACCCATATTTGTTTCTTCGTTCACTGTACTAACTGCATATACACCTACTTTAGGATTTCGCTTAGCGAGTTTTCGTAGAACTTCTGCGACAATAAACGAGCCCGTGCGATTATCTAGACCTCTACCACTAATTCTGTCATTCAATAAGTGCTCAACTTCTCGTTTATAGACAGCTAGATCCCCTATTTGAACATACTTTTCGATCTCTTCTTTTGAAGTTGCACCACAGTCTATGTAAAGATCTTCGAAATTGAATTCTTTTGCTCCACCATGATGTTCAGCATTCACGCCAAATACCCCTGTTAATTTTCCATGCGTACCAAGAATCGTTACTTTCATGCCGATAGCAGGTTTATGACTAATACCACCTAACTTTTCCACACGAATGAAGCCGTCTTGATCAATTTTCTTTACCATAAATCCAATTTCATCACAGTGGCCAGCAAGAAGAACTTTAAATTCTGCATTAGGATTAAGAACGCCAATGGCATTTCCTGCATTGTCTGTTTTCATTTCGTCAGCAAATTCCTTCACATAGTCCATCCATTTATGCTGAATCTCCATTTCAGCTCCTGATGGTGAAGCAGTTGATAACAATTCAAATAAAAATTCCTGATTCATACGAAGCACCTCCGAATAGTTGATTAGTTCCTTTTTCATTGTATCTTACAGCTAGTCTTCATTCTAGTTTTGGATGCAATGGATTCAGTTCAACACAAAAAAAGCACCCCGGATTTAGACGGGGCACCTCACTATTTCGATTCTTTCAATAAAATTTCTTCCACTTCTTCTTTCGTTGGCAGGGCAGTCATAGCGCCTTTTGTTGCAGCTGCTAAAGCGCCAGAAACGCTAGCAAATTGCGTCATTCGCTCGAGCTCTTCACGCGATAGTTCAGTAAGAGAGCCAACATATTCGTTAAAACCATGAAGAATGCCTGATACAAATGCATCGCCCGCACCTGTCGTATCAACCGCTTTTACTTTCATAGCAGGAACTCTGAGTGAATAGTTAGGAGTAAAAACAAGACTACCTTCTCCACCCATCGTAATGAAAATAACTGGAATACGATAATGAGCTAATTTTTTAATTCCAGCTTGCACCGTTTCTTCACCAGTAATGAAGGTCAGTTCTTCTTCAGAAAGTTTTAGAATGTCTGCCTCAGATAGCATGGAAACAATCGTTTCTCTTGCTCGATCCTCACTCTCCCATAGACCAAGTCGTAAGTTCGGATCATAGGAAATGAGCAATCCATTTTCTTTTGCCTTTTCAACAGCTTTCTTAGTAGCTGTTCTAGAAGGTTCACTAATCATGGAAATCGATCCGAAGTGGAGAATCCGATGACGCTCAAATAACTGTTCGCTTATTTCTTCTTCACTTAAGAAACGATCTGCACTTGGATTTATGTAAAAGTCAAAGCTACGTTCACCATTTTCAGCATTCGTCACAAATACAACGCCTGTGCGGGCAGATTCAGTTAGAATCATCGTTGAAACATCTACACCATAATTCTTTAACGTTTCTTGAAGAAAACGTCCAAGCACATCATCGCCTACTTTTCCAAGAAAAGTGGAATTTACGCCTAGACGCGCAAGCCCAACTGCTACATTTGCTGGAGCTCCACCAGGGCTTTTTTGATACGTTAAATTGTCCTTGTCAAGAGGTATAAAATCAATTAATGCTTCCCCTAAACTAATGACACCTTTACTCATATCTACTTCCTCCTAAGTCTATCAATTGTAGAGCTGCACCAAGGGTACAGCTTTTCCGTAATCATACCATGGCAAGGTAAAACACTAAAGAAGAAAACGTCATCACCCCATGATCTTCTTGATGATTTTCAGCCCGTTTTTGGCTGATGGGTATCGGAAGGCGAAATCAAACTTCGTGGTTTGTTTCACAATGCTCTTCTCATGTGAGAAAGCTTCAAAGCTTGCTTTCCCATGGTAACTCCCCGTACCACTAGACCCAACGCCACCAAAAGGTAAATAAGGAGAGACGATATGCATAAATGTGTCGTTCATACACCCTCCACCAAATGAAATAGATGATGTTATTTCTTCTTGTTTTTGTTCGGATTCAGAGAAAAAGTAAAGTGCGAGCGGTTTTGGACGGCGACGTACTTCGTCAATAACCGTTTCAAGTTCTGTAAATTCAAGCACAGGTAAAATAGGACCAAAAATCTCTTCTTGCATAACTGGATCTTCCCATGAAACGTTGTCCATAATCGTTGGAGCAATAACCCGATCACTTGCTTTATGCTGTCCACCAATTAATACGTCTCCATCGGCTAAAAAACTTTTTAACCGGTCAAAGTGACGATCACTTACAATATGACCGTATATTTCATCTGATATTGGATCTTCTCCGTAGAATTCAATCAGCACATTGTTCATTTGTTCGATCAATTCCATTTTCACGTCACTATGGACATACAAATAGTCAGGTGCGATACAAGTTTGACCAGCGTTCGTGAATTTCCCCCACATGATTCGTTTTGCAGCAAGAGCTAAATTGGCGTCTTTGTCAACAATCGCCGGACTCTTCCCTCCCAATTCAAGCGTAACAGGGATAAGTTGCTTTGCAGCCGCCTCCATCACAATCTTTCCTACAGCAACACTTCCTGTGAAAAAGATGTGATCAAACGGTTGTTTCAAAAGTTCTTTACTCGTTTCAACGCCACCTTCAATAACCACAATGTACTTTTCAGGAAAAACTTCTCGAATCATTTTACTAATAAGAGTTGAGACAGTAGGTGTTAATTCTGATGGTTTTAAAACGGCACAGTTTCCCGATGCGATTGCTCCAATAAGTGGAGCTAACTGAAGTTGAAATGGATAGTTCCACGGCGCTATGATTAACGTTACCCCGAACGGCTCACGGTGAATGACGCTTTTAGAGCCAAAGTGAGTAACGGGTGACTTTACTTTCTCCGGTGTCATCCACTCTTTTAAATGCTTAAGTGTGAACTTAATTTCTTCTAGAAGGAAACCAATTTCAGTTGTATAAGCTTCCCACTCTGATTTATGCAAATCATCTTTAAGCGCTTGTAAGATCTCAGGTTCATACTCTTTAATTACGTCTCTTAACGTTTCAAGCTGTTTTTTTCTAAACGAATAGGATTTTGTTTCCCCTGTATAAAAATATTCTTTTTGCAGGCTTACTTTATCAGAAATATGCTCCATCTTATACTCTCCTCTTAACGACTTTATTGTTCTTTAGTTTAAACATTTAAACATAATATGTCAATTTTAAAACTCTTATATAGGTTTATTTCTCCCTTATTGAGGGGAAAACCTGCATAAAAGCAATTCCTGTAATCAACACTATACAAGGATGCAGTTAAGAAGGAGGCAATTTACTATCGAAACACTTGGTCATCATATTATCGCCGAAATGTGGAATTGTAACAAAGAAAAACTAAACGATTTAGTCTATATAGAAGAAACATTCGCTAGTGCGGCTCTTGAAGCTGGAGCAGAAATAAGAGATGTCGTTTTTCATCCATTTGAACCTCAAGGTATAAGTGGGGCGGTTATTATCGCTGAATCCCATCTAACCATCCACAGTTTCCCTGAACACGGCTATGCTTCTGTTGATGTCTATACATGCGGAGATAAAATTGATCCTTCCGAAGCAGCGAATGCGATCGCAAGGTCATTAGAAGCAAAAACCATTCACACAGTGAAAATCCCACGTGGCGCAGGAGAAATTACCGTAAAAGAAATCGAAAAAAGTGGTGTGGAATCACAATAATTGACTGTAGAGAGGCGGTTCCATACGCCTCTCTATTATCGTTTTTAATGTTGAATTTATAACTTTTTATAATGAGAAAGCGCAAGTAGTGGCCATATCACTTCATAACTATGATATCTTATATAAAACCCTCCTGGTAACCCCGCCCCTGTTGGATACGTGCGTTCTTCCATATCAAATGATTTTTTGAGAAGGTAATCCACACCTCTATTTAATGATTCACCTGTTTCTTTACAAACGGATAAAGCATCAACGGCCCATGCTGTTTGTGATGGCGTGCTAAAGTGTAAAGGGACGAATTTCTGTTGAATATCACTTTGACACGACTCTCCCCATCCCCCATCATCTCTCTGTATTTTCTTAAGAAACTGTATCCCTTTTCGAACAGGAGTAAAATCAGATGGATAGCCAGCTGCCTTTAAAGCCGTTAGCGCTGCCCATGTACCATAAATGTAACAAATCCCCCATCTCCCTCTCCAAGAACCATCGCTCTCTTGATTCCGAATCAACCAGTTTGTTCCCTTTCTAATGGAAGGATGATTACGGTTTAGTTCAGCATAGTTACATAAAAACTCAACGGTTCTACCAGTTAAATCCGCCGATGAATCATCAGGAAAAGATGACCTTGCCCCGTCAATGGGTAATTCTTTTAATAGAAAAGCCTGACGATCCGGTTCGAAAGCTGGCCAACCTCCATCATGATTTTGCATGGCTAGAAGCCAACTGACTCCGTCATGCCAACGACTTGACTCATTTTTCATATCCTTCAACGCTCTTAACGCAACGGTTGTAGCGTCTACATCTGGATGAGTTGTATTCCCCTCAGAAAACCCCCATCCAGCAGGGGCAATACCCTCTCTTGTAATCGCCCAATCCCCATACTTTGTCTGCTGATGTCTAACTAAATAATGGTTAGCCGCTCTAGTTGATCGTACTGCCACTATACCAGCTTCTTGTAACGTATAGGACAGAAGGGCAGTATCCCAGATTGTTGAAGGTGAATTTTGAAGATGGGAATTAGAATCACAGAGCATTCCTTTCAGTCCATTAAAGGCACGTAAAATAGAAGGAGCGTGTTTTTCATATCCAAGAGCCAACATCGCATAGATCATAAAAAAAGTAGCCGATGCATAGTTCAGTAATGTCCCATCTGCTTCTATTCTTTGAAGCATATATTGTTCCGCTCTCTTTCTTGCTTTATATAGCTGGTTTGATGGAAATTGACTTATAGCAGTCCATGCTTGTTTAATATCTTCTTTCATGGATCGATCTTCCATAATTAAATGAGTGAGATCTGGCGTCCATTTTGTTTTAATGGAATAACGAAGGTCCTGGCACAGAAGGATTGGCGCGAAATGCGCTCTTGCATAAGAACTTAAATCATAGAAAGAAACTGGTGATGCCTTCGGGATAAGTAGAAAAAGCATCGGAATGTGGAATAAGTGAGGCCAATTTAGATGACCGTTTAAAGCGAGAAAAATGGACGTCATCGAATCAACCTTTTCGATCCCACCCCATTTTTTAATATAGTGCTCTGCTTTTTTCATCTCGCTATGTTTACAAGTCATCGTTCCTGAATACAGAAGACTATGGTAAGCCAGAACGGTAGCGGAAAGATTCCCTCGATCATCTTCATATAATTTCCAGTATCCTTCTTTAGATTGTTTAAATAGAAGTCGTTTCACAAGAGCATCAAGCAGCGATTTCTCCGGAAGCTTAAGCATGCGTATCAATACAATCATCATCGCATCAGTTAATAAACTATTCTCAAAACAAAAGTGAAAGGCACCAGTCCCATGTTGATGCCTTAATGCCTTACTTATTAGGTCATCTATTTTTTCATCCACTTTCTTTTCTACCATGGCGCTCCCTCCTTAAGTAGGCTACCGTATTGTATTCACTCTACCTTTCGGAGATTCTCACTAATAACTATTGTAAATTTTTTGAAACTTGTGTAAAATTCAAACGTATGTAAGGAACAAGGAGGAATAGAATGAAAAAAATAGGGTTCCCCATTCTCACTGGTTTTATCATTTTACTTTTAGTTTATCTTCATCAGCTCTCCATTCTTCAAGAGAAACCGGCAACGGATTGGAGCAGGTCAGTCAATCTTGACGTGGCTGCAGAAGATAGCGAGATGTTTGTTCAACGTGAGGGAGATAGCGGCACTCTCTTTTTTAGCGGTGATCCCGTTCGAAAAGTGGTCGTGAACGAACAGTTGGATACAACGACAGAAGAACTCAGCTACTCCATTCCAGACGGCTATTCGTTTTATGTTGATGATCAGCAAGCGATTTACAAGAAGAATGATGAATTAATTTACGCAACAGATGGAAAAGAAACAGCCATTTTAAAGGAAATTGAAGGAATGAACGTATCAGAAAATGGCGTAATTGCTTGGTCACGGCACACCGCATACACCATTTCACCAGAAGGAAAAGTTAAGTCAGAAACCGAACTACCTCAATACATAAAAAGCGGTACTTTAACGGAAAAAGGTTTGGCATTTCTTTATGTTCAAACGGATGATGTGAACCAGTTTCTAACACTTGATGCCGGTAAAGACCCGGTTGTTCTATATGAGACTCCACTTACATCAGGAGAAATTTACAGTAACCTTCAAATGATCGAACTCGATAACAAACTTACGTTCACCTATACCATTAGTGCAACGAGACAGGGTACACGAGTTGTGAATACGTACTTTGGAGAAAGTGTTGCTGGTAAAGAAGCAGACGTTCAGCTTTTGAAAATCCAAAATGCGGAAACTGATGACAGCTTTGAGAAGCCAAACTACTTTTCATTAATCGAAAAAGACGGTGCGGCACACCTTTTGTTTAGCGCGAATGGAGAAATTTCACCAAAACGTTCCGTCATTAGTATCTATGAAGCGTCACAACAAGATGGGGAGTGGATTGCCTCTCGCCGGAGTACGACAGAAGAGTTATCCATCCGCCCCATTGCAATTACCGATCAGTCTTTAGTCTGGATGGATCAAGAGAAAAATGAACTCGTCTTACACGGCGCATCAACGGATCCTACCGTTGTGAAAAGCAGTAGCTCCATATCGAGCGATGATTTAACTTATGCTCTTTACTATACGTTCACAGCAATAGTCGGTATGTTTGCGATGTTAGCCTTCTCATTTGGTTTTCTCATCCTTCCTGCCGTCGCATTAATGTACTTCTATTTCGCCAATACAACAGCAATTGAACAAGACAAAAAATGGGTTGAATGGACGATCATTCTTTTATGTGTCGCTTCTCAAATTATTTTCCTTCCATCTATTCTTGATGGACCATTTCAATATCTCGCTCCATCTTACCTAACCTTTTCAGGAGCTGCATACGTTTGGCCACTAATTATCTTTGTTGTATCTTATATGATTAGCCGCGTTGCTCAAGATCAAGAATGGACCATCATGCAGCGAACCTCCTATCAGCTTGGATTAAATCTCGGCATGTTGATCTTTCTATTAGGACCTTATATTCTCTAACGAATGAAAAAGCATGTCCTCTGGCCAGAGGACATGCTTTTTTACTTTGCTTGTTCTGAAGCTTTATGATTTACAGCTAGTACCGCCTTGTGTAAAAGTTGACTAAATTCAGCTTTTTCTAGAACTTCAAGTCCTGCAGCTGTAGCGCCACCTGGCGTTGTGACTTGATCTCGAAGATCTCCTGCCTTCCGCCCATCTTTAAGCATCGAAGCTGAACCAAAGATCATTTGCATGACGAGCTTTCTCGCTACTTCCGATGATAAACCATAGGATTGCGCCGTCTTTTCTAACGCCTCAGCGAGTTGGTAAACAAAAGCAGGTGCGCTCCCCGTAACCGCTGTTAGGTCATGAATCTGTTCTTCTGATAACTCTTCCGATTCGCCAATTGCATCTAGAATCGTTTGAAGTACGACTCGATGTTCTTCCCTTACATCTTTTCCGCAAGTAAAAAGTGACATTGACTCGCCAATATCGGCTGCCGTGTTTGGCATAATCCATGCTGTTGGAAGCCCAGGTAAAGATGCTTCTAAGACAGAAGGTCCAATACCAGCCGCTACCGTAATAACAAATTGTCCCGATACTTTAGTAGAAAGTTCCTTAAGCACATCAGGATGAGCTGATGGAGGCATCGCTAGAATCACAACATCATGATTCGAAAGCACATCTTGCCACACATCGGTCTCTACGTTATACGTTTCTTTCAAATGAGCTAATCTCGTTTGATCAGACTGATTTGAAATCGTAATTTTACCAATTGTATCCGATTGTTTAAGTCCAGAAAAAATAGCCTCGGCCATTCGTCCTGCCCCAATAAACAAGATATTCGGTTTATTCAACATAACCCCTCCTCAATTTCCTTCTTTACTATATCAAAAGGTACCTAAATAGAAAAACGCCGGCTAATCGCCGGCGTTTACCAGAACTTATATCCAGGAGAACCTGGTGGAGCGTGTTCAATCATCTGAATCACTGGTACGGTATATGCCACAAGGATAAGCACAGTTGCGATACCAAGCCACAACCGCCAATTTTCTAAAATGACTGGTGTTTTCTCGGCCGCCTCTGCCACCTCTCCGATCGGAAAGTCTTCTTTGCCTTTTGGAGCGAAAAAAGCTAGAGCTGTCATAATATACATTAAGAGTAAAATAGCAATAAAGAGAATGGAACCACCAACGGCCATTGTTACTTCATAAGGAATCCATCCTAGTGCATCAGGATGATCCTGGTATGTCGTATAAGCTGTTCTTCTCGGTGCACCAAGCAAACCAACTGTATGCATAGCTCCTGACATAAAGAACATGCCAATCGCCCATAGGATCGTTTGTAGATTTGCAATTTGATGCATTCTTCCTGTTAGTACGCGACCGGTAAGATGCGGGATAAGCCAATAGGCTATTCCAAAAAACGTAAGCGCAACACTCGAAGCAACAGTAAGATGGAAATGCCCTGTAACCCACAGCGTATTATGAACAATCTGGTTCATTTGGTTACTAGCATTAATGATTCCTCCTGCACCTGCAGGAATGAAAATGAGCATACCAACCATCGGTGCAAAGAATCTTGCATCCTTCCATGGTAACGCACGAAACCAACCAAATAATCCTTTTGCTCCTTTTTTCCGTCCTGCTATTTCAAAAGTAGCAAACAATGAAAAGGCAGTCATCAGAGAAGGAACGATAACCATGAACGTTAATACGACCTGCAAATACTTCCAAAACGGAGAAATTCCTGATTCAAGTAACTGATGATGGAAGCCAACAGGTATAGAAAACAGTAAGAAGAGCACGAAAGATAAACGAGCTAAAGAGTCACTGAAAATCTTTCCTCCAATAATTTCTGGAATAATGACATACCAGCACACATAAGCAGGTAAAAGCCAGAAATACACAAGTGGGTGACCAAAATACCAGAAAAGCGTACGACTTAGTAGAATGTTAATTTCATCAACCCATCCAAATGACCATGGAATGAATTGAAAGATAACGGAAACGGCAACACCAATCGTAGCGACAAACCACAAGACCATTGTCATAACAGCCATAAAGCTAAACAAAGGAGAAATGTTCTTATGAGTTACCTTTTTCCAGATGTAATATTGATGACACATCGCGCCGCCTGCTAACCAGGTACCAACAATAAATAACGTAAGGCCAATATAGAACCACGGCGAAGCTTTTAAAGGTGCGTAAAAGGTATAAAGAACTGTCCCTTCATTTAAAAGAACCATCACTGTTGTAAGCGCCGTTCCAACCGTCATTACAATGTAACCAAGCCATCCCATCCGATGAGGTTGGTCATAGAATTTACCCATTGTTCTGCTCATGCCGGCATAGAAAAAACCAATAATAAAATAAGTTGTAAATACAAGTGCAAGTAAAATGCCGTGAGCCGTCAACAGCTGGTAATAGCCTATTCCTGCAGGAAGTTGAATCGTCCCACTTCTTACAAGTGTTTGTAAAAGTCCTGCAATCCCCCCTAAAAGAACGGCTGCAAAAGCGATATACAGATGAGCCATACTAAGCCTTGCATCACTTCGATCGACTACTAATTCATTCATCATTTTATCACCTCCAGTGGCACACCCATCGCCTGGTGACCAACCCCACAATATTCATTACATAAAATGAGAAACTGTCCCTCTTCATCAAACGTATGTGTAATGGTATTGATATGACCTGGTGTAATCATCATATTCACATTCGTTTTCGGAATTTGAAATCCGTGTACCACATCTTTACTTGTTACTTTGAAATGGACAGTTGCCCCTTCAGGTATTTTTATTTCATCGTTCGATTGAAATGTGAACGCTTGAGCAACTAGCACCAATTCATATTCATTCTCACCGATCTTTTTTAAGCCTGGATCATCGAAAGGTGCCGTTAAATCGACTTGAGTTGGATCAAGAATCTCGCTATCACTTGGCGGTGTATGACCCATCGCGAAAGCGTTCACACCAATTACCAATAAAAAAACAATCAGTGATCCACTTCCAATCATGAGCCATAGCCTTTCTAATTTGTGCATGTGCATGCTATTTCCCCCTCTCTATAGACGAATCATATATAGCCAGTAGACGCTAAACCAGGACAGGACAATAAACCCCCCAAGCAACATGACAGCAATCATCGTTCCTTTCAGGTTTGGTCCTTCCTTTGTCGTAACGACTTTTCGCACCGTTTTCTTTTTCTCCTCAAGAACCCCCATTGTTCCTCCTCCTTTGTATGCTCGGTATAGATTTAGTTTAGGAGAATAAAAAGGTTTATTCTGTGACTTTACTCACAAAACAGTGGGAGGTTTTGGTTTGGACAATAAAATTTGAATTTGGACAATATAGTTTGTTTTTAGCCAATAAACTAAGATTTTGGACAAAATAATGTTTTTTTGGCCAATAAAAACAGCAAAAAAAAAGAGTTCAGGACAACTGCTCCTAAACTTTTTATAACCGACATATGTTTTTAGGACAGCCTTCACAATGACAAATCGCTTTTAGCTGTTCAAGATCTTCAATCATGATAGTGCCATTTTCATAGGCAATGATGTTATCCTTCTTTAACTGATTTAACATTCGATTGACCGTTTCGCGCGTGGCGCCAATTAAATCAGCAATTTCCGTGTTCGTGAACTTTGTGGTCATTCGAATGGTATTTCCTTCTTCAATACCGTAAGTGTTTGCGATTCGAATCAATGTTGAGGCAAGAGCTCCGTGCTTCCCAAAAAACATTAAATCACGAAGTTTCGTTTGCGTAAAACGCTGCATATACCCCATCCATTTCATAAATTCAACTGCAAGATCACCGTTTTGCCAGAGGATTGTTTCAAGGTCTTTTTGTTGGATGACGCCAAGACTGCAATCCGTCATTGCTTCTGCACTAAAGCTATTAAGAACGTGGCTGTCATCTCCAATTTCCCCAAAAAGATCGCCTGCCTGGAAGTGGTAGAGAACAAGGTCCTTCCCCTCATCTGAACTTTTCGTAAGTTTCACTGCTCCACTTTTTAAATAATAAAGATGATTGCAGTCGTTTCCTTCCCAGTAGATCTTTTCACCACGTTTCACCTGCTGTTCATACATTAACTCTTCTAATTTCACAAAATTTTGATTAGAAAAAGACTGTGTGTTGTAACTCCCTTTATTCATCATCGTAACTGGACATGTAACCTTCATCGATTTCCCTCCTAGAACCCTTCTGTTGCTTTCATTATAAGAGTTCACTTCTAATTCAGGTGTGATAAACATCACATCTCGCCCATTTTATTAAAAAAGATGTGACATTCCTTACAGTCTACTTTTCAAATACCGGTTACATTTAAACTAACAAACGAATTGGAAGGTGAAGAACATGCTAACAGGAGTTATTTTAGCCGGGGGACCAAATGATTATATCTACGGTCGCCACAGATCCCTTCTACCACATCATAGCGAACCACTTATTCAGTTTCAGATTAAAGAAATGCGTAAAATCGTTGATGAAATGATTGTCGTAACAAATACACCTAGAGACTTACTGCCCTTCGTACCAGCAGACACACGCATCATTACAGATTTTTTTCAAAACAAAGGTCCTCTAGGTGGTTTACATGCCGGGCTTTCACTTGCTAGAACGGATGTCATATGGGTAATCGAATCAGATAATCTTGCCCCGTCTACTCGCGTCGCAAGTAGATTGATAAAGAACTTATTGAAATTTGATGTCGATGGTGCTCTTCCTGTCTTTAATGGGGTTCTAAAACCATTTGAAGGAGTTTATAGGACAAGCACAAAAACATGCCTAACGGGTTTGCTTCAAGCGGGAAATACCACCACTTCCACTTTTCTAAAAAGCATTAATACTTCTTCAGTAGTCATTCAACCCGATATGCTCTCCCTCAAATAGACATGGCAAATTTGCCATGTCTATTTGAATAGTTCCTCTCTCTTTTTCAATGAACCCCCTGTACACCAAGCTACTGGTCCTTTTTTAATTCACATGCTTTTCTTATGAAAAGGTGGTACGATAGCGATGATAACGCTTTAAGATAACTTACATATGGATATAGGTGAAAACAATGAAAAGAATATCACTATTACTCATCGTCCTTTTGATTTCTGTTGGAGGTCCCGTCTTTTGGCTATCCAGTCAAAAGGAAGATCCAAAGAACGCCTCAGACCTCCTTGCTTATCGAAACGTAACACAGCATTCTAATGATAGTACACTTGAAACTTCTACTTTAACACTTGCAGCAATTGGAGATATCTTAATCCATGATCGCGTCTACGAAAAAGCAGTTGAAGCGGGGAAGTATAATTTTAATCCGATGCTTCAAAACGTACAAAATCAATTACAAGACGCAGACATAACCATTGCCAATCAAGAAACGGTAATAGGTGGAACCTCAATTGGCCTTTCTTCCTATCCTTCTTTTAACAGTCCAACTGAAGTTGGTGATACCTTAAAAATGTCCGGAGTCGATATCGTCTCAATGGCGAACAATCATACATTAGACCGAGGAGAAAAGGCCATCCAAAATGCGATTCAGCATTGGAAAAAAATCGGTATACTTTATACAGGAAGCTACTTATCCAAAGAAGATAGGAATCAAATTCGAACGATCGAACATAATGGCATTTCGTTAGCTTTTCTTTCTTATACTTATGGAACGAACGGTATACGTCCTCCCGCTAATAAGCCGCACCTCGTTAACTACATTGATAAAAACGTTATGAAACAAGATATACAAAATGCCAAAAAACAAGTAGATGGTGTCGTTGTAAGCGTACATTTTGGAACTGAATATGAACGCTACCCAAATAATACACAATTGGAGCTAAGTTCATTTCTAGCCGAGGCAGGAGCTGACCTTATTTTGGGCCATCACCCTCACGTGCTTCAACCACTTGAATGGATTGAAACAAAAGACAATCGAGACGTACTCGTTGCTTATTCACTTGGTAACTTTTGGTCAGGCCAGAAGGGTGATTACAAAGATATCGGTGGCATTTTGAAAGTGGAGTTTGCCAAAGAGCAATTTAGAGGAAAAACGACGTTTTCTGTCATCTCTCCCTCCTTCATACCAACGTTTGTTGATCGGAACTATCACGTTCACCCGCTTATAGAAGCCAAGCCTGAGCGACTAGAGGAAATAAACGATCATATGAGAAAATGGATCCCAAGCCTAAAAGTCCCTAAACTCTAAAAAAACAGAACTACTCTCGTTAGAATGACGACCTAACGAGAGTAGTTCTGTTGTTGGTTTTTTTACGAAAGCGTGTACCCACCATCTACGATGAGATTGTGCCCATTAATATAACTTGAATCCTCGCTAGATAAAAAATATACGGCTTTGGCAATTTCAAGCGAGCCCAATAGCTCTTCGCTACTTCGCTCTAAGCTTTCACCGCGTTCTTTTGAGCGTCCAAGCCCAAGAACACTAGCTCCTTTTCCTGCAAAATAGCGCGATGTTTCCTGCCCAATTCCTGATGTTGCACCAGTAACAATCACAACTTTATCTATATGAACCATCCCTTCTTTCTTTCTTACATTAAGCGTAATAGAAGAAAGGGCACGGTCCTAATTTGAATCGGTTTTTAATGTGTATTGTAAAAAATAGTCAGAAGCTGAAAACTTCTGACTATTTAGGAGTTTCACTACTATCTGCTATACCATTTATAAATCCGTCCAAATCACACAACTGATTCACAGACGGAGAAAGGGCCAATTTCTCTAATATCCCCGCATAATACTCCTGGTTTGAATCATCGATTAATGTCGCTAACGCGGATCGGATCACTTCTGCTTCTCGGTGAGTAATGTTCACATGCATTCCTCCTCTAATTGTTTTTCTTATTTTCTCCTTCAATCATCATAATCATGTGGTTTTTTGCCAGAATAACAATGAGGTGAAGAAAATGAATAAGGGTATGAACCTAGCACTTTCAGCAATTGTCCTTGCACAAGGACTAAAAATACTGACACACAAAGCAACATCAGGCAAGTGGGATTGGCGACCCCTCCTTCAAACAGGAGGAATGCCTAGTTCTCATTCTGCAGGTGTGTCAGCACTAGCTACTTACACAGCTTTAAAAACAGGAAAAGACTCGATTGAGACTTCTCTTGCGGTTGTTTTTGGAGTCATTGTCATGTACGATGCTCAAGGAATTAGACGACACACAGGTGAGATCGCTCGGCTTGTTAATGACCTTGATGAAGATTTTGAGCTCTTATCAGGACATTACCCCGATCTGTTTCATCCAAGGCGCGATGTAGAACTGAATGAATTACTTGGTCATCAGCCCGCAGAGGTAGGCGGGGGTGCCTTACTCGGCATAGCACTTGGATTTTTCGGATACTTTTCAAAAAAATAACAGTATTGCATTTGACATATCTAATCTAGCGTGTATAATGTGTAGTTGGGGTATCAATAAACCCGATATTAACAACTAGCTCCTTTAAAATAAGGAGAACTAAAATTCATAACTGGAAAGGTATGAACAGCATGATTCTAATTGGCTTGTATCAAGTTAATGGCCATACTACAATTGCTGTTGATCCTCCTCACTCACACTGGCGCGGCTTCGGAGCCGTAAGGATGGAAGAGAGGTAGGGCTTTCGTTGTTTGAGAGATCAACAGATCTCTATGGTATGTTTACCGCGGCAATGAAGGAGTTACTGTTAATAAATAACGATCGTTATATATAATGAAAGAGCGCATCAAATCGATGCGCTCTTTGTCAATTTTATGGAGAAATTTTCTCATTTTTTTGTGCGATGATATCCGCTATGACACCACCAGTATAAAGAATAGATGAAATAATGCCACTTATGCCAAATGCTCCAATCCCAATCAGCCAACGCATTGGATAAGGCTCTTCAATCGTGGCGTAATTCGGTAAGTTTTCTCCAAGCGTAATGCCAATAAAGAGCGCGGCGATGATTCCTGTAAGTAATGTATACACTGCCATTCTTCTAAGTAAGTATCCATTCATACCCGATCCCTCCCTCTTGCTTGCTTATTCCCTCTCATGATCCAATAAAACATAAAGAGACGTAAGAAAAGAAGGCAAACGAAAAAGAGATGGTTAGCGTTATGAGAAAATGACGACTATGTTAAAATAAAGATAACTTGATGAAATAGCATAGAGTGGCTAAAACGAATATTTATCCTGTCTTGCAGGTTTAACGTATATGATAATAAAGGAGTAACAATATGACAATGTTTAATCAACACCCATTTCTTTCGGAAAACTGGCAAGCTGCCGGTTTTACAAATTTCTCAGATGTTCAAGAACAGGCAATTCCTCGTATCTTGAACGGCGAGGATTTACTTGTTGAAGCACCCACTGGTACCGGAAAGACGCTAGCTTACCTTTTACCTATTATGCAGAAGCTTGATCCGACCAAGAAAAACACACAGGCGATCGTACTTGCGCCAACTCGGGAACTTGCCATGCAAGTTTTCGAAGTCGCTCAAAAGTTTTTAAAAGGTAGTGAAATGACAGCTGCTTCGATGATCGGGGGAGCTGCGATTAAACGCCAATTAGACAAGCTCAAAAAACACCCGCAACTAATTGTTGGGACGCCGAACCGAGTTGCTGAATTGATTGATATGAAAAAACTTAAGATGAATGAAGTTATTAGCATCGTAGCCGATGAAGCCGATCAGGTGCTACACCCTTCTACAATGGAAGATGTTTCTTACATCTGTCAATCTGCCCTTAGAGACTGCCAGCTTCTTTTCTTCTCAGCTACTCTTAGTGATAAAGTACTCATGCAAGCGAAAAAGCTTTCTGATAATCCATCAGTATTAAGCATTAAAGCAACTGCTGAAGCGAAGAAAGCCATTGATCACAGCTATTACGTAACCAACCGTCGCGAAAAACCAGAACTACTTCGAAAGCTTGCACGTAAAGATGGTGTTAAAGCTCTAGCTTTTGTTAACAATAGCAATTATCTTTCCCGTTTAAAGGACATTCTTGCAACTAAAAAGATTTCATTCGATGTATTGGATAGTTCCACTAACAAGACTGAAAGAAAAAATGTTCTAAATCGTTTTCGAAACGATCAAATTCAACTTTTGTTAACGACTGACCTTGCTGCAAGAGGTTTGGATATTGATAACATTACCCATGTATTCCACTACGATTTATCTGAGGACGTAAGAACTTATCTTCATCGTTCAGGAAGAACAGGACGAATGGGGAAAGAAGGATCCGTTGTCACTCTACTACTTCCTGGTGAAGAGAAATACCTTGAGAAAATCACCCAAAAACTAGATCTTGAATTAACAAGAAAGAATGCGCCAGCTCCTAAATCTCGAAAGCGTAAATAACGCTTTACTACGTAATCTAAAAAAGCTGCTCTTCATCACTTATTGATGAAGAGCAGCTTTTTGAATACAAAGTTTCTCAATCTCCATTAAACATATCAAAGAGTCCTTTTGCCATACTACCTTCCCCTTTACTACCACCTGGCGTTTGTGGCATTGCAGCAAACACGCGACTTGCTAAGCGACTAAACGGAAGCGATTGAACCCAAACCGTTCCTGGGCCTCTAAGGGTTGCAAAAAACAACCCCTCTCCACCAAACAAAGCCGTTTTCACACCTTTTACAAATTCAATGTTATAATCCACATCGCCTGTCATGGCTACTAAACACCCAGTATCAAGGCGGAGCGTTTCACCTGGTTGAAGTACTTTTTTATGTATCGTCCCCCCAGCATGAACGAATGCTAAACCGTCTCCTTCAAGCTTTTGCATAATAAACCCTTCTCCGCCAAAGAAACCTGTGCCTAGCTTCCTTTGAAGTTCAATTCCTACCGATACCCCATTCGCTGCAGCAAGAAAAGCATCTTTTTGGCAAATGATTTTCCCTTCCCATTCACTTAAATCCATCGGAATGATTTTTCCCGGATAAGGCGAAGCAAAAGATACGTGTTTTTTAACTTTTCCTTCATTCGTAAAAGCCGTCATAAAGAGACTCTCGCCTGTAAGTACTCGTTTACCTGCACTAAACAACTTACCTACTAAGCCACTCTGTCGTTCACTTCCATCGCCAAAAATTGTTTCCATTTCAATATGATCTTCCATCATCATAAGACTTCCCGCTTCGGCTACAACCGTCTCTCCTGGATCTAATTCTACTTCCACAAACTGCATATCATCCCCGTATAACTTAAAGTCAATTTCGTGATTGTTCATTTCATAATCCCCCTTTTTAATCATTGATTAAGATACGGATTGCGACTAAGTAGGTTTCAAAATTGATAGAAAAAAACCTGCTTTCTGAAGAAAGCAGGGGAAACAATTATTTGGTTCGTGCCATTTCTTTTGTATCAAGTGGAACAACGCGTTTAACGGTTCGACACACTTCTTCTATATCAAACGGTTTTGCAAAATGAGTGATCGCACCAAGCTTCATAAATTCTTGTACAAGCTGTAACTCACCATAAGCCGTCATAAAGATAACATTAACTTCTTCATTAAACTTTTTCAGGTTTTTAAATACTTCCAATCCGTCCATACCGGGCATTTTCAAATCGAGGATTACAAGATCGGGACATTCCTGTTTCACAAGCTCAATGGCTGTCATACCGTTCGCAGCTTGGAGCGTTTGGTACCCTTCTTTTTTAAATAGTTCGCTTAATAACACGCGAATGCCATACTGGTCGTCCACAATTAATATTTTCTTCATCGTATGCCCACCTTTTTTGCGATATAGTCTCATATCATGCGACTTCTTATCATTATTGTGCACCATCTAATCCCGAAAGAAAATAACTTCGTCGAAACTAGTCATGAGATTACAAATCTCGCACATTTTCGCCTCTCGAACCGTTCATTATTAAGAAATGTAAGCGTTTAATCGAAAACACAGGTTCTTTTTTACCATTTTATAACTTTTTCACTCTTAAGTCGTTTTATCTTTTAAAAGTGGGGAAATGATAACTAGATTAAAATTAGGAGGGTTAAATAAATGACTGGTCCCACGATTCAGACCATTAAAGAAATCGAGAACAAAGCGAAGAAAGAACAACTTGAAGCGTCCAAAGCTAGAAGCGTTGTCCGAGAAGCTACAAAAGTTAACTCGATCCACCCGTCCTAATTTCATATTCAGACAAAAGTAAAAGCAGGGGAATCACCCTCTGCTTTTTCAAAAAAACCGCCAAACGGCGGTTTTTTATTTTGAATCTTTATTATATGTTCTCTTCAGCTCCAATTCAGCAGCTTCGTCAAGGGTTTCAGGATGATCTGGATCTCTTTCAAGCGTACGTTCAACATCACGTTGAATCACATCGTCAAATGTTTCTGCACCTTCTGTTTCGACAATGATCTTTTCGATATCCTTATTCACCACTGTTGAAGTTGGCACTTCTGTCTCGTCAAGCTCTGCTGCTCGTTTGATCGAATATCCACTCACAAGTGCTTCTTCTTCTGGTTGTTCTGCTTGGTTTGAATCACTTTTACGATTCTTTACTTTGCTTACAATATCATTCGACTTTGTTTTGACCGATTGTGCAAAAGCAGTCGATTTGTATTTCACATTACTAGATACTTCAACACTTTTGTCTTTCGCTTTGGTAACGCCGCCGCTAATATCATTCCTTAAGTCTTTCCCTGCTTTAGGAGCTAGCAATACGCCTGCAGCAGCTCCTACGACACTACCAGCTAAAGCAGCAATCGCTGGACCTTTAAACTGACTCTCTGACTTGATCGGATCTGAAGAATCAATACGGATCACTTCTCTTGTTGAGGATGAATAACCCTCTGGTGCTGGTTCGTGTTCAACTTTCACATCATGGCTTGATTTAGAATCTTTCATCTTTATCCTTCCTCCTTAACAGCTTGTATGTTTGATTTTTTGATGCGATACTTCTCCCACATCGTCAGAGCAGTACTTCCCCAATTCGCCGCCTCAGCTGCTTTTCCCTGCCTAGCTTCGACGCCTTTCTCAACTGATTTACTTAATTTAGAAAACGAACGGGTTAAATTTTGTAGAGATGCACCTGTTTCTTGGACTGATTTGAAAACGGGTGAGAATTGACCAACTTTCGACTGCACTTCATCTGCAAGTACATTCGTTTTGTGCAACATCATCGTTGTTTCTTTTGATAATCCATCAATCTGCCCCTGCAGAGAATCAATCATTTCTGCCGTGTTAGAAAGTGTTTTTTCGGTTGACCTTAACACTTTAATTAAAAAGATACTAAGCACTGCGAATGCAATCGCGATAAGAGCCACTGCTAAATAAAGAATGAGTTCCATTACTATACCTCCTACTCCTATTTGAATATAATTACCAATACCCCGAAGTAGGAATTGTAATCATGAAATTCATATGACAAACGTTTCACTAATCCCTAAAAACCATTTCAATCATTTCATTTAGCTTAGAAAACAAAGGGAATTCCGCTTCTTTTGCTGAAAGACCAGCTAACAAACTTAGATAGATCGATTCATAATACCAGCGTTGCATTTCTTTTCCACGATTAAATCGCTCCCAGATTCGTTCACCTTCTGTCTCGTAATCGTAGTTGATCGTAGTTAAGTTATGGAGTTTATCTGCACAAGCAATTTGCTTCACATGAAACGAAGCTGTCCTTAACGTGTCTATTGTGTGACTCTTTCTTTTTTCCCAACTGAGACTTTTATCAGGCTCTGAGCACCCTTCAACTAAATCTCCAATGATTTCACCGAACTCTTCTTTAACGTTTTCATAAGTTATGGAAGTATCTTCCACTACATCATGGAGTATTCCCGCTGCAATCGCTTCTTCTGAGGCGCCTGCCTCTAATAAATAGAACCCTACTGTTACAGGATGAGAAAAGTATGGCAACGTTGAGCCTTTTCTATATTGACCATCATGAGCGACTGCAGAAAATTCAACGGCTTTTTCAATTATTTTCATATACAATCTCCTATTCCTGATTTCTCTTTAAGGAAAAATGACGTCTATACGTCACCATTCGCCATAACCATTCAATCGGACCGTAACGATATTTCAAAAGCCACCATCGACTAAAAGCGATCTGCAACAAGAAAATGCCTAGTAATAATAGAATGCCTGTCCTAACCTCAATTTCTCCATATAAACTCAGACCATAGCTATAAAAAATGAGCGTGCTTACAATTGACTGGAACAAGTAATTTGTTAGCGCCATTTTCCCAACCCACTCAAGGGGCTTTAGCGTTTTTCCCGAATAGTAAATGAGAGCAATAGCCGACATATAAAAAAGAGAAACAAGCGGTCCACCAAGACTATCTTGAAGATGAGAAAATGCATAAGAATCAAACACAAAAGGCGAAATCTTTACAATAAAGCCGATTGCTCCAATAAAAAACAATTTTCTCACAAGTAACAAATTGTTCTGTTTCCCATTAAACCACCCTTCTTTCGCAAAAGCGGCACCTATTAGAAAGTAAGGGAAAATCGAAAATAAGAGAAACACACCATTTATCCCACCATTCACATAAGTCCAATCACTCAAGCGTTGATTTAAAATTTCCATATAGCTACCTGATCCATAAATGAGAAGTGACTGTTGTATCGCTTCAGGATTATGCGAAGTAAACTCATCTCCGTTAAATGGCAATAGTAATAAAAAGAAAACAAGGGCATAAAACAGCCACATACCAATCCCGATTTGTAACAAATGCTTCCCCTTTAGTTTGATAAAAAGAAGCAATAAAAAGCCACAAAGACTATATGTAAATAAAATATCGCCATGCCATATCAATACAAAATGCATAACGCCAAGGATAAACAGGAAAACCAACCGCCTAACCATAACCGGAAGAAATCGGGTACTACGAGCAATCAGACGATTTTGTAGAATAATAAATCCATAACCAAACAAAAACGAAAATAAGGGATAGAAACTTGCTTGTGCGAGAACATCAATCATGTTCATGGAGAATTGATTCCATTGATTCCCCCAGTAGCTCAACTGATCGATGTACATCCATGGTGAATGGAAATCAATCATGTTCACAAAAAAGATACCGAGTAACGCGAGGCCACGCATCGCATCAATGGATTGAATCCTTTCATTCGTAGGTGTGGGAACTGCTGTTAATTTAGTCAACTTACTCCTCTTTTCATTCTAATGATATTCCTCTAAGAACTCGTTCCATATAAATCAAACATTATCCTTCTTTAGTCATTCTATAAACGAAATTAACTTGGTAATGTTGTTTGCCACCGTACGAGCTTATGAGTTATTTTTATATAATTTAAGGAAAATCTACCAAGTTTGGTTAAATCTATTCTATAATAGAAACAAACACAAATTATGGAAATTTATTATGAAACCCTTCGCGCACGTTACTCGTCTTTTATTTGAAGGGCCGAAGGAGGAAAACGCAACCTTGGGGAACAAAGAACCAACCAACCACCTTGATCTTACCAATAAGGAAGCGGTCCTTGAAACAATTATGGATGAATATGGCGAAAGTGTTGTCTGGCTTGCTTTTAGCTACTTAAAAGATAAAGGTAAGGCAGAAGATATTGCTCAAGAAGTGTTTATTATTTGCTATACGAAACTAGACACTTTTAATGTGAAATCTTCTCTTAAATCCTGGGTCCTAACCATTACTGCCAATAAATGCAAAGATGTTCTCAAAAGCTGGGCTTATCGTAACATCACCTTCGCTCAATCACTTTTAAGTACATTTAAACACTCTGCTTCTGAACCCGATATGGTGCTCATTGGCTCAGAAGAGAATAATGAACTTGCATTAAACATTCTTAAGCTTCCTACCAAATATCGCGAGGTTATCTTTCTTCATTATTTTGAAGATTTGAAAGTACAAGAAATCAGTGAACTGCTTTCCATTAATGAAAACTCCGTTAAAACAAGATTACGACGTGCCAGAATGCTTCTTAAAGAAATGTACTAGGGAGGGTCACGATGGAGAAATATTTAAAGAACCTTCGCACTAGGTTGCTTGATACAAAGGCTGTTACTTTTACTCATTCCCATAAAGACAATGTTTGGAAAACAGTTAAGAAAGATACTCCTCCAATAAAGAAAAGTAGTTTTGGAATAGTGTTACATCAAAAAGCCCCTGCTCTTCTTACTTATTTTACTCTTCTATTTCTGCTCGTGGGAACCGGATTATTTGCCGCATATGAGATTGGCATTTTGCCAGAAAAGAATTCCGCTAACGTCCACTCGATTACGGAAGAAGACTTATATAATAACGTCTTACACTCAGCATCACTCATAAATAATGCCGATGATGAAGAAAAAATCCGCTCGATTGCCCTTTCTTACTTAGCCAACTATGATAATTGGAAAATCAGCAACCCAGAAGCTTTCTATGAGGAACAGCCTGCGATTCTTGCTCAAGGTAGAATTACAGAAGGTTATTTTGAAAAAATGACGTTTAGTATATGGATTGAACCAGCAACAGGTCTTCCTCTCAATTTTGTTATTCGCAACCAACAAAGCAGCGTTCTTGAAGAGTTCACCTTACCAGGCGAAGCGCTCGCACAGGTTGAGCAACAAAAATAAAGGCATCCGATACTTTGTCGGATGCCTTTCTATGTTATTTACATACATCATTTAACACTTCTGAAGTATGGAGAAGAAACTCACGGTCAAGATCTGGTAGCTCATTTAGATCAATGCTAGTTAATAAATATTGATGAAACCGCTGAACATCTGCTTTGATTTCCTTACGTTGCCCATCTGCGGTTAAAATGAGTGCATCAAGTATGCCATTTAACATGGATACATCATCTTTTCCATAATGACGTATTTGATAGAACGATTTATAAAGATATTGAAAGAACGGTTTTGGAGTTGATAGAACGCGAAGGTTTCTTTCTTTATCAAAAAAAGCTTCTTTTGGATCATAAGTATGGCCGATTTTTGAAAGAATCGTACCAATCCGGTTCGTACAGTTAACTGCTGTATGCGGATCATTCACAGATGGCGATATTGCTCTAAGCGCGATGTCTACAAGCTTTTGTATT
This sequence comes from Bacillus sp. N1-1, assembly GCF_009818105.1. Taxonomy (NCBI): domain Bacteria; kingdom Bacillati; phylum Bacillota; class Bacilli; order Caryophanales; family Bacillaceae; genus Bacillus; species Bacillus sp. N1-1. The sequence goes on from NZ_CP046564.1 coordinate 3,277,587, forward strand.
GAAAACTCCAGGTCCTGATCATTGATTCTTTCCGTTCCGATCGCAATTGAATTTAAGAAAGTGTCAGCAGAAAAAGTGGAAGAACCTTTCATCCACACCGTTGCGATTCTAGAGCCTTCCTTTACGTAATTCCCTACATCAGAATTAAGTCGAATAATGCTTTCATTTTGAGTGGCGAGATCGACTAATTTCGAGTAAGGGATTTGCTGAATATAGCCCATCTTATTACTATATATCGGCATACCATCTTCTTCTCTTAGTTCACTTTCTTCCCAGCGATCCCACTTCTCGAACGTCTCACCTTCGTAAAGTTCACTTTTCTTTTCAACTAGATAAAGAGATCTTCTTGTGATTTTTTCAATTAAGTTATTTACCTGAACAAACGTGGCAGAATGATGAATAAATAAGATGAAGAACAGTAAACAAGTAATCGCAAGAATCACAGTTAAAAGTGGTGATAGAATAATCCGGCTGTCTTTACCTGTTAAAAGAAGCATGTTCACAAGTGCAAAAACAAATCCTGCCACAAAAACGCCAAGTACATGTTGAGTAAAACGATCCGAAATAAAATCCTGTAATGTTCTCGGAGAAAATTGTGATGAATAAGTCGTCAGCACGACCATAATGGATGAAAATGAGATCGTCGTCATTGTTAAAATAGCTGTTATAAGCGGAGCGTAGATTGACTGTGCAAGTTTTTCAGTTGCAAGAAACAGCTTAGGTAATGTTCCTTGAAGCTGAGAAACATACATGATGTCTATCCATGTACTGAGTCCTACTATCGCCAAAGAAATAAGGCCGTATATGACTGGCAGAAACCAGAAACTATTACGCAGGTGAATCGAAGTTTTAGAATAATTCATTCGTTAAAGTCCTCTTTCACTATTATGTCATCTAACTCTTGTTCCCTCTTTCGATCATCCTAATCACTTCATATGAAGATGGAGAACTTTTTTACGGGGAAATCGTTCTCTTCATATTAGTAAATGAAAGGGAGCAGTCGGTACCTTTCTTTTCCCCATTCTTGATAAGTTTCCCCAACAGAATCGTAGAGCATTCTTTCTTCGATGCGAATTCGATAAAGAAGAGCGGGAACAAGCAAAAAAAATGATAATACCACCCCTCCCCAGGTACCTATGTAGATTGGCAACCCAACTAAAGTAAGAAGCAACCCAGTGTATAAGGGATGACGCAATAAACGATAAGGACCTGAACTGACGAGGTCGACTTTTCGCTCCACGATCACGTTTCTCGAAAAAAAACGCCCTAGCTCTTGAATTCCCCAATACCTTAAACCAATTCCACTTCCATATAGAAGTACCCCTAGCAATTGAGTAAACGGTGATTCATTAAAAATGAAAAGATTACGTTCACTAAAGATAATGGAACCCACAATCGCTAAACTAATCATACAAAGAATCCAAACAAAAGATCGCTTTTCAGAAGATGATGATTCCGTACTCTTTTTCCCTCGTTTCATCACAAACTCGCTAATCCATAAAACAGTCAATAAAACGAATAGTACATTGATTATGAACATGCCACCACCCTTTCAACATCTTTATCAGCAGTATACCAGAGTTCTTTCCTTACTGACTGATACGTGTATGTTTCTTTTTGCATAATGCTTAACATTTATACACACCAACACAATGTAAGCCCTTACATGAAGGCGAATCCACCTAATAACTACATACAGCGAAACGAATAAAATGGGTTAAATTGTATATTAATCCGTTTTTTCAGTCCTTATATACCGTGATAAGCAAGCCTCTCATCTTCTAAGCCTATGTGAAATGAGTTTAGAGCGAGCATCGTCCGTATTCGTAGTTATTCTCCTTGTATTCGGACTATTTGGGCGTGTCGTGTTGTCACGACATGTCCGTTTGTTATACTCGTAGAGTCAATTGATTAAAGCAATCACACATTTAACGGCAAGTTATATAGGAGTGAAATGATGAATCTAAACGACGAAAAGAAACGAATCGTAATTAAAATCGGAAGCAGCTCACTAACGAGTAGACTAGGTGACATTAGCCGCAGAAAACTAGAACGACTAGTGGATGATATTGTCATGTTAAAAGATGAAGGTCATGAAGTTCTTCTTGTTTCATCAGGAGCAGTAGCCGCTGGTTACCGCCGTCTTGGGTGCCTTGAACGGCCAACATCACTTTCAGAAAAGCAGGCCGCTGCATCAATCGGTCAGGGGCTGTTAATGGAAGCTTATTCAGAACGCTTCATATCTCACGGCTATACTGCTTCACAAATTCTGATTACGCGCAGTGACTTTTCTGATCGCAAAAGATACAATAACGCACGCAACACAATTAATGTTCTATTAGAAAGAGGAATTGTTCCAATCGTCAATGAAAATGACACAGTAACAGTTGAACGTTTGAAATTTGGAGATAATGATACCCTTTCAGCTAAAGTTGCTGCACTTGTAAGTGCCGATCAACTTATCATTCTATCTGATATAGACGGTCTTTATAGTGATGATCCGAGAAAGAATCCAGATGCGAAACTATTGGAGCATGTTACTGAAATTACACCTGAAATCGAAGACTCTGCCGGTGAACCTGGTAGCTCTGTCGGAACCGGCGGCATGAGATCCAAAATTGATGCTGTGAAAATTGCTATGGCATCAGGTACACCTTCTTTCTTAGGTAACGCTACAACAAAAGGAATTATTTATAATGCGGTTCACCAAACCGCAACAGGAACGTACTTCACACCTGAAGGTCAAGCTGAGCTTGATAATAAGAAACAATGGATTGCCTTTAATTCCGGTCCTGAAGGTGAAGTGATCGTGACAGATAAAGCAAGCTCTGAGATCTCTGAACACGAACGTAGCTTACAACCTGTAGGCGTGCATTACGTACACGGACACTTCAAGCCAGGAGCTGTTGTGAAACTAACAGACATGGATGGAGAAGAAATCGGTCTTGGCGTTACGAACTACTCTTCCAAGCATTTGAAAATGATTAAAGGACTTTCAACTGAAGAAATTTCCGAGCTTATTGATATTTCAGTGAAAGAAGCCGTTCATATTAATGATTTTGTTTATCACGATCAGCTAGCTATTCCACTCGGCTCGTAATAAAATAGAAGAAAAAATATAGGAGGCGTTTGATGACTACTCTCGATCCAATTAAAGTTAATGTAAAAGAACAAGCAAAGCAGGCACAGGGGGCTTCCAAAACCCTCTCCCTGCTAACAACTGAGGAAAAAAACCAGGCGTTGCTCATTATTGCAGATGAACTTGAGAAAGAAACGGACTATATTCTAAACGAAAACAAAAAAGATCTTGAGCGTGGAAAAGAAAAAGGCTTTACAGAAGCGTTCATGGATCGTTTAAGTTTATCGAAAGAGCGTGTAAAAGACTTTGCTAACGGACTTCGTGAAGTAGCAGACCTTGAGGATCCAGTTGGAGAGGTTATTTCTGATTGGTCCCTTGATAACGGGATGCAAGTGGAACAAGTTCGCGTTCCGCTAGGCGTCATTGGAATGATTTATGAAGCACGTCCAAATGTAACTGTCGATGCAACTGGTCTTGCACTTAAATCAGGAAATGCGATTGTTCTAAAAGGTGGCTCTAACGCCCTTAACTCGAATAAAGGAATTGTTCGCGTTATTCATGCAGCACTTCCAAAAACAAAAATTCCTGTAGAAGCCGTTCAACTAATTGCAACAACTGATCGCGAAGCAACGAGCCAACTCTTTACGATGAAAGAACACATTGATGTTCTCATTCCTCGTGGAGGCGGCGCTCTCATTAACACAGTTGTAAATAATGCAACTGTACCAGTACTTGAGACGGGTGTTGGAAACTGCCACATCTATTTTGATCAATCAGCAGAAGTTGACAAAGCCATTAACATTTTAATTAACGCGAAAACTGACCGCCCTGCGGTTTGTAATGCGGTTGAAACGCTTATCGTTCATAATAAATGGCTTGAAGAAAACCAAGAGACTCTTGAAAAAGCATTAGCTGAAAATAACATTAGCGTTCACGGTGATGAACATATCGTAAACACGTTTAAAGATGCTGTCCTTGCTGACGAAGATGACTGGAGCAACGAATATCTTGGTCTTGAAATTGCAATCAAAACAGTCGAAAATACGCAAGAAGCTATCGATCATATTGAACAATATGGCACGAAACACTCTGAAGCGATTATTACAGAAGATGCAAAATCAGCTTCTCTATTCCGCAATCTTGTAGACGCAGCAGCTGTTTATCATAATGCATCAACTCGCTTTACAGATGGATCTGCTTTAGGCTTTGGTGCAGAAATCGGCATTTCGACACAAAAGCTACATGCGAGAGGTCCTATGGGACTACCTGCTTTAACTACGATTAAATATTGCATGACAGGTACAGGTCAAACTAGATAAAGTTACTCTCTCCCACCCTTTTAATGAAAGGGTGGGTTTTTTTGATGTACGTACAGAACTTATTCCCCTTCCTGATTAAATAAATTGCTCACTGCGCATACTACTAGATTGAGCATAACTTTCGTTTATTTTATGAGTTGCCTTTATAATGATAACCATAAATGAGATCGTAGAGAGGATGACAGGAATGAACCACAACAAATTATTTACATCAGCAAAACTTGGAAAGCTTTCACTAAAAAATCGATTTATCGTCGCACCTATGACTCGCATTACCGCAACTGATGACGGAAGTGCCACCACGACCATGCGCGATTACTATGAACGTTTTGCAAAAGGAGGGTTCAGTGCTGTTATCACTGAAGGCATCTATACAGATGAACTTTACAGCCAGGGCTACTTAAATCAGCCTGGTTTAACCAACCATAATCACATAGAAACGTGGAAAAACGTAACTTCATCCGTACATGAATACGGAACTTCAATCATTGCTCAACTTATGCATGCAGGGGGCCAAAGTCAGGGGAATGCCTACACAGATGTCACAGTAGCTCCTTCAAATATCCCACCAAAAGGAGAGCAACTTGGATTTTATGGAGGATCAGGCTCTTTCAAAACACCAAAACCTCTTTCTTTAGATGAAATAAAGGAAATAAGGCACTCATTTAAAAAAGCAGCTCGTCATGCGAGAGAAGCAGGATTTGATGGTGTTGAAATTCATGGCGCAAACGGCTATCTACTTGATCAATTTTTAACAGACTATTTAAACGAGCGTGAAGATGAATATGGTGGATCGCTTGAAAACCGTCTAAAGCTTTTAGTGGAAGTGATCGAAGATGTTCGAAATGAAGTTGGAATGGACTTTACTGTTGGCATTCGTTTATCTCAAATTAAAGTTGCTGACCCAGCCTATAAATGGCCTGAAGGAGAAAAATCAGCGAAGGTCATCTTTTCAACGCTAGAAAAAGAACTTGATTATATTCACGTAACAGAGCCTGATGGCACTCAACCTGCTTTTGGAGACGGTACTAAATCATTAGCTGCTGCTGCAAAAGCATATAGCTCCATACCTGTCATTGCAAATGGACAGCTAGGTGATCCTGATAAAGCAAGTAACCTTATCGAAAAGGAAGAAGCTGATTTTGTTAGTCTTGGTACAGGCGCTCTTGCTAACCCTGATTACCCAAATCGCCTTTTAAACGGAAAAGAATTAAAAGTGTTTGATTTTGAAAGTACTCTCCTTCCTCTTGCTTATATTAAAGAACATGAAATTAAAGAAGATATTATAAGAGACTAACGACTAAGAGATCCCACTCCTTGCATTTGGAGTGGGATCTCTTAAATTATTCTTTTTATTCCACATTCAACAATAGGACTATGATTGTAACTCGGCGTCCATACAAACCGAAAGACTCTTATAACCTCTTTTACTTTGTTCGGACCTTCAACTAAAGTACACTAGAATTATGACGAACAAAGGAGGAAGCAACATGACATCCGTCTCAACAGAACATATTAAAAACACAAGAAACTATTTACGTAAACAAACGTTACAAATGATTATTGAACAATTTGATTTTACGTTAATGCAACTTACGAAATCTGAACGTAAAACGAAATATAGTAAGATGAGCGAAAGTCCTTTTAGCTTCTTTCGTGGCAGCGCGTATTTGTATTATTATGATGTTACACAAATACCTTTTCATTACCATACACCAGATGATAAACCAACGTGGTTAATGGGAGACCTTCACTTCGACAACTTTAGTGCTTTTCGGAATGAAGATGGTGAGAATGTCTTTGATGTAGATGATTTTGACGAGGGATATCTCGGTTCTTATCTGTACGATTTACTTAGAATGACCGTTAGTATTCGACTTTATGCGGAAGACTTAGGTTATTCAGAAAGTGACCAATCAAAACTAGTAAGTACGTATATTAAGAATTATGTGAAACAACTTCAAGCATTCGAAAATGGAGAGGAAAGGCCTGTTGCTTTTCAATTCACAGAAAAAAACACAAAGGGACCAATCAAGAAACGTATAAAAAAACTTGAAGATCGTTCTCCGACCCACTCGCTTAATAAACAAACTCACATTAACAGTGATGGTGAACGAAAATTCATCCGTACCGGCGATAAATTAAATGCGATCAGTGAAGCTGAAAAGACTCAGGTAAGAAACGCATGGGAAGCATACACAAAAACATTGAAAGACGAGATTGACGAAAGCCTGAGACATTATGAAATAAAAGATATCGTTGAGAAAAAAGGAACTGGTATTGGTTCTACTGGGTTAAAACGCTACCTTATCCTCGTTCACGGTGAAAGTGCTGAAGATCATTTAACTGATCTTATCCTGGAAATTAAGGAAGCTCGCACACCTATTCCAGCTTATTTCTTCCCATATGACCAGGCTTTTTGGGATATAAATAAACATGAAGGTCTGAGGGTAATTAAAACTCAACAAGCCATGCACCATAAGCAAGACCCTCACCTTGGTTACGTTACAATTGGCGATAAAGAATTTTATGTAAGAGAAAAATCGCCTTATACAAAGGAAATTGAGCCAAAACATATAAAAGAATACAAACATCTTAAACAAACCGTTAAGACGATGGCTCAAATTTCTGCCAAAATTCATGCTCGAGCTGATTCCGACATCGATCACCATTATTTAACCTACCATAGTGAAACAGAAATTCTTCGCGTGATTGATGACTGGAAAAACCTACGCAATGAAGTGAATGAATGGGCCACTTTTTATCAAAAACGTGTAAAAAATGACTATGATATTTTCATAGAATGGTGCAAAGAGAAAAACTATATTTAAATAAAAGCCTGCCGAATTTGGCAGGCTTTTATTAAGCAGATTGATTTGAAGACATTGGGTTTTGATAAGTTAAAACAGTTTCTAGCAATGCTTTACATTGAGGCATCGAAAATTGAATCATTTTACCGAGCATAAAAGCAATGACAATACTTCCAATTCCAACAGGCCCTCCAAGTAACCAACCCAAAAGCAACACAGCGATTTCAATCCCATTTCTTACCCAATCAATGCGCCAGCCCGTTTTTTCTACAATCAAGAGCATAATTCCATCTCGTGGTCCTGCCCCAAGACCAGAGGTTACATATAAACCGATACCATATCCGAGAACAACAATACCTACTATAAATACAATTCCCTGAGAAAGCAGCGTCACTGGATCCGGGAGAATATATAGGAAGAAATCAATGAATAAACCGAGCAAAAGCATATTTAGAAAAGCGCCTAATTGCGGCAGTGATTTTGTGTACAGTGATGTGCATGCAAGTATTATAAATCCAGTAATGATAGACCAGCTACCAATCGTTAAACCAAATTGCTTAAATAATCCATAGTGAAAGACGTCCCATGGACCAATTCCAAATGTTTTACCTTTAATAGTCATGGCGATGCCTAGACCAAGTACGGCGAGACCTACGAAGAAAAATCCCCACCGAATGATTTTATTTCGCACAAAAAAAGCCCCTCTCAAACAGAACAATTTCAAACCTTTGAAACTATATCACAGGAATGAAAACATAAAAACCACTCGGTAAACTAGGGAATGCTTCAATTAAATCTTTTTCCATTACTCGAAGTAAAATGTACGTTTCAGCGAAAAGAATTAAATAGATTACGAGACAAAAAAAACTGCCTGATGATGTCATCAGGCAGTTGTGATCTTCCATTTAATTAGTCAAGTACTGTTACAGTAACTGTCTTACGACCAAAGTCTAGTGCATCTTGGCGATCAGCCATGAATAAATCAACTCGGTTACCCTGGATTGCGCCGCCAGTATCTCCAGCAACTGCTTCTCCGTAACCTTCTACATGTACTTTAGAACCTAGTGGGATTACATCAGGGTCAACAGCGATTACTTTTTGATTAGGATTAGCTCTCAAATCAATACCAGTAGCTGTTACACCAGAGCATCCTGTACAGAATGCAGTGTAAGCTGTTGCTTCCATTTGAATTTCTTGTCCACTTGCCTGTGAAGACTTACTTTCAGTGTTTGATTCTTTAGCAGGCGTGGAATTAGAAGTAGTAGATGTTTGAACTGCTTCCTTATTTGCAGCCTCTTTCTTAGCAGGTGCTTTTGGAGCAGGAGCACTACCACCGTTTAATACAGACCAAGTGTTCTTACCTGCAATACCATCTACTGATAGACCGTTATCTGCTTGGAACGCACGAACGGCTTGTTCAGTGATCGGACCATAAATTCCGTCTACTGTATAGTTATAGTAACCACCAAGCTCTTCTTGTAGCGCTTGTACCTGATGACCGCGGTCACCTTGAACTAGCGTACGCATAGCTTGTCCATTATTTACGCTTTGCATTGCTGAAAATGTATTTGGACCTGCGATGCCGTCAACTGCAAGACCGTGTTCTTTTTGGAATTGCTTTACAGCACCTTCAGTAATTGATCCGTAGTATCCTGTAGATTCATCATAGTTGAAATACCCTTTGGCAGACAGTACATCCTGTAACTCGACAACGTCGCCGTGTTTTTCACCATAAGAAAGTGTTTGATCTCCTAGTGCCGCCTCTGAAACTACTGGACTAGCAAACATCATTCCAGCTAGTGCTGTGGATGTAACCACGTTTCTTACAATGTTTTTACGAGCTACCATGTATACATTCCTCCTGAGAGTTTTAATATTGGTGTTGTTTTTTGTTTCTCTCAATCACCCATGTCCCACATGATAACAGGCAAATATAACACAGCGATTTTAGTCCAATAACAAGTCGGTTACATAAATATGACAGATTAATACGGTTTTTATAAACTTTGCACAATATAGTACCATATACCCATTTACGTCATGTCTTTATTACAAATATGTCAAAAAACCAGTAAAAACCCTATCTTTAGGTTCTTCACAAAGAACAAAACTCTATCAAATTTTTTAAAACAAACTATTGCTTTCTATTTATTAGGTCTTTTAACCTATTATCTTTTCTGTCATATGAGAGTTCTTTAATTGAAAAGGAGCATCTAATTCATAAAGTCTTCTATAGCGGTCGCTCGACATTAGCAGTTCATCATGCTTTCCTTCCATTACAATTTCACCATCTTCCATAAATGCAATATGATCCATTCTTTTCATCCCTACAAGATGATGCGTTACCCAAACGACCGTTTTCTTCTCAAGTACTTGAAAGATCGTAGAGCGCAAGGCTTGCTCTGTTCGTGAGTCGAGTCCAACTATTGGTTCATCTAGTAAAACAACGGCTGTCTCTTGTAAAAGAATACGAGCAAGGGCAATGCGCTGACGCTCTCCTCCTGAGAATCGCATACCCGCTTCTTGCATAGACGTTTGATAGCCTTCAGGTAATGCAACAATAAAGTCATGAAGTTGGACTCTTTTCGCAGCTTCATAGACCTCTTCATCTGTAGCAGATGGCTTACCTAGTCGAATATTATTCAATACGGATGTATCAAAAAGATAAGGGTGTTGGTTTAACACACTTAAGTGTCTTTTCTCTGCCTTATCCTCTAGTACCTCTACTCCATTTATTAATAGACTCCCTTCAGAGGGAGAAGATATTCCTTGAAGAATCTTCACAAACGTGGTCTTTCCAGAGCCACTTGGTCCAAGAATAGCAAGATTCGTACCTTGAGGAATATTGAAACTAATCCCTTTCAGAATATGTTGCCCTTCTTTTGTTTGATATCCAATCTGGTTACAACTAAGATCACAGCTGTTCCAGATACTGCTCTCACCTTCTCTTTCTTCTAGAGAAGAGGACGCTTCTGACAATGTTTTTAGTCGATTGATTGAATCTTCATATCCAGGAAGTTCACTCACAGCATCAGAGAGTGGCAGAAAAGCCTCCGTTAATGGAAAAAGAATCAGCACGAATGCTGCAATTAAGGTCCGAGCCATTTCCCCATCCTGGCTGCCTGTCCAAACTCACATAGACATTACGATACCTGCGACAACACACTGCGCCATAAAATTCCGATAAGAAACAAAAGTAGAACGATCGCGCTCTACTCTACGAATCTCCAAATCATCTTGACCAAAGTGTTGAAGAAACGTTTTCTGATGCCCACTAAAAACCCAATCGCCAATTCCGACAATGCCATCGGCAGTGACAGGCACTTAATTCTTGCTTTAAGCAGCGCATATACGATATATTTGACTTTGTGTTTTTCAAATCAAAAGCGCTTTCATCAATCACATATAGAAGTGAGGTCGCCAGCATGATGGGTGCAATGAAGCAAGAGTTTAACTGGAGGCAAACGTTCAATGAAAATGTATTTATATCCGTTGCTAGTCATTATCGGGGCTAGCAGTTACGGTATTGTTTCAACTATAATTAAATTAGCGATGGGCAGTGGTTTTACAGCATCTGAAGCTGTTACGAGTCAATTCTTTATCGGCTTTGTGATTGCAGTGCTTATCTTTCTCATCACTAACCGACAAAAGCTAAGTTTCGCTGGAGTTAAAATCCTAATTTTCGCGGGGGTTTTTACAGGCTTAACGAATATTCTCTATGGACAATCATTAAATTATTTACCAGCATCCCTCGCTGTCGTCCTCCTCTTTCAATTCACATGGATTGGCATGCTGATCTCAAGTATTTCAAAACGCCAGCTTCCAACTCGTATGGAAATACTTTCCCTTTTTATCTTAATCGGTGGAACGATTCCTGCAGCGGGACTCATTGATACTGACTTATCAAACATCCCTTTTCAAGGCTGGTTATGGGGGCTTGGAGCAGCACTTTGTTATTCTCTCTTCCTCTATTTCAATGGGAAAGCAAACGCCAAAATGACTACATCAAACCGATTAGTCATCGTATCGTTTTTCGCATTCTTGATGTCAGCGGTTTTTCAATCTCCAGAGATTATCTGGAATGGTACATTGCTCGCAGAAGGACTTTGGATCTATGGAATTGCACTTGGCTTATTTGGAATGATCATTCCTGTTTTCCTATTTTCCATCGCGATTCCAAAGGTGGGTCTTGGAAAATCCTCCATTCTTAGTGCGATTGAACTTCCGATCGCTGTCATGGTTTCCGTCATCTTATTAAGTGAAACAGTATCCGTTCTGCAAGTCGCCGGTATTGTGATCATTATTATCGGAATGACGCTACCAACTCTTTTCAGCGAAAACATAAGCCTCACACGGAGAAAAATAGTCGAACAGCAATAGCAAAAACACCTCTTCCAACTAGGATGAGGTGTTTTCGCTTATTAGCTTATTCTTCTATTTAAACTCCATTGGTCCAACATTCATTTCAAACGACCCATCTTCATACAAAAGTGGCGATCGTTCCGTTCCGCTTTTCGAATATTTCTCAACATGACTAACACTCATATCATGAGGATCCGTAAAATCAATTTTTGCAATCGCAACCCAATAAGCAAAGTTATTCTTCTCAAAAAGAGGAGACGTCACTTTTTGCCCCATTTGGTTATCAACAACAGCCTTTGCCTTCATAGATTTAAAGCTTCCAATTCCATTGGAAACCGCACTATACGCTGAAAAAAGCACGAATTTTAGTTCAGAAGGTTTATGAACAATAACCGTTTCTTTCCCTGCTCCTTGAGCATCTCCATCTAAAGTAATATACGGTTCTTTTTGCGCGTGGCCAGGCGTACGATAGTACACCTTTCCTTCCGTTCCGTCATTCAGAACATAGAAGCAATACAGATCCAAATCCTTTTTACTTTTCCATTCGAGTGTCGCGACCACTTTCTCTGATTTCCGAATCGAAATCGCTTCTTTTTTCTTTAAAGTGACCGTTAGAGGAACAACCGCTTCTTGTGTATTCTTGACTGGTGGGCTTTGGATGGATTTCTCTTTCTCCACATCTTGCTCATTATTGCTTTCAACTTCAATACCAAAGTTCCCACACAATGCAGCCAGTCCACCAAAGAAACCACTACCTACCGCACTAAACTTCCAATCTCCATTATGTAAGTACAGCTCGCCCACGACAATCGCCGTCTCTTTCGTTAACTCTTCACCAAAGGTAAACGTGACGATGTTCTCTCCAGTTGTTTTGTCTGCGATGCGTAGCGATAAAGCGGATACTTGACCGAAATTCAGTCCTTTTTCCTCCCCTTCGTGAATCGTTAACGTAAACGCAACTTTCTGGATGGCAGAAGACATCTTCTGTAAGGAAATGTGAGTTTCATTTCGACGCTCACCTTGCTTAACTTGTTTAATACTTTGATCCACGCTTACCGGCTGACCATAAAACAAGAAGCTCTCATCCCCACTGCACTTCCCAGTATCATTTAATAGAAACGCAGCTGCATCTACTTCTATCCCTTGATGATCATGCTGCCAATCTAGCGTTACAATAAGGTCCGATACGCTTCTCCCTTTTGTGATCGGAACCTTCTGACCTCTACTAACGTTCATTAGATACCCTCCCCTGTAAACTATTATAAACCCCACATTATTATACCTTATATTGGTAATTCAAACAGTGTGTATAACGCGATAATTTATAGAAAAAGAAAAAGCATTCACCAAGAAACACATGGGAATACTTTCTATTGAACACGACTATTTGTTCGACCTAACCTATTAACCTATAACTTTAAGACTCTTTCCCTTCATTTATCATTTCCACAATTGGGCGAATTGCAATGAACAGTCCTGCGATAAATAGCCACCCTAGCGATACATACGTCCATCCTTTAAAGAAACTTAAACTGTATTCATAGCCTGTGATGAACATTATTCCTGGGAAGATGATGATGAAAACAGCGGTTAACCCTATTGCCCACCTTACACAAAGTTTCGCATCCTTATCGAGCTGTTCTTTCAAGTCGAATCTCCTCCTCTTCATCAAATTCTTCGTCATCAAAGCTTTTGAATTTATCTTTCAATGTATCAAAATCAAATTCTTGATTAGCCATTAGTCCGTGACCGACAGAAATAACACCACTTACGATAAACACGGTAATATTCCCGAAGAACATCGATTCAAGCTGTCCAAGCGAACCAACACTCACTTCTCCGAACATCACATATGCAGACGTAATCCAAGCTGTTACCCCAAGAATAAACCCAGACAATGCCCCATAAAACGTTCCTACATTCGTTGCTTTTTTCCATAATAATCCTAGCGTTACTGGAATAACGGCTCCACTTACGAAGATGCCCATTGCCATATACACAAACCCTAAACTTATCCCAACATAGAAAAGGAGAATAGACAGAAGCCCCATCATTAGTCCAAAGCTTAACGTTACTTTTCGGGATACACTAAGTAATTTTTGACTGTTTGCTTTTGGATTGATCGAGTGACGGTAAATGTCTGTTACGACAATATTCGTAATAGCTGTTAATTCTGCTGCTCCAGTTGACATTACGGCCATAAACAACATTGCTAGGAAAAGGATTGACCCTACACTACCAAGAAGATAGGAAGCCATTTCAGGCGCGACGGAATCTGGAGTACTAATCGGCACGCCAAGACCAGCTGCACTTACACCTAGGAAAGTGGCAATCGCAAAAGGAATAGAAAACCAGGCAATTCCGCCATATATGTATGCTCGTGAAGTTGCACTATCTTTACTAGCAATCGCTCGCTGCCAGTAGGCCTGATCAACGAAAACGGCACCGAAGTTACCAATAATATTAATCATACCGAAAAAGAGTCCGGGAATAGATGCCATCGTAAGCATTGATGTAGAAGATGGAAGATCTTGAAGTCCTTCATAGATGGGGGTTGTTCCAAATTTTACGTAGATCGCTACTGCGAAAATGGTAAGAATTAAAAAAATCATAATCGTATTGAAGTAATCAGCGACAAAGGAAGCTTTTAATCCGCCAATCATGGTGTAGATCGTGAAGGTAAGGGGGATGAGAAAGGCTGCTACAAACAAATTCATACCTGTCAGGGAGTTCAGAGCAATTGCGCCGCCGAGAATAACCATTGCTGTTACTAAAATATTGGTCATAAGAGCAAAGACCATAATCAGTCGGTGATTTTTCTTATCAAAACGCTGACCAATAAATTCTAGAAACGTATGTGCATTTGGTGCCCTACGCTTTAATTGAATGGCTACAATCGCAAACAGCAACACTTGAATACAAGCACCGGCAGCATACCAATAAGGTCCGCTTATCCCGTACTGATACCCTGTAGAAGACGACATCATCAAGGTAGCCGCCCACGTCCATGCTGCAATAATTGACGCGCTTGTTAACCCTACGCCTACGCTACGACCAGCGGTACTATACTGCTCCGCCGTCATCGCCTGTTTTCGTCTTCGCTGCATGAAAAACGTAATACCTGTAAAAAACACTCCAAAGACTAAAAGCAACAGATAACCAACACTGGATGATAACATATGATTCCTCCAAATCGTTGAATTACGTAATACGTTAAAGTATTACATTAATCGCTTCAACTAATTTGTTAAATTATGTAACATAGTTTCGTAAATTAATAATATTCATGTCACTTTTCCTAACATCGCTATTTTTCAACTAACGAAAGCTGACTATATCAACTTCATCAATATACATTGACTTTTTCAATAACTATTTTTATACTTAATCAAGTAAATAGTATGTGTAGCAACTAAAAAGGAGAGACCACATATGAAATTATCATTTCAAGATTATATAAGCATTCAAATTCATAAAACGGATCTCAGCCTGACTAGTTTTATTAAACAAAAGCTAGAAGGATTTAACTTAGCACCTGAGCAAAATTTAATTATGTTGCTGCTCTGGGAAAAGGACGGATTAACTCAGAATCAAATTGCTCAAAAACTCGGTAAGGATAAAACGAATATCGCTAGGATGGCAACAAGCCTTGAGAAAAAGGGATTTATCAAACGAATTACTCCTTCCAACGATCGCCGTTCCCTACAGCTTTACCTTACTTCTGCCGGTAAAGAGCTTGGAGAAAAAGTCCTTCCTATTTCGGAGGAATTTGATGAAATAGTATGCAATGGCATTTCTAAAGATGAACTCCAGGAATTTGAAAGAATTCTTTCCAAAATCAATGAGAATGTTCAAAACTCCAGATAACCTGGATGTTTTTCCTCAATAGTTGCTACAACAACAAAAAGATGGAGGTTTTACTTTATGGCTAATGTTTTATTTATCAAAGCGAACTCTCGTCCAATTGATCAATCGGTGAGTGTAAAGCTTTATCATACTTTCTTAGAAAGCTATCAAAAGTCACATCCTAACGACACAATCACAGAGCTTGATTTATTTAAAGAAAACTTACCTTATTATGATACAAATCAAATTAATGGGATGTTCAAGCTCTCTAAAGAATTAGAGTTAACTGAGGATGAAATCAAAGCAACAGAAGGAGTAAACCACTATTTAGAGCAATTCCTTGAAGCAGACAAAATCGTCATTGCATTTCCACTATGGAATTTCACTATTCCAGCTGTCCTGCATACGTATTTCGACTATTTGGGTCAGGCAGGTAAAACGTTCCGTTATACCGCTGAAGGTCCAGTCGGATTATTACCTGAGAAAAAAGTTGCCCTCCTAAATGCTAGAGGCGGTGTTTATTCTGAAGGTCCTGCTCAAGCGTCGGAAATGGCCGTTAATTATGTTAAAACGCTCATGAATTTCTGGGGCATTGAGGATACAACAAGTATCATTATAGAAGGGCATAACCAATATCCTGATCGCGCTGAAGAAATTATTGAAGATGGTCTTGAAAAAGCAACATCACTAGCAGTTGGCTTTTAATCTTTCCTACTAGAGAAGCCCCCTACCGAGAACGGTAGGGGGCTTCTTATATTGAATCCGATTAAACGGCTGGAGGTCCAAACTTCCCATTATGAAAATCACGGTATGCCTCTTTAATCTCTTCCATTGAATTCATGACAAATGGTCCATATTGAACAATATCTTCTTTAATTGGTGCACCAGAATAGACTAAAATTCTAGTACGCCGACTTTTTGAAGTAATCATCAGTTGACTTGATTTATTTGCATTACCTTCTTCTTGATAAGTTAACGTGGCAGCTCCATGTTTTTTTAGATTCACTTTCTCTGCTCCTAAGTCCACTTCACCTGATAGAACGTAAAGAAAAGCATTATGATTTTCAGGAAGATGATGCGTGTAAGAAGCGCCTTCTTCAAGGGTAATCTCTGCTAACGTAATTGGTACTAATGAGCGAAGCGGTCCTTTCTCACCCAACAGATCACCTGAATAAACCCTTACATTTCCGCCGTCTACGTTCACTAATGGCGCATCTTCCCCATACACATTCTGATAACTTGATTGTGAGGTTTTTAAATCCTTAGGTAAATTCAGCCACAGCTGAAGCGTGTGAGCTATATCATCGTCTACGCCTTCTTCTGCATGCCTTGCTCCACCTCCTGCATTCATATACTGAACATCGCCAGGCTCGAGAATTTCTCTAGCCCCGCCATTATCAATGTGCTGCAATCTCCCATCAATGACATACGTAATCGTTTGAAAGCCGCGGTGAGGATGGTCAGAAAAAGTACCTCTTTTAAACCAATCCTCTGCCATCAGAATAAACGGATCAAAATCAGCCGATCGATCCGGAGGCAGTACCCAGCCTTTCTGAACAGCAGGAAATTGACCTTCTTCATAGGACACATACCAGTGATCTTTTACACTTCTTTGAAAAAGTTGATTTGATGAAGTCAATTTTTTACACTCCTTTTCTATATGCTAGTGTAAGAATAACACTTTTTAGTTGCTATAGCATCTATTAGGATCTAGCTTTCTAAGAAAAAGTTACTTCCATAAACGATCGTTTTATAGGGATTCATCTACTTATAATAAGAAGAACTCACAACTGCTACAAAAGACTCGTTAACCTTTTATATATTCCTTCAAGGTAAGTTTGACTAATTAACCAATTTTGAACCTGTGCTAGATTAATATGATAAGCATTTAGGCTACACAAACGCTATACTCATAACACTCAAATTATACAGCACATCTATTTCATACTTCATAGGAATGACACTCAATAATTCCATATCTTATATTATTAATCCATATTTTACATTTTTATGTTTATTAACTGGAAATTCAGGGGTATTATGTCATAGTATATAAGTTTCATTTTTTGACAATGTGTGCATTAAACCTATCAAGTTATTACAAATTATGCTAATTATATATAGGAAACACTGATGCAATTATGTAGAAATGATGCACACATTACTAATTTAAGAGGAGTGATTTTGAATGGCAGGTCAAATTCGCGTAACACCAGAAGAACTTATTACGATGTCCCAACGCTATCAAACAGAAGAGAGTAAAGTAGAAGAACAAATTGGTAATTTAGACAAAATGATTGCTGAGTTAGAAGGTATGTGGGAAGGTGCTGCAAGTCAAGCATTTAGCGATCAATATCAATCTCTACGTCCATCTTTCGTAGACATGCAGCGTCTCCTTGCTGACATTTCAACACAACTAGCAAGCACTGCTAGATCTCTTGAAGATGCTGATGCACAAATTGCTAATCAAATTCGTGGATAAGCGATAAAGAATTGATCAGGAGCGCTTAGGCGCTCCTTCCTTATGAGGTGAACAACATGTACATTGAAGTAACTGTCGATCTCCATCATTATAAAAAAGGTCGTTTTCTTGACCTCAGGCTATCAAACTACCATTCTGTCAAAAAACTCATTGAAATTGTGTGCCAAACAGAACAAATCCCAATTCCTCCTGATCAAACGCAGTGGGTTCGGTTAGCGAATAAGCACAAAGTTGTAGCCGCTAACGAGCGTTTAATTGATGCGGGGATTATGACAGGAGATCGCATTGAAATACTCTGAAGGAGATCACAACCATGGCGAATCAAGTGAAACCCTATCTTGAAACTCAAATAGATGCAAAGATTATAAACGATAAAGAAGCAATTACTTTTCTTTTTCAAAAAGAAAAAATCAAATTCGATGAATTATCAGAAGTTCATTTCCTAAGCGAAATCGATACTGGCATCCCCAATATGATTGATATGAATGAAGATGAGATAAGAATACAGCACATGCTTCCCCCTTCCGTTTCCGCTCTTCCAACGATCCTTAAGGAAATGACTGAAAGCGAACGTCTCGCTAGTGCTTATCAACTAGTGCAAAAAGTAAAGGATCACCGTTTCAAGCGTCTTAACTTAATTATTTGTCCTGATAACCTTGTATTGGATCAAGGATTAACGCCATATTTTTTACATTATGGTGTGAAGGAAAGTCTTCCACCGTACGAGGAAAATTCTGATCGTATTCTTGAGGAAACACGAGCCACTGTCGCAGCTATGATGAATCCAGAGCAATCATTTGAACAATACCTTTATTACTCTGACACGCTCACACTGTCATCAGAACTAAAACAGGTGTTTCAAGCGAAAACACTTCTTGATCTTCAACCAATTATTCATTCGCAAATGAAACATTTACATAAGAAAGAAGCTGAATTCATTAAAGTAAATAAAAAGAAGTGGAAGATAAGTCGCTATGTTCTCCTCGGCGTTTCCATTTGTTTACTCCCGGCATTACTTTACTCCCTTTACTCTTTGTTTCTTCTTCAACCAAAACAAGAGAATATTGTTCAGGCACAGGAGAACTTTTTAACAAATGAGTATAGTGAAGTTGTGAATTCGCTTCAATCTTATGAAATTGACGATATTCCAAAAGTGACACAATATCAGCTCGCCCTCTCTTATATCATCAATGAGTCTCTTACAGATGACCAAAAAGAAAGCGTGCGTAACACGATCTCCCTCCAATCTGACCCAAGGTATTATGAGTATTGGATTCATATTGGACGCGGTGAAGCAGAACAAGCACTCGAAATCGCACGTTATTTAGAAGATCGCGACTTGTTAATGTACGGCATTTTAAAGCGTAAGGAACAGGTAAAAGCTGATTCTGAGCTAGAGAGCGAGAAGAAGCAACAGATGATCAATGAGTTAGAGCAAGAATTTGAAGAATATAAGAGTGAAATAGAAGAACAGAATAAAGAAGAGCAAGAGGCGCAAGAAGCCAAGCAGGAAACAACTAATGAAGAGAAGCCAGAAGAGAAGCAGCAAGATGAACAGAATAAAGAAGAGAAATAGATTGGAGGTGAAATAATGGAGCAATTATGGGTCTTCTTTCGAGATACGTACCAAACGATTGAGCTTGATAAACATTCTCTACCCATTACGATCGGAACAAGTATCAATCACTCATTTACGGTCCCTTCCTCTCATTCGGATGAACACGTATTTTCGATAAAGCGTAAAGAACAACACTACCGATTGTTTAAAAATGATGATGAGATCATGACAGTGCCTCTAAATAAACAATCCACTTTTTTTCAATTAGGTTCTGAAGAAGTTGCCATCATGATAACGTCTAAAGCAAAGAGGCACGTTTATTATATTGGTGACCAGCAAGAAATAACTCTTTCGAAGGCCTCATCAGATGTTCAAATGAATCGTCTAGCTGAGGGCATTGGTTTAACCCTCGTTCGTAAGAAGAAACATTGGACAGTGACAGGTACCAGTCCAACAACCGTTTACCAAAATGGTTCGCTTTTACATAGAAAATCACCGCTTCAAATCGGAGATATGCTTTTCCTACCGATGATGACACTGACACTAATTGCTGAAGACATACTTGAGATAACAAGTCCAGAAGCATTTGAAACCTCTTTACCAGAAGCTACGATTCCGTCATCTGAGATGAAAAAGAAATACCCAAACTATCGTCGTACCCCGAGGATGATGTATGAGTTACCTGAGGATAAGATCGATCTTTCCTTTCCTACGCAAGAGTCGGATCGAAACAATCGAAGCCTATGGCTAATTATCCTACCACCATTAATGATGCTAATCGTAATGGGACTAGTGGCACTTCTTATTCCAAGGGGAATCTTTATCCTTATTTCTGTTGTGATGTTTGCGACAACGCTTGTCACATCAACGGTCCAATATTTCAAAGATAAAAGTTATCAAAAGAAATCAAAAGCACGTAAGAAAAGGATTTATAAAAGGTATCTTGAGGATAAACGACAAGAACTTCATGAACTGGCTCAAAAACAACGCAAAGTGCTAACTTTCCACTACCCTAGCTTTGAGCGAATGAAATACTTAACAGAGCAGGTTTCAGATCGTTTATGGGAACGTAGCCTTGAGAGTCCTGACTTCCTTCAATTTCGTTTGGGAACAGGAACGGTACCAGCAAGCTATAAAATTTCCGTCAATTCAGCCGACATGTCGACAAGAGAAATGGATGAGCTATTAGAAGAATCACAGAACCTGAAGCAAGTTTACAATGAACTACACTCCCTCCCAATTACTGCAAACCTATTTCAGGGAGCAATCGGTCTTATTGGTAAAGAAGCGGTTGTGAAGAATGAGCTTCATCAAATTATTGGACAGCTGGCCTTCTTCCACAGCTATCACGACGTTCGATTTGTCTTCGTTTTTAATGAAGAGGAATATGCCAATTGGGAATGGATGAAATGGTTACCTCACTTTCAAATGCCAGGTTCTTTTTCAAAAGGGTTTATTTATAATGAGCAAACGCGGGATCAGCTCCTTTCTTCGATCTATGAAATGATTCGAGAACGTGACCTAGAAGAAGATAAAGAAAAGCTACGTTTTGCACCACACTACGTGTTTATTGTTTCGAATCACAACTTAATCTCAGACCATGTCATTTTAGAGTATTTAGAGAACGAGCACACGCATCTAGGACTTTCAACGATTTTCGTCGCAGAAGCAAAGGAGAGTCTATCCGATAATATCCATACGCTCATTCGTTACATCAACAAAAACGAAGGAGATATTTTCATTCAAGAGAAAAAAGCCGCTGAAATCTCATTCGAACTTGATCAACACCAACAAAGCGGTAATGAAGAGTTCTCTCGAATGCTCCGCACCCTTAATCACCAACGCGGCATTACGAATTCAATTCCTGACAAAGTATCCTTCTTGCAGATGCTGAACATGGAAGATATTGATGAATTACCGATATCCCATAACTGGGTGACGAATCAATCGTCGAAGTCTCTTGCAGCACCAGTAGGACTTAAAGGACGACAAGACGTTGTAGAGTTGAACCTTCATGAGAAAGCTCACGGCCCACATGGATTACTAGCTGGTACAACAGGATCCGGGAAGAGTGAATTTTTGCAAACGTATATTCTTTCACTCGCCGTTCACTACCATCCACATGAAGTAGCGTTTCTATTAATTGACTATAAAGGTGGTGGAATGGCTCAGCCGTTTAAACAAATTCCTCACCTACTTGGAACGATTACAAATATCGAAGGTAGTGAAAATTTCAGTACGCGTGCACTCGCTTCCATTAAAAGCGAATTAAAGAAACGACAAACCATTTTTGATCAGTATGAAGTGAGTCACATAAACGACTATACAGTTCTTTATAAAAATGGCGTAGCAGCTGAGCCAATGCCTCACCTCTTTTTAATTTCGGATGAATTTGCTGAGTTAAAAACAGAAGAACCAGAGTTCATTAAAGAGCTTGTCAGCGCTGCACGAATTGGTCGAAGTCTAGGTGTACATCTTATACTTGCCACGCAAAAACCTGGTGGCGTGATTGATAATCAAATCTGGAGTAACGCTCGCTTCCGCGTCGCTCTAAAAGTACAAAATGTAGAGGATAGCCGTGAAATTTTAAAGAACGGTGATGCTGCATCACTAACCGTAACAGGGCGCGCATATTTACAGGTTGGGAATAACGAAGTATACGACTTATTCCAATCAGCCTATAGCCGAGCGACATATATGGAAGATACTTCGGATATGGAAGATGAAGTCGCTCTTGTGACTGACCTCGGTCTCGTTCCACTATCAGAGCTTTCATCTTCAGAAGAAAGCAAGAAAAAGAAGCAAAGCGAAATCGAAGTAATCGTAGATAAAATTGTTGATGTCCAGCAGGAACTTGGCCTAAGAAGATTACCAAGCCCATGGCTACCACCACTCGAAAAGCGATTGTATCGTCATAATTTTGAATCCAACAAGAAAAAAATGACGTTTGCCTTGCTGGATGAACCTGAAAAACAAGCCCAATCTCCATATAATTATGAGTTAATAAAGGATGGAAATGTTGGCATATTTGGCTCATCAGGATTCGGCAAGACACAAACCATTCTAACGTTACTTATGAATATCGCATCCACAAACACGCCAGAAGAAGCGCAATTCTATCTACTCGACTTCGGCAACGGGGGCTTATTATCGATTAAGAATTTACCTCATACGGGAGATTATTTCTTAATTGATGAGGAACGTAAATTAAATAAATTATTGAAATTTATTCAGGAGGAATTTACAAAGCGTAAACGACTTTTTCAGCGTGAAGAAGTGAGCTCCATTACGATGTACAATCGGTTAAATGAAAAACCTCTTCCCCTTCTCTTTATTACGATCGATAACTATGATCTTGTAAAAGAGGAGTTGATGGACCTTGATCCGATCTTCACTCAGTTTGCGCGAGACGGACAGTCGCTGGGAATTTATTTAATTGTCAGCGCCACCCGTTTAAATTCCATTCGACAAGCTCTCATGAATAACCTTAAAACGAAAATCGTTCATTATTTACTCGATAATTCAGAAGCTTACACCGTTCTTGGAAGAATCCCTTTTGCACCAGAAGCCGTCCCAGGTAGGGCGATTATGAAGAAAGAGAAAACACACTTCGGTCAAATCGTGCTACCAGCTAAAGGAGAAGATGATTACGAACAGCTAGCTTCATTGAAAGAAGAAGTTCAAATGCTCCAAGAGAAATACCGTGATGCGAGCAAACCTGAAGCGATTCCAATGCTACCGAGTGATCTTACTTTTAAAACATTCATGACGTACATTCAAGCTTCCAAACCAAAAAATTCTTATCCAATTGGACTGCATGAGGAAACAGTGAAGCCGGTTTCTCTCTCCTTTACGCAGACATCCCATTGTCTTGTGCTAGGACAAGCTCAGAAAGGTAAAACCAATATTATGCGTCTTCTTACCCAGCAAGCGTTACAGCAAGAAGGAGATCATATTGCCGTATTTGATTCAATCGATCGCGGGTTATTCCATTTAAAAGATGAGGAAAAGACAACTTATTTAGAAACAAAAGAACAAATCGAAGAATGGATGGAACAAGTGACAACTGAATTCAAGTCACGAGAGGTGAAGTACCACGAGAGGATGAATACTGGCCAAACCCTTCCTGAGTTTTCGAGAGTTTTCCTCTTTATCGATGGATATGGACGATTTTCTCAAACGCTCGGAAATCTCCTTCAGGATCGAATGACCACACTAATGAAAAACTATAGCCACCTCGGCTTAAGTATTGTTGCATCTGGCAGTAGCAATGAACTAACGAAAGGCTATGACCCGCTAACAGTTGAATTGAAACAAGTTCGTCAAATCATCTTATTAATGAAGAAATCCGATCAAACGCTCATTAACCTGCCTTTTGACAGGAAAGAACCCGATATTAAAGCCGGATTTGCTTATTATGTGCAAAGTGAAACCGCGCAAAAAATCCAAATTCCACTTGTTCAAATAGAAAGGAAGGTCCATGCGTGAAAGAAAAGAAAAGCATCCTGAAGCTCATTCTCGTAACAGCAATCATTTTAGTTCTCCCGCTCATTTACTTTACTTCCATTGGAGAAAATCCGATGAAAAAGAAAGAGAGCGCCACGAAAACGATCGCTGTCATCAATGAAGATACAGGAACCGAAGAAGACGAGGAAGTCGTAAAGTTTGGAAATGACGTCCCCCCTATTCTTAAGTCTGAATCTGAATACAATTGGGAGGTTGTTGGACGCAGTGCCGGAGAAAACGGATTAAACAATCAAAAATATGATGCCATTGTTTATATTCCCTCCACTTTCTCTGAGAAGATCCTAACGTACGACGAAAACCAACCGGAGCAAACAAAGTTGGCATTTACGGTACAGAATCAATTAAATGCTCTAAATAAAGAGCAAGTTTTGCTTGAACTTGAACAAGCAACGAATCGCGTGAACACGAAGATGTCTTCTCTTTATTGGAACTATGTTTCAAATGACCTCGTCAACATCCAACAAGAGTTTGACCAAATTGTAGAAAAAGAGAAAGCATTCCAACAAACGATGCTTTCCTTCTATACACCAAGTTCGAAGGATTTGGCCGAGCAGATGGAGCAGCAAGTTTCGATGCTTGCTAACCTTCAATCAACATCAGAAAATGCTGAGGAACGTGCAGCTGATCAAACGGATACGATGGAAGGGTTTCAAGAAAATCTAGCAAACTTTGTTACTTATACAAATGACTATCGTGAGTATCAGCAGAAGCAGCAAGAAGTTCTTGAACAAATTCAAGCCGATTCAGTCAATTCGATTTCACAGGCTACAGAGATGCCTCAGCCGATGTTTATGAACAATAAAGAACTGTTTGAAGGGAAATCTGAGAGCGTACTTGAAAACATGTCTCAGGTAGAAAACCAAATGATCCAGCAGCAAGAAATGTTCGCTGGTCTAAAAGAACTTCGATACAATCAGGTCGAGCGTCAGGTTAACGATTTCTATACGCTTCAAGAACGAATTCTAAATTACTACCAGCAACTTAAAGATTCAATGGTCTTAAATGAACTAGAAGGTGAAATCGCTACGCTTAGCAATAAACTTGGTGATGGTGACGAGATCATTATTCCGGATGATCCCGAACTTCCTGAAGTCCCTGAAGATCCAGAAGAACCTGTTGATCCAGAAGATCCTAGTGAAGAAGAGGATCCAACGGAAGACCTTACGAAACTTCTAAAAAGTTTACAAGATGAAGAGCCTCCTGTAATCGATGAAGTTGGAGAAACAAATGGTTCAACTCCTGTTGATCTAAGCGCAGAACGGAACGAGCTATTAGCGATTGCTCAGGAAATTGTTACGCTACAAGAAACATTGATCGCCCTAGAAGAACCAAAAGTAGAAGATCTGCAAACCGCATCGACAACGTTACTAACGCTTAACGATCGCATCAAGCAAACGGAACAACAGCTTCTAGCCAAAGAAGGTAGCGAAAATCCACTAGATGGCGAACTAGAAGAATTAAAGAAGCTTGTTGAAACGCTCACAACAGAAAATAAAAGTTTACTTGAACAAATTGAAGAGTTAACAAAGGAAGTTGAGAAGCTAACGAAGGAAAACGAAACGCTCTCTTCTCAAAAAGAAACGTTAATGAAACAGGTTGATGTGTTAATAGAATCAAATACTGAGTTAAAAGATTTACTCGTGATGGTATCTGATAAAATTTATCGTATTTCCTCTGGAATTAATGAAAAGGAAAATGCGATTTTAGCATCTCCTGCTCTCTCACAAGCAAGAAAAGATACGCTATCCGTCTATTTCCAACGTCCGATTAAAGGGGCGAACTTAACAGATGTTCTTCAGTACTATGCCTATCTAGACCGATATGAAGCAACACTTAATAGCATGCTTTCTAAAAACGACGTGAAGGAAACCATCTTGCAGGACAATGATCTTCGTGAAGAAGTAAATAGCATGTTAGAACTAACGAACAAAGAAGAAGGTCAATGGGACGCGGTTGGCTCACAAGTACCGAAGACGAGCGATGCCCTAACGACGTTACAAGATGATTTCACTGTCTTTTTAGCAGACTACAAAAACGTTCTCGATACCCAGCAAGCAAAATTACTTGAAAGCTTAAACGGAATTGAAGAAGAAGCAGATAATGTTCTAAATCAAATGCAACAGTCTCAGCAGCAAACCCCTGATAAAACAGCACAGGGCACAGATATCATAAGTAATCATGACCAGGTTAAGAGTCAGATGGGTTCTTTGTATGATTGGATGGATTCTATTGAAGATAGCCAATCTGAAATTCTTTCGTACACAGATGAACTCCAGTCTCGAGTAGCTGAAGTGCAGACAGATGCCAACACACTAAATAACAAGTGGGAAACGAACGTCGCTTCCACTCTTATGATTCGTGATGACGTTTTTAACGTTATGGGGAACGCGTTTGTAGATGGCCAATCTAATGATTACGTCTATGATTTCCTTGCTACTCCAATTGACGTAACGGGAAGCGTCTTTACTGATAAGAAAGATACAAATCTTCCACCAGTGGTCATTTTGTTTATTATTCTCTTAAGCAGCTTGTTGATTGGATATGCAAGTTACTACTTCCAACATGGTCCATGGTGGTTACAAAGTATTTTATTCTTAATGCTGACAAGTATCGTGGGGCTTGTGATCAGCCTCTACAGTTTATCGATTTATCCATTAGGAAACGATCGTTCCATGGAATGGACCATCTTTACGATCTTACTACTATTAAGTTGTGCGGCGCTCATTCGCGTAGCCTTTATGAGTCACCATTTGATCGGATGGCTCGTTACCGTTGGCCTCGTCGCCCTGTTTGTAACACCTTTATTAGCTCTTTCAACACCAAACTTTAGCTTTACTGATCCAATGTCTCGCGTGTATATGTCAATCCAGAACAGTACACAAACGCTCTTTTCAGAAGGTGCGATGATTTTATTCGCCATTTTGATCGTCCTGATCATTCTTCAATATGCTTTAAACAAGCGATCATGGACACAAATTAAAAAGGATGAGGCCCATGAAGCCTAAGATCATTTTCCTATTCACCTTGATTTTTCTCTGCTGTCACATCATTCCAGTGGCAGCAGAGGGAAACACAGACATCAATGAGCTATTACCGAATGAGTACAAAAAGAACAAATTCAAGAAAAATACTGACTTAATTCATGACTCCTCCAATACGAAGGAAATGGAAGAGATATCTGAAGATCAGAAGACGATATCTTTCAATGGAGAAAAGGTTTTTAATCCTGAGGGCACCCGAAATGAACTATTTCTTTCAATGAGTAAAGAAAATAGTACGATTAAAGATAAAGCGGAGAATCTCAATCTTTTCTCTGAAACAGAGACAGTAGCTTTTACATCGACTAACGCAGAAGATAGCGAAACGACGTCGTCCTCCTTTCAACTTCTGATTGGAATTTTAATCGGTGTATGTCTCATCGTCCTAATTATAGTGCTAGTCATCTATAATCGATTATCGTCATCAAAAAGCTAACCACTCATCCAAAAAGCAACGGCCTATTTTATACTAGGACCGTTGCTTTTGTCGTTTTACGTATCGATTAGATGTAACATCTCTTCCATTTCCTTCATTACTTGATACGCTCCATCACTATGATTAGAAGGAATCGCTAGTTTGCAACCACTATCCGGATAGTATGCAGAGTGAAAACTAACGCCGGGGTCATACCCCATGACATGGTATTTTACGATTCGATTGTTTCGAGTGTTCATCCACATCCCATAACCATAACTTACTCCCTCTTTTACATCCACATGAGGAGTGAGCAAGTGACCTATAGAACGATTTCTCAATAACTGAAAATCAATCAACACTTCCCAAAGTTTCACCATATCAGGTGCTGTCACATACGCACCTCCATCAGATCCACCGACAATCGGAATAGCATACGTATTCGTCCGCCATGAGCCGTCATCCTCATCAATATACCCAAGTGCTGTATTTTGAGGAAGACGATCTAAAGAAAAATACCCCGAATCATTCATATGAGCAGGCTTAAAAACGTTTTCTTCTATATAATGTTGAAAAGCCATTCCTGTTTGCTGCTCAATGATTAAACCTAACACAATGTAGCCCGCATTATTATAATGGAACGCCTCCCCTGGAGAAGCGATCATTTCCCCATTTTGAAAAAGTGGCAGAAAGTCCTGAAGGCTTTTTAGAAGGTACATTGGTGTCTGCTTCCAAAGATCTTCGTAGTCTTCTAAGACTGCTTCATCAAAATAGTCTGGTATACCTGAAGTGTGTGTTAAAAGCTGATGAATTGTAATGTTCGGATCGAAGTGAGGAAAAGACACATTTAAGCAATCTCTTAACTTTGTTTTGAACGATAATTGCTTTTTCTCTACTAACTGAGCAATCCCTATTGCCGTGAACAACTTGCAACCTGAGGCAATCCCGAATCTTGTATTCACCTTATTTAATCGCTCTTCTACACGATTGGCATAGCCGGAAGATAATTTGAATTCTTCTTCATCTTGTTTTACAAAGATAGAACCAGAAAAATCAACACCTTTTAAAAGTTGATCAAAAACATTTTCTTGAGAAAACAACATCCACATACACCCCTTCACTTTTTTACCAATTTTCAACCTTCAACTAAAGTTCGTCATTTCCTTTTTTCTTTAAGAAAGGAGTTTAATAAACTTTTCATACCGTGAATCATAGTTCTAAATAACCACTAATTCAAATTATTCTTTATTTTAAGATAATTACAACGACTCATGAGATTCGTTCATCTTCCCTATATAATTGTTAATAGATTACATATTAGGAGGAATTTATTTGAGAAAAAAGTTCATTGCCTCACTTGTTGTGACAACAGCCTTATTCACAGCCTCGGTACCTTATCAAAATGTTTTAGCCGAACAGCCTACTCATCAAGTTGAAAGCTATAAGCAATGGAACGAGAAAGCAAACGTTCCCCTATTTGTGAAGGAAAAGCAAGCGGTTAAACGTGCCTCTTCTACTGCAGAGGATGCCCTAAACTACCTGCAACAAAATAAAGAAAAAGTAAACATTAAGAACCCAAAAGCAGACCTAAAAAAGAAAAAGTCGGTCAAAGATGAGCTTGGAATGACTCACGTTAGGTTTAATCAAACAAAGAACGGTGTACCCGTGGAAGGTGCTGAAATTATTGTTCACTACAATACGGACGATGAAATTACAGTCGTAAACGGAGCTTATAATGAAGAAGTCGAAGCAAGTAAGCTTAATACATCGCCAACCTTTTCTACAGAAGATGCCTTGCAAGTCGCAAAATCTTCGACCAATGCTCCTTCTACCTTAGATCAAGTTCCAACTTCTGAGTTAGTTATTTATCCATTCGAAGGTAAAAATCACCTTACCTACAAGGTGAATGTAAACTTCTTAGGAGATGAACCTGGTAACTGGTTCGTGTTTGTTGACGCTACGTCTGGTAAAGTTGTGGATCAATATAACGCTATTATGGACGCAGGACATTACAAAACTCAAACGGGCACTGGTACCGGCGTACTAGGTGATCATCGTCTTCTACATGTTACAAAAAACAAGGTTGAAAATGAAGGAAGCACATTTCAACTAGCAGATTATAGTCATGATGGATTAGACGGAATCATTACCTATGATTACTCAAAAAACTACCTTGAGGTCTTTTCAAATAAAAGCGCTGCGTTTAAATCTGAATTTGCGGAGCCTGCAGTGGATGCCCACTATAACTCGGAACAAGTCTATGATTATTATTTAAGTGAGCACGGACGGAACTCACTCGACGATAATGGTATGCCTATTCAATCAGTTGTTCATTATGGCAATAATTACAACAACGCTTTCTGGAACGGAACTTACATGGTATATGGAGATGGCGATGGTGAATTCTTTATCCCTCTTTCCGCTAGCCTTGATGTTGCAGCCCATGAAATGACTCATGGAGTAACCTCTAATTCAGCTAACCTTATTTACCGCTTCCAATCCGGTGCTTTGAATGAAGCCTTCTCGGATATCTTTGGGGCATTAATTGATGACTCAGACTGGGAGATTGGAGAAGACATAATGGCACCTGCTGCAGTAGCAGATGGGCGCACCTCTCTTAGAAGTTTAAGTGATCCTAGTAAATACCCTGTTGGTGCTGCTTATGCGCCATATGGAAATGGTGAGGGAAAATATCCTTCTCATATGGATGAATTCTACGACCTTCCTGGTGACTTAGATAACGGCGGGGTTCACATCAATTCTTCCATTATTAATCACGCAGCTTACTTAACCGCCCAGGACATCGGCCGTGAGAAACTTGGGCAAATCTATTACCGTGCTTTGACTCAATACCTCACACCTAACTCCGACTTTAGTGATGCCCGACAGGCGATCATTCAGTCCGCTATTGACCTTTATGGTGAAGGCAGTGCAGAAGTTGAAGCATCTGCAGGTGGATTTGATTCGGTAGGCATTTTAGAAACGTAAAATTCATAGAGAACAAGCATGAAGAAAAATTCTTCATGCTTGTTTTTTCTTTATTAATAGTACCTTCATTCGCTCTTTACGTATCTAAAAACCCTTTGCCTTTTAAGTGCTTCAAAGACGTAATGAAACCTAAAAGTAATTGACCAGTATCCGTTAAATCTTTTAAATCAATCACTTCATGCGGAGAGTGCGTATACCTAGATGGGATTGAAACACCGCCAGTTGCAATGCCTTCTCCCGTCATATGGATAGCTCCAGCATCGGTACCAATCCCCATGAAAATCTCTTCTTGAAAAGGAATTCCTTTCTCTTTCGCTACATTAAATAGATGTTGGCTAACTAAAGGATGTGAAATAAGCGATTTATCAGCAAGTTTAATACACGGTCCCCCGCCCAATCTTCGCGTTCCCGTCATAATTACATCATATGTATCACTTGTTGGGGTCGTATCCACTGCAATCGCAAAGTCAGGCTTTATCTTTGCTGCTACAACAGAAGCTCCTCTTAACCCTACTTCTTCTTGCACGGTAAAAGCGAGATAGACATCTCCTCGTTCGTTTTTATCTTTTTTCAACTTACTGATTAAATCAATTAGTAACGCCGTGCCAGCACGGTCATCTAATGCCTTCCCCATTGCTTTTGGTGCATTCTCTGGTCCTACTTTCTTTAACTCTGTTCCATAGCTAATCGGTTGCCCTACTCGAACGCCCATTCCAGTGACATCTTCATCATTTAAAGCACCTATATCAATGTAGAGCTCCCGATGATTGCTGACTCTTTTAGGATCATCCCATTTGACATAATGAGCGGAAATCGTACCGATCACGCCATGTACTGGACCATTATCGGATTTAATAAACACTGGTTGAGACAAAAGAAGACGGTTATCGAAACCGCCAACCTGTTCAAATCGAATAAGACCATTCGATTCAATTTTCTTTACTACAAAACCAATCTCATCTGAATGGGCCGCTATCATAAGAGAAGGAAACTCCGGATTACCATTCATTTTTGCAATGATATTTCCTAGGGGATCCACCTTACATTCATCAACTTCCTCTTTAATAAGATTAAATACTTTCCTTTGAATATTCTGTTCAAAGCCTGAAGGACCAATCGTATCGCATAACTCTTTTAATAAAGAAAACATAACGTAGCTCCTTATTGTAAGTAGATTTTCATAAAAGAGAAGCACCTCTTTGAGTGGAAGTGCTTCTCTCTTATTATTTTGTCAGATACACATTCCAGAAAGCATCATCATTCATCGGATGTGCTTCATATCCTTGCACGTAAGACATCTTAGCAAGTGGGGGAGTTGTATGGCCAATAAGTGCCCATGGTGCATCTTCATAAAAAATTTCCTGAGCTTCTTTATAAAGATCAGCTCGCTTTTCTTCATCAAAGGTTGTGCGTGATTCCATCAAAAGGTTTGTAAACTCATCACTCTTATAAAAGGCACGGTTATTGGCAGGCTTAGTCGCATTTGTTTTACTTAAGTTAGGGAACAAGAAGTTATCTGGATCTGCCATGACCCCTGTCCATCCAAACAAAGCCATATCGTGTTCACCGTTACTTGTTTTATCTAGATAAGTCGCCCACTCATACGTTTGAATCTCCAACTCAACGCCAACTTCAGCTAAATCCGATTGAATTGCTTCCGCAATCTTTAATGGCTGTGGCATGTATGGTCGAGGGTTGCTCATCCCCCACAATTCAGTTTTAAACCCATCTTCATAACCTGCTTCCGCTAACAATTCTTTCGCTTTCTCAGGATCATACTCATACCCTTCTATGTCCTCATTGTACCCCCAAAGAGAAGATGGAATTGGATTAACGGCTTTTTCAGCCATACCGTTATAAAAAGCATCAATGATCGAATCTTTATTAATCGCATAATTCAAAGCTTTACGTACTTTTGGATCATCAAACGGCTCTTTTTCCATATTGAAAGCTAAATATCCGATATTAAAACCCGGTCTCTTAATAAGATCAAGATTACCATCCGACTCAACCGCTCCAGCATCATCAGGACTTAGACCGTCAATCATATCAACTTCACCAGTTTGTAACGCGGTGAATCGAGACGAATTATCAGGAATCACTCTAAAAATAAGTTGATCGAGATGAGGAATGTCTTCCACGTAGTAATCTTCATTTTTATTCAGTTGAATTTTGTCATTCCTAGACCAGCTTTCAAATTTGAATGGTCCAGTCCCTACAGGATTTTCATTAAATTTATCTCCATACTTTTGAACCGCCTCTGGACTCGCGATGCCGAACATAGGAATGGCTAAATAACTAATAAATGGTGCTGTTGGCTCTGTTAATTTTATTTCTACTGTATACTCATCGACCGCTTTAACATGCTCAATCTTATGATCTTTATCGCCTTTAAATCCTCCATAAAGAAATGAGTAGTATGTAAATTCTCCATGATGCTCGGGGTGATCAGGGTCCATCCAACGCTCAAAATTATAGACAACGGCATCAGCATTAAAATCCGTTCCATCATGGAATTTCACTCCTTCACGAAGCTTCAATGTCCACGTTAACTCATCTTCTCCAAGGTCATACTCTGTCGCAAGACCTGGTTGGAGTTCTAAATTTTCATCGTATTTAAATAACGTTTCAAAAATGTTGTGAGTTACCCGAGTTGATTCCCCATCTGTCACATTAATCGCATCCAATGATAACGAATCTGCCCCTCTGGCAAAAATAAGCGTGCCACCATCTTTAAGCTCTCCACCACCGTCACCTGAATCTGTAGCTGAATTATTTCCTCCAGAACAAGCCGTCATCAGCACGATTACAACCGTCAACAAGGCTATGATTCCTTTCTTCATCTTTATTCCCCCTCTTATTTGTAGTAACGTCACTAAAGAATGTCATGCGTATTTTTAAAAATGTCAAATTGATAGGTTGTATTCACCTTTCGAATCCCTGGTATGTCATAAAGCTTGTACACCATAAGCCGAATATCTTCTTGATTCGGTAAATTCGTTTGAATCATTAGTGGGTATTCCCCAGATGTAAGTGTAATGTAGCGAACCTCTTTGTATTCCTTCATGACAGCAACAACCTTTTGCAGACGGCTCGGTTCAACGTCTACTTGAAAAATTGCTGCCACTTTCACTCCGACCGCTACCGGATCCACAATGCCAACAACTTTTAGTACCTCGGCATCAACTAGCTTCTTATACCTCATTCGAATTGTTTTCTCTGTTACTTGTAACTCTTCAGCAATATCTTTAAATGACATGCGACCATCGTGTGATAAACAAACCATTAATCCTCTATCCAAATCATCTAAATCCAACTCTCTCACCTCCAATCAAAAAACAAACACTAAGATAGAATACTTCGAACGAACAAAATCACCATTTTAGCGATACAAGTATATGAAAAAAGCCGGATTATGATACTTAATCTATATTTTTTACCTTAAAATGGTTATAGGTAGTATAAAGTATAATTAGAATTTTCTCAATAGTAAAACACGATTTCATCCTTCATTAACCATAAGTTAAGTTCCAGCAGTGAAACTACCAATTGTATGACTATCCTCCCGTTTCATAAAAGGAGGTTTCAATCTTTTAATTTAACCCTTAAACTATATAGTGAACCTCTGGCATGAAAGCATTCGAACTCTTTCATAAACTAGTTTTACTTTATTTCTATCATCTAAAGACGATGTAAAAAGTTGGATTAGCACTCTTGTATTTGGGGTAAAAAAGCACTACATAATTGACAATTCTATAGGGAGGGGCGGTAGATCAGTGAAGCTATTACATACACAATCCTTGCGCAATGCCATTGAAGAAAACACCAAACAACTGGAAGCCCAAATTGAGCAATTTCAAAACCTCGAAAATAGTATTCAGGATTTTATTAGTCTAGAGAATGCCTTTAATGGAAAAGGTGGAAAAGCCATTCGGCTTTTCTATCAAGACTGGCATGTTCCTCTCGTTGAATACTTCCAACTCTCATTAACGCAATACCAGCAAAAACTTCATGATCTGAAGCAAGCTACGATCGCTCTTGAGCCTGCAAAAGACGGAATGATACGTGAGGAGTTTCTCGGTGGGGAATTAACGAATGGTTTAAAAAATACAGAAACCAACACAATTAGTTTAGTAGATGATGTGAATGCTAGCCTTTCAACTGTGAGTGATATTGTCTCCATTCCAAAGCTAAGTGATCAGGACTTTCTAAACCACGTTCAACATGCTAGAAATGAAATTGATGAAACAATTCACGGTTTGCAACAATTTGACCATCGTCAAACATCTTATCTCGATGAAATGAAGCAAGATATACAACAGATCATTCAATACATTGACGAAATGAAAGGCTTAATGATCGGTGGTAAGATAAACATCTCAACCTATCAATCAGGGCAGTTAGATCACCTTATGAAGTACAAACAGCTCAAAGTTTCACTAGAGCAGAAGCAGTTACGAGAGATGTTATCAATGTTTGGAAGTTATTTGACGACTTCCTGGAATATATTTGGTAAAACTTTCATCTCAAGCTCTCCTACGTATTCTTACGAGCTACTAAAAGGATATGAACGAGACTTTGCAGGCGTTGCTGAACTAAGTGGAGCAGATCATCCTAATGCTCAAGAATTTGTCGATGGTACCCACCAGGTTGCTAAAGGAAAAGAAATGGATTTATCGATGTTAGAGGAGATGGATGGCGTTGCAATTGAGACATTCAATTTGCGCGGCGTTCCTATGAATTATGCCATTATCAATGATCGTCTCGTTATTTTTAGAAATGAACCAGACCTGTGGTATTACACACAGAACACGGAGTACGGCTTAACTGAGGAGATTTTCGGCCAAATTGGCAAAACCACCGCAAGTGCCTTTGGTGAATACTTTATTGGAAAAGGTGCAAGTAAAATTCCTGGCGCTTCTGCTTTAAATAACAAAATGGGGAACATGCCAGACATTCCTGGCACTGGCGCCAATTCAGGAGATTTACTAAAAGAACAGGCTTCGGAATCCATTCAGAAGCAAATTCCTTTCTGGAAAGAAATTGTTTCAGCAGAAGTACCAAAGTCGGGTACGAAACAGGTTCTTGTCTATATTGGAGGAGATGGCGAGAATTGGGATCGCCGTGCCATGATTACAATGAGTTCTGATGGAGTTGTTTCGATTGATGATTGGTATGTTGGTGAACTCAGTGAAACCGTTAAGAAAGACAAATCGGAAACAACCTTTAGCGATATGTGGAACTGGGCAACCGACACCGTTGATGAAAACAATAGTATGAAGACAACCGAGACGCAAAAGGAAGCGAAAGACAAATACGGGTTATCAGAAGGTCAGGAGTTAACTCCTGGTGGTGGATATGATCTTAATCATATCCAGAATGATGAAGGCCTAACTATTCATACGACAACGATTAACGAGCAGCCGATTAATTACACCGTGGTTGGAGGAGATCTCGTGATTATCCCTGACAATCCCGACCTTTATTTCTCTCAAACTACCATCGATCATAATGCTTTAACTCAAAATATGGGAGATTACGCAAAAAAGATTGCAGAAAGTGCCGGTAACCGAGCCATAGGTGAGGCAGTCGGTCGTGTTCCTGGAGCCGACAACATTGATGGATGGCTACAAGGAACATCTGAGGTCCCTTTAACTGGTAAAACCGCGGGCGAATTAATCACGAGTACCTCGTCAAAAACACTTCAATCAAACATTCCGGGGTGGGAGAAAATCGTTAATGCACCAGTCCCATCTAGTGGAGAAAAGCAAGTCCTTCTTCAAATTAGTAAAGACGGAAAAGAAATTACAGGAACAAAGCTTTTCTATTTAAAAAAGGATGGGACAGTAGAACTACGATAATCACAAATCAATTTAAATCAGGAGACTTTACTTATGAAAAAAATCTTTTTCTTACTACTTACACTTTTTATCGTAGGCGGATGTAATGCGAATGGGCAACCTGCTGAAGATGAATTCAATGAATACAATAATGAAGATCGCATTGCCCTTTTTGAGAAGTCCGAAAAAATCTCAGATATGGGAGCAAAGCTGATTGAAAAGTATTCCGAGCCAGAAAAAGCTCAAATATACGTGAATGAAGAAATCCTTCCCTTGCTAAAGGATGTAAAATCCCAGGCTGAAAATGTTGATCAAAAGCTTGAAACGAATGAAGTTCAGGAGCTTCATCAACTGTTTCTTGATCAGGTTACAACGTTAACAGACATGTTCGAGCTACAGTCCGACATGCTTGAGCTTCAAGTTCCTCCTGTTAGTGAAGAAGATCAACAAAAAACAGAAGAACTATATCCAGAGCTTCAACAATTATCTGATGAGGTTGATCAGATTGGACAGAACTATAGTGAAAAAAGGAAACAGCTGGAAGAAAAATATGAAAGTTCATAAGTGACCCTTTCCTGCGAAAGCGGTCACTGATACATAGAGGATTTTCACATGACGCTTATCATCTTTCGCATCTTAGCATCATCCATACTAGCAGTGCACTAGTTCATTTTCACTTCCTTAAAAAATGTTTCATCTTTTATCAGAACATCCCGCTAAGGAGGAAATAAATGAAATACCGTACGTTCATTATTGGCATCACTCTACTCACCCTAGCTGCATGCAGTTCAACTAATGAAGTTGCAACCGAGCAGCCCCCTCCTAAAAAAGAGGTCAGTGAGTCAGATGAAAAGTCGCTTACAATCAATGAAAAGCTTAACCTTACCGTATCGGCGGATTCTCTTAAGAACATGCCAGGCGGTACACTTACAGAAGATATAAATTATGAAGAAGATACAGTTGAATTGGATACGAATCCCGAGTTACCTTCAGCATTAGCAACAAAGCTACCAGATGTCTTAGAAAACCTATCAAAAGAAGCTAAGGATATAAACGATTATCAAAAGGGGCTTCTGACGCTTCTTTCAAGTCCAAACTACCCTGTTGCCATAGACAAGGCGGAGAACTATGAATCCCCTTTTGAAGAGCCATATCTCCCAGATCCAACTGTTCAGAAAGAGGAAGAGAATCAGGAAGCTCCTAATAAAGCGATTATTTTGCTCGATGCAAGCTCAAGCATGCTGTTAGAGAGCAACGGTGAACAGAAAATGACTACTGCTAAGAAAGCCGTCAAAAGCTTTGCGCAAACAATTGGAAAGTCTAGTGACGTTTCGCTCGTCGTTTACGGACATAAAGGCTCTGAATCGGATGCAGATAAGAAACTTTCCTGTACGGGGATTGAAGAAGTCTATCCGATGGGATCCTATGATAAAGCTGAATTTCAGGAAGCCGTGAATGCATTTGAAAGTAAGGGCTGGACACCTTTAGCTGCTGCTATTGAAAAAGCAGATAAAATGAGCAGATCCTACGACTCAGCGACGACGATTTATATTGTTAGTGATGGAGCCGAAACATGCGATGGTGATCCGATAGCTGCCAGTGAAAAGTTAAGTGACAATGGCAATACTGTGAATATCATCGGATTTGATGTTGATGCAGAAGCGGAAAATCAGTTAAAGAAAGTGGCTGATGCAGGAAACGGAGAATACTTTCAAGCAAATAGTCCAGATGACTTAAAGCAGACGATTGAATACGAATGGCTACCGTCTATGGGTGACCTCGCATGGGCCCATACGATGGCACCGAACGGATGGGAAATCTCTGATGAATACAAGAAAGCGGAAGAAGCGCCAAGAGAAATGTTTCACATTTCAAAGCGTGAAGCCTTACGAATTGATGAATCGATCGGGATTATGGAAGAGAATGAATGGATCACAGAACAACAAGCAATCGAATTGAAAGATTGGAATAATGAGAGAAAAAACGCCTTCTATGAACTCTATCAACAGCTTGGAGAAAGAAATCGCAATAAAGTAAATACACATGCGGAACAGATTCGAAAGGATATTCAAGCTTGGGTTGATAAGATGGAAAAACTAAAAGAAGAGAGCGGAAATTGATTAAAGAAAGCATCTGCTACGTTTGCAGATGCTTTTTCTTATTCGAAGACGATCACGATCGTGCATTATTATCATAAGCGCCCTCTAAGGCTTCTATAGCATTTCAATTTCATATGAGGCATTTTTTAAATTCGATATAGTAATGATATATACCCTAGCCTTTCACCGCATTAAAATGATATAATGACAATATTTTAAAAATTAAAACAAAGGAAGGCGTTATTGTCATGAGGTACGGGTTTGCTAAAAGAGTGCAGCATCTTCAATCATCAGCGGTAAGAGATATATTAAAAATCACGAATAAAGGAGATGTCATTTCATTTGCAGGAGGGCTACCGGACGATGAACTCTTTCCAGTAGAAGCGGTACAAGATGCCTTCTCAAAAACATTTCAATCAGGTGGTAAGGCGTTTCAATACGATGCGACAGAGGGATATCTCCCGCTTCGAGAAGTTCTTGTCGATCGTATGGCTAAGAAAGGCATCGCTTCACATGTAGATAATATTATGTTGACAACAGGCTCTCAGCAGGCAATTGATTTATTTGCCCGGGTAATGTTTAATCCTGGAGACATTGTTTTAACAGAAAACCCCACTTACCTTGCAGCCGTTCAAGTGTTTCAATCCTATGAAGTGAAAATAATTCCGGTTGATTCGGACGAGCATGGGATGATCCCAGAAGACCTTGATTATAAAATGAAAAAATATAAGCCAAAATGTGTATACGTTGTCCCTACCTTCTCCAATCCTATGGGCAAGGTATGGTCATTAGAAAGACGACAGCATTTATTAAAAACGGCCATTCGAAAAAAAGTGATCATTTTCGAAGATGATCCTTATGGTGAGATCAAATTCGATAGTAACCAAACCTACACACCAATATCCGCCTTAGACGATGGTTCGCACACAGTCTATACGAGTACATTTTCAAAGACGGTTGTGCCTGCATTACGAACAGGATGGATAAAAGGCCCTCATCAAATCATCCGCATCATGGCACAAGCAAAGCAAGCAGCCGATCTGCATTCAAACTCTCTTGCCCACCATGCGCTTTATCACCTTTGTACGGATTTTGATTTAAACGGGCATATTAAAAACTTAAGACGTACCTATTATGATCGTATGAAAGTGATGCAGCGCTTGCTTGATCAAGCTGAACTACCCGGACTTTCTTATACGGTTCCTAAAGGTGGCATGTTCTTTTGGGTGGAGCTACCTGAAGGCATTGATACGACACTTTTATTAAATACGGCTGTAAAAAAAGGGGCAGCTTATGTACCCGGTGCACCGTTTTATGTAGCGGATGCCAAAAGCAATACAATGCGGCTAAATTTTACACATTCAACTCAGGATAAAATTGAGAAAGGAATGGAAATTTTGGTTGAGGTGTTTCAAGAGGCAGCTGAAATGGATTTAGAAAAG
Organism: Bacillus sp. N1-1; assembly: GCF_009818105.1. NCBI lineage: Bacteria > Bacillati > Bacillota > Bacilli > Caryophanales > Bacillaceae > Bacillus > Bacillus sp. N1-1. Next base: position 3,317,392 of record NZ_CP046564.1, read on the forward strand.
ACTCATCAGTAGGTATTCTATCTTTTTTATCATCGTCTTTATTTAGTTTTGTTTGTTTTAATGGAAGTGACCTCCTAATCATAGAAGGTCACTTTTTAGTAGTAGTTTAATAAAAGTTCCTCACTAGCATTCTAAATCCATTTCACCTTTTTACCAGCTAGATTTTTTCACGCCAGGAATTTGTCCTTTATGAGCATACTCACGAAAAGCAATTCGGGACATCTTGAACTTTCTTAGATAAGCTCTTGGTCTCCCTGTCACTTCACAACGATTTGTAAGGCGAGTTGCTGAAGAATCACGAGGCAGCTTACGCAATGCTTCATAATCTCCTTTTGCTATTAACTCTTTTCGAATTTGAGCGTATTGTTGAACGAGCTCCTGACGTTTTTTTTCTTTAGCAATTTTTGATTTTTTAGCCATATAACTCTTCCTTTCTTATTAATATTTTGGTAAGTGATCAGAAAATGTTGACCAATCTTCCTCCATCTCATGATTAGTCAATAGACAACGATCAAGCGACTGTTCAATTTGCTCCTGGTCCAAATGAAGACCAATCATCACAAGTTCAGACATGCGATCGCCGTGAATATCATCCCAGCGTTCTAGTAGTTCAGGAGCTTCATCAATCGCCTGTCTTTGCGCTTCAATTGAGTAGGTTGCAATCCAATTCCCAGCCGCTTCAATACTGAGGGATGGACCTGCTTGAGACAATAATCCTGTGACATCATTTCGTGAAGCAAGCCAGAAGAATCCCTTTGCACGAACAATTTCCTCTGGCCATTGTTCAAGCCAAGATAGCCACCTTCCAGGATGAAAAGGCCGCTTCCTCCGATAGACAAAAGAAGATATACCGTATTCTTCAGTTTCGGGAATATGTTCGTTATTAAGTTCCTTGATCCATCCAGCACTCTGACTTGCAGCTTCAAAGTTAAATGATTTTGTGTTGAGCACTCGATCAAGAGAAAGATTGGCATGAGTGGTTGGTACAATAATGGCATCAGGGTTAAGTGTACTTAAGACGGACACTAATTTTCCTATCGTTGTTTTATTCATTAGATCCGTTTTATTAAGCAATAGAACATTTGCAAATTCAATTTGATCAATTAATAGATCCACCACTTCACGCTGGTCATCCTCTGACGATTCTTCCTCACGATCTATTAAGGTTTCTCCTGATTTATAGTCATGCCAGAATCGATTACCATCAACGATGGTAACCATTGTATCTAACCTGCACAAGCGACTAAGGTCAATGCCTAACGCTTCGTCCATGTATGTAAAGGTTTGAGCTACGGGAACCGGTTCCGAAATGCCTGTTGATTCAATAACCAGATAATCAATCTCTCCTCCTTCCACCAATTTTTTCACTTCAATCATCAAATCTTCCCTTAACGTACAACAGATACATCCATTATGAAGTTCCACCAACTTTTCATCAGTTCTAGCAAAACCACTTTTAATTAGTTCAGCATCAATATTTATTTCACTCATATCGTTGACGATCACAGCAATCCGACGATTCTGTCTATTTGCAAGAATATGATTTAACAACGTCGTTTTACCAGATCCCAAATATCCACTTAACACTGTCACTGGGACTTTATTCGTCATAGCTTCCATCCTCCAAATCAAAATTATTACGATTTAAAATGTGTGCTTTTCATAATTCGTTCTGTTGCTTTTCTCGCTCCAATAATATTGCGCGAAGCTGGACCGATCTCGAGCTCCGCAAGAGGCCCCATGACATATAGATGTGGACACCATTCCAGGCTTTCTTCCACAATAGGATATCCGCAGTTAGAACAAATAAGGTTTTCCTTTGCAATCAAATGAAGCAGCCAGCGTTGATTCGTAAGCGCTGATTCAAAACCCGTAGCAAAAAGAACAGTGGCTGGTCGATAAACAGTTGATTCTTTTGTCATTAATATATTGGATTCACTAAAAACAGTTTGAATTTCACTTTGAACAATAGATAATTTTCCGTGCTTTTTTAAGTGATGCAAACGACTGTAAAGTTCAGAAGGAATCGAGCCACGATGTCTTGCTTGATGAATCATCTTTCTTCTAACATCATAGTTCTTAATCTGAGAATAAGCGTCCAAATACTTAGGGCCAAGCCAACCGGGATCGCTGTCAAAGTTATGTACACGAAATGGATGACGAGACATTAATGTAACTTCCCCAGGAAACCGATGAGACAGACCAATAGCTGTATGGGCTGCCGTAATTCCTCCTCCAATAATAAGAAGAGGTGGCTTTATGTTGTCCATGTTTAGTTCAGAATCAAAAATGTGATACCCTTTGTTCCATTCGGTTGCCCATGGCGGATAGTGCAGTTCATTATTACCAATCGCGATAACACTATTTTTTGTATAATAAATTTGTTGATCTTCCGTTTCAATTTCCCAAACTGGTCCTTGTTTCTCCATTTGCTTCACCTTCGTTTGACACCAACTATCTTGTAAGCAAGCTTCTTCAAAAACGGATGCTGCATGTTGATTAAAGAGACCTAATGAGGGGCGATCATAGTAACCGTAAAAAGGGTTGTCATAGTTAATCTTTTTTGCATATTTGTCTAAACTGAAAGGAGCCACATCAATGTGGTGAACAGAAGGCGACCGTAGAAACGGCATCTGAATGCGCTCGGTTCTCTCCTTCCACCTTTCAAGCGGCTCAGTGTGAGGATCAATGATTAAGATCTCCTCTTTTTTAACTTTACCGCTTTTTAAAAGGGACGTTGCGATCATACAACCATGAATACCTCCACCTATAATAATCCATTCATACATATGACCACCCCCCAAATCGTAACTATTACGATTTGTATTGTATACTAGATAAATTTATAATGCAATCCATCATTTCAAATTGATGCTATATATCAAAGAAAAGAAAGGGATATGCTCCCTTTCTAAAATGGATAAACATATGGTTCTTTAGGTGCCTCAATTTGCTTTATTTCATCTGGTAGTAAAAGCATCATTTCTTGACCGTTATAAGATGTGTTCGAAATTGTTCCAGTTACCTCTACCCATGTATCTTCTTCAATGGAATGAACTTGATCACTTTCAATTAAAGTTCCATAGACACTTGCATCTGCCACGCAACAGTTCATACCAAATCTAGCGACAACGATTTGTTTTTCATTAAAATCGGGTTCACGGTACACAAAACCTTTGATCGTCAATTTTTTTCCAATAAATTGCTCCAAATTCAAATCGATTGTCGTAATAACATCGAGGTAATTTTTATTCGTTATTTGAATGTGGTTCATTTTTGAATATTTTTCAGCAAGCTCATCGTATTTATTATAATCAGCAGAATAGCCAGACGAGGTGTTTGAAGCAGGAGATTCAGCTGCTTCATTCTTCACTCGCTCATCCATTTCCTCCATATAAGCTTCTGGATCTTCTAGAAACTTATCCACATCTTGTGTATTTGAATCTGACGGATCTTCTGACAAGGCTGCTGAGCTATCTGGCGGTTTTGTATATAACCCTCCCCCATATTGAATGCCTCTATTTGCCGCTACTGTACTATCGATTACTTTTTGAGGAAGCCCTAATCCACCTAGAACAGGAAGGATAAATAACAGATAAATAATCGTTTTACGCACAAATGATCCTTTCATATGATGATCAGCACCACAGTTGCATTCAATCTCCTCCGCCAGGTTTGAGGAGATACTTTTAAAAAATTGAATAATCCCTATTAAAAAGAAGCAGCCACCAGCAAAATAGACAAACGGAAGCATTTTCGGAGCAACATAAAGATGGATCGTGTCACTTAGAACTAGCTTGATGATTAATAAGAAAAAACCCATTAAGATAATACTTCTTAAAAACATATGAAATTGTAGTGAAGCTGTCGACTTCCTCTCGTCCAAGACCCATTCCTCCTCTCTTAATTTTAAAAAACGCTTACCACTAATACAGAACAAAACGTAACTAACGTTATGGTGAACATAAGAACTAAGACAAACTTTGTCTTAAAGTATGCGAAATACAACAGCATATTTTTCAAATCTAGCATCGGTCCATAGACTAGGAAAGCAAGTAAAGAAGTACTAGAAAACTGATTCGAAAAGGAAGCTGCTACAAAAGCATCTGCTTCTGAACAGAGAGATAAAATAAACGCTAGTCCCATCATAACTCCCGTTGATTCTGCTTCATTTGTAATATATGAAGCAAGGAGGTTGCGGTCAAGAAACCCATTGACCACACTGGCTAAAAATGCCCCAATGATGAGGTATTTTCCCATATCGAAGAATTCATCGCTAGCATGATAGAATGTTTGCTTCCATTTATTTCTTTTCATCGTGGTTACGGTTCCTGTTTCTCCAATAAGTTCTTCCTTTGTCCATCTTAATTGATTTGTAGTACCAAAAATCCGAAACATCACAAAACCAATAATGATGGATAAAACAAATCCCAATCCCATTCTAAAATAAAGTACAGTAAGATCCTGTTGAAAAGCATAGTATGTAGATGCGGCTACGATTGGATTTAGAATAGGTGCAGCCATTAATAAAACAACACCAAATTGAAGCGGCATACCTTTTTTAATTAACCTTCTTACCACTGGAATAATGGCACATTCACAAACGGGAAAAACAGCACCAAGTAGCGCTGCAGAAATTAAGCCAAGATACGCGTGTTTCGGTAACACTTTCTGAAGAGTTTCTTCAGAAACAAATGATTGAATCAGCGCAGATACAAACACACCTAAAAGAACAAACGGGATCGCTTCTAACAGAATACTAATAAAAATAGCATTTACATTTAACCATTCACTAGGGAAATCAAACTGAAAATACTGAAGAACTTGTGTATTAAATAAAAATAAGATAGCAAAGATTAAAAATAATAAGATTCCTATAAAATCCTTTATACTATTGCTTACAGTATGAATCACACTTCCACCTCCATACCCACTTTATATTTTTCTTTTAAGACTTTCCCTCGCATTTTGTAAATCATAATTAATTCGATTTAAAATCTATTAGTGCTTCTATCATTCTATGCCCGTCTAGATCATTCATGTCATTTTAAGCTTCATCCAGACATTGTTGAATGAAAATTCTGGTTTAACTTTTCTTCGTTTAAAGAATCTCCTATAAGTATAATAATCGGTTTCATTTCTTCTCCAACAGTTTGTAAAAGGCTTAGCTTTCCAGAGGCAAATTGAAAATTATAGTTCATAGGCGCACCTTTAAATCGAACAATGCCTTTCCCTCTTAACACTTCCATTGGTAACTCAGCAATCCATTTTTCGAAAAGTAGTCGATCTACCTCAGTAAACCCATCTATCTGAATACTCCGAAGAGAAGAGTGGTTATGACGATGTCCCACAGCGCTGTGATCTTGATTCGTCATGGGAGTATGAAGATCATATCTTTTTTTAAATAATTCGGTTTCTTGAATGTTTCCAAAAGCTGTTCTAAAAACAGGAACGCCCTCTTTCAACATACCACTCATTTTCTTATTTATTTTCATTATAGAAGATTCTGTTATTAAATCTTCTTTATTAAGAATCACCAAATTCGCACAGGAAATCTGTTGTTTTAATAACTTACGAATCTCTTTACTACTCGCAAAGAAGTGTTGGTGTTCAAGAAAATGACTTCCATCAACAACCGTTAACATCGAGTTCAACTCATAAATTCGGGTAAATTCTTGAGTCGTTAATGCCGCTTCTATATCTATTGGATTTGCGACACCTGTTCCTTCTATTAACAATAAATCAATATCTTCTTCGCTAAACGACCATAGTGTATCTTTTAAATCATCCTGAATCGAACAACAAATGCATCCATTTAATAATGTCTTTACGTTCTGTTCCTTAAAGTACGTTTCCTCCACATTTTTCGTACCTAACTCATTAAGAATAATGCCCGTTTTTAACCCTTCCTTTTTACAATTTTCTATCATACTTAGAAGTACGGTTGTCTTCCCACTTCCCAGAAAGCCACTAATTAAATAAACTGGTATTTTCATGCTTCATTTTTCCTCCCTATCCATTCGACTCTAAAATATCTTAACACAAAACGTAATGATTTTGATTTACAAATCGAAATCATTACGATAATATTATGATTACAATTTGACGAGGGGGAGAACTTTGAATATCAAATACGGGAAAATTTTACTGTGTTTCATGACTGTCTTGCTATTAGCTGCGTGTGGGGGAAAAGAAACAAGTACGACTGCTTCTAATGAAAGTGGTGAAGAAAAGAAACTAAGTATTTATACAACGTTATTTCCAATTGAGGATTTCACAAGGAAAATAGGTGGGGAACATGTTGAAGTTGTCTCGATTTTACCACCTGGTTCTGATGCACATACTTACGAACCAACGACACAAACGATGATTGATGTAGCAGAAGCCGACGCCTTTATCTATAACGGATTAGGAATGGAGAGCTATGCTGAAGCTATTGCTGATTCGGTAGATGAGGATGTAAAGATTGTTGAAGCTTCATCAGGAATTGAAACCTTAGAACATAGTGAAGAACATGAAGAGCATCCAGAAAAAGAACACGAAGATAAGCATGAAGAGCACTCTGAAGAGGAACATTCGGATGAGCATGACCACGGTGATCAAGATCCTCACATATGGCTTGACCCTAATAAAGCGATAGGAATGGCGGAAAACATAAAAGAGACATTAATTGAACTTAAGCCAGATGCAAAAGAAGATTTCGAAGCCGACTTTCTAAAAGTTAAAAGTGATTTAACTGAACTAGATAAAGAGTTTGCTAGTTTAGTTGATTCCAAAGATCATCCTGAAATGATTGTTTCTCATGCTGCTTATGGGTACTGGGAAAACCGTTATGACATTCATCAAATTGCGATTTCCGGGCTTTCTCCCTCAAATGAACCATCACAAAAAGCACTTGAAGAAATTATTCATACGGCTAAGGAGAAAAAGTTGGATTATGTATTGTTCGAACAAAACGTCACGCCTAAGGTGGCAAAAAGCCTCCAGTCCGAAATTGGAGCAAAAGCGCTTCGTCTTCACAATTTATCTGTTCTTACTGAGGAAGATATTAATAACAAAGAAGATTACTTTAGCTTAATGCGTAGAAATCTTGAAACACTGGATCAAGCCCTAAAGTAAAAATACTATTATTTATATTGAAAAACTTATGTCTATAACTTCATTAGAGTAAAGCCCTACCATTTTCCAATGATAGGGCTTTACTTGTATCAACTTCTTAATATCCCTCTACTTTTCACTTCTTCTAACCAGGATGGATACTCATTAAACAAACGATTGTATAGGTCTTCGTCGCTCACCTTATCTAAATCATCAAACGGGAAGAAATCAGCATTATCTATGACTCTACCAGGCAAGTCATCTAGTTTCTGTAAGATACCATAATTCGCTTTCCCAATCCCGATAAATTGCCAGAAGATATTTTTACTGGAAGCTTTCTTTAGGAGTGAGGAAATCTCAGCATCCTTGTAAATACCTCCGTCACTAAAAAATAGCACATAAGTTGGCATATCCTCTCTCGGCTCTTCTTTTGTATATTTCTTCATAATGTCTTTAATAACAGCAGGTTCGTTATTACCAACTCCTAATCCACGGAAGAATTTCGGTGCCGGATATGTACGCTTCACATAATCTTCAAAGTCATTTTCTGTCACGCTTGGCGCTCTCATCGAACGATCTCCAAAAAACCAAACGTCGAGTACGCCATCATCATCCATATGAGCTGCAACAGCTAGCGCTCGTTCGAATGCTCGCTGAACGGTTCCTTTTGAAAAGAGGTGCGTCATCGATCCAGAAGCATCGATCACAACAGCCACTCTTGCTTTCTCATGCTCAATGTTTTTCTTTTGTAAGGAAATCACAACTTGCTTCTTCAGTAAATCGATTTTCGTTAAATTGATTTTAGGAGGTGTCTGCCGCTTTGTTTCTATTTCTGCCTCTTCCTCATCCTCTACCGTAACACCATGCGCTTCGGCGAGCGGCTTTAACCCTCCGTTAAACCCTCTTCCTACTCCCCGTAGCTTAAATGTTCCCTTATAACGATATAACTCCGCAACAACTAGCGCTTTCTCTTCTTTAGCGTCAGTTACATCATAGCGAACTTCTGTTGCTTCAGATGAAGCGACTAACGTGCAACCATCAACGTCCTGAAATTTACTTGCCCCATCAATCGTGGCAGTAAAGACGCATTTTTCAATTTGTGAAGGAAGTTCGTCTAACTTAATTTGAAAAGAAACCGACTTGTCATTCAACTGCTGAAACTGAACAGCGCGTGAAGGATCAGCGGATTGATTATAGAAAACCATGTAATCATCATTTGGAACTCTTCCATTCTCTCCTACTAAAAAACACGTGATGTCCACATCGTGTAAAGAACGAAGCCATTCCATTTTCACCTCAATCTGACCTTCTTGAGCTATTGGAGCGTTGCCTCCCGTTTGTAAAACAAGTGATTGTAGAGCCATCGTGATCCTCCCTATGATTGGTTTATGATCCAATTATAGCAAGAAAATATGGTTAAAAAATTGAAACATTTAGCCCCAAAAAAAGAACCAAGAGAATAAATCTCTTGATTCATCTTCATTCTAATTAGTAAGCACCATCAGAATAAGTAAGCTCATAGCTATGAGAATAAATCTCGAAAATATTGCCGAACGGATCTTCTACATACACCATGCGATATGGCTTTTCGCCAGGATAGTACTCACGAATTGGCATACGCTGTTTCCCACCGTGCTCTACGATTTTTTCAACCATTCCCTCCACATCAGGATCCTGAATACAGAAATGAAAAATGCCTGTCTTCCAGTATTCGAAGTTGTTTTCTGGCTTTTCGTTTTCTGGAAACTCAAACATTTCAACACCAATTTTATCTCCTGTTGAGAGATGAGCAATTCGGAACGTATTCCAATCGTCGCCAAATACGTCACGGCACATTTGACCGATTGGAGAATCATCATTTTGCACATCAGAAGGCTCCATTAAAATATACCAACCGAATACTTCTTTATAAAATTTAATCGCCTCTTCAAGGTTTGGGACAGATAGTCCGATATGAGAAAAACTTCTTGGATATGGTAACATAGTTTTGTACTCCTCCTTAGTGATTATGTTCTGTCAACACACGTTTATTATACTGAGAACAAAAAAATCACGTAAGACCGCACTTTTTTGTGCGATACTAACCAAAAGGTAAGAAAGGAGTCGATCCACTATGACTTCTCCAGTCGATCAAAACGGAAAATTGAAATGCTCGATTGAATATACGTTAAAGAAAATCGGTGGCAAATGGAAAACGGTGATCTTGTGGCACCTCTGTGTTGATGGTCATTTTCGCTACAATGAACTACGCAAGTTACTACCAGGTGTCACACACAAAGTAATGAGTCAGCAGCTAAAAGAATTAGAAGAAGAAGGCTTCATCGACCGCAAGCAAGAAAATACCGTCCCCCCAAAAGTGGAATATTCGATTACGGAAAAAGGAAAAACATTGATGCCGATCTTAGAACAAATGCATTTGTGGGGGACAGAGAATCAAAAATAATAAGTGCCTGGTCCTCCTAGTTAGCAAAGAGTGACAGGCACCTTTTTTCATTTATCATCGTCAATCTCTTTTCGAAATCTCGTAAATTCCTACTTTACTTGCCACTAATGCTTTTGAAACTACCGTCGTAAAGAGCGACACGTCAAGCACACCAGGTATTTCTTTCAGCTTTGTTTCAAGTTGCCTACCATCCTGCTCGGCCTCAAACCACACATCAACTAAAAAGTTTCCATAATCGCTAACTGTATGTCCATCCTTCACAGAACTTGCACGCACTTCTGCCTTTCCACCCATCTCTCCCGCTTTCTTTTGTACAAATGCTAGTGAATCCTGCAAGATCTCCAGCACGACTGGATGCTTATACGTTAACTCTGGAACAACTTTAGAATCATCAACGAGCAAAATATATTCTTTTGCCATATTAGCAATGAGTTTTTCCAGCGTATGAATGCCACCACCGCTCTTCAGTGCATGCAACTTCTCATCAACCTCATCACAACCATCAAATGCAACGTCTACTTCATCAACGGTACTTGTTGGTAGTACTTCTAGTCCCTGATTTACACATAGATGCTTCGTTTTTAGAGATGGGGTTACGACTTTTACATTTAACTTTTCTTCCTTAATAAATTTAATTAAATAACCAATTGTACTGCCACCACCAAGACCGATGATGGTATCGTCTGTTATGTATTCTAGAGCTGCTTTGGCACACTTTTGTTTCATGTTCATTTTTGGCACCTTACCTTTTTATAAGTTTAACTTTTTGTAAGAAAGCGAGCTTTGGTTAGTTTTATTGTAACAAAGTGAGAAGTGAAAAAGTTTAGAAGGATAAGGAGGTTCACAAATAATTGACGAATAAGTTCTTTGCGCATAGTACAAAACCTTAATACTCGGGGCTATCTAACATGTATGGGAGGGGTTCTGTAATGAAAATGGGAGTATGGTTTCTTAAATTGGCAGCTCTTTACTTCCTAATTGGAGTGAGTATGAGATTAGTGATGGAGATTATCGAGGATCACAGTTTGGCAGGCGCTCATGCTCATATTAACCTATTAGGTTGGGTTTCAATGGGCTTGTTCGGTTTTATCTACATTCTATTCCCCAAAGCTAGTGAAACACTTTTAGCAAAACTTCATTTCTGGCTTTATAACGCATCATTCCCTTTATTTATGCTTGGACTATCTTTCTTCCTTGCAGGCAATACTTCCTTAACCATTCTTCTCATGATCTTTCCTAACCTTCTTGTCTTAAGTGTCATCCTGTTTGTTATGAACATGTTTTTAAATTTAAAAGCAGAAGACGTTACTCACATATTTAAAAAAAATGAAAATACATCACTCTAAATCTATTAAGGCGCTTAAGAGTAAACATAGTTAAAGGCCTAACTTCCTATTGGAAATTAGGCCTTTAACTATAACGTAGATACTTTCAAAGTCTGTCTCCTAGTTCCGAATACAAGTTATTGATTAGACCACACTGACTTCAATCGATTTATCTCCACCGAATGAATAAAACCTTCACCGCTAATGTATAACTCCAGACCATTACGATCCTCTTTCGGAAACACCAAATTTGTAAGGACCGTTTCCCCACCATTCCCAAAAATTTCAATGGAAGAGCGATCAATTAACACGGTCAACCGCAAACGTTTATGAGGAGATTCCATTTTTACTGTCTGTTTACACGCAAAAGAGGAATGAAATGAACAATCTCCAGATCGACTTCGATCAAAGGTTAGTATTTCTGTTCTAGTATCATATTCGATGATCGTCTCTTCTTTATCAGACTTTAAGACCTTTAAGCCAACTACTTCTGATGAACCAGGATCAAGATCAATGGTTATCGCAAGTGTGTTTCCACGAATACCAGCTAGCACATTCTCTCCTGATTGTACCTTTTGTTCTTTAAACAGCGCTAAAGGCTCTTTAATATTTTTAAGTTCTGTAACTGGGAGTTGAGTAAGTTGGACGCCAGCCGATGTGGATTTCAGGACTAGTTCTCTAGGAATTGTCATGGCGCTTCGCCAACCTTCTGTAGGCGTTTCATTTGCATAGCGCCAGTTACTCATCCATCCAATCAAAATCCTTCTCCCATCATGATCTGGTAAGTCTGACCACGTTACGCCTGCGTAGTTATCTCTTCCGTGATCAAGCCAGCACACATGATCTGGCTGATGATCGTTTCGAAACGTTTCGCCATCAAATTCACCAATAAAATATTGTGTTTTTGAACCGCTTTCGACATCTGGATGGTCGCCAAGGCTAACGAGTAATACCCACTTTTGTTTGGATGGATCGTGATCCACTGGTAGTTTAAATAAATCAGGGCATTCCCATACACCCTGATGCGACCCTTCTTTCTCTCCAAACGTACTCGCAAACTCCCAGTCGATTAAATTTAATGAAGTGTAAATACTAATTGATTGCCCCGAAGCGATGACCATCACCCAGCGATTCGTTTCTTTATGCCAGAAAACTTTAGGATCTCGAAAATCTAGAATTCGAGGTTCTGAAAGGACCGGATTCCCTTTATAAAATGTCCAGCTCCTCCCATTATCGCTGCTGTAAGCTAGACTCTGCCGCTGCCGTGGTCTCTCGGATCCAGGATATGTATCCGCATGAGTGAAGATTGCTACAAGACCACTTTGCCCATTAAAGAAACCAGTTGTATCATCCCAGTCGACAACCGCACTTCCTGAGAATATAGCCCCGTTTTGATCAGGCTTTAACGCAATAGGGAGGTGCTCCCAGTGAATTAAATCTTTACTCACCGCGTGTCCCCAATGCATCGGTCCCCACACGCTACTATAAGGATGGTATTGATAGAATAAATGATATTCCCCATTAAAATAAACCATTCCATTTGGATCGTTCATCCAATTTGATTCCGGAGTGAAATGAAACTGAGGTCTATGCTTCTCTGAATAGTTGCTTCGAGGAATCACTTGTTCAACATCCAATATTCAGCACCCTTTCCGTCAACAAAGTTTTTAACTAAACCATTAATTGATTTGTAGTTTACTAATTGCTTTTAGGAACCAATAACTAATAAAGTAAGCTAGAATACTTGTGATAAAAAATAGTCCTGCTGGATTATCTAACAAGAAATAGACTGTCCCGAGGGTGACAACACCAATGATGATCGTTGAATACGGACTTGCTACAACTAGAAAAAATGAATTTCGCACCAGTTCGTGCCACTTTGCTTTTACATGAACCATCATAGGAAATAAGTAAATGGTCATAAGAAGATAAATGACGCTTAGAAAGACACTTACGATAAAAATCACGACTTCAATCACTGATCCAGATAGAGATACGATTTGGAAATTAAGATAGAAAGAGAGTCCAACTAAACTCCAAATAAGGGATAAACCAAAGCTTTGTTTGAAATTCTCCTTGAACAACTTAAAGAATGTAATGAAAACACCTGCTTCTCCTTTTTGAAGCTGCCACGTTCTTACAACGCCGAACATAGCAGCTGTTGAAGGGAAAATCGTGATGATCGGAACGCACATGATGGCCCATATGAAACTAAGAAAGAGGAAATCCACTGCTTTTTCTAAAAAAGAAAATACCTTGTATTTATGATCTCCCAACTCACTCTCCTCCCGTCGTTTGCGAACTCCCTTACTACTACTAACATGAACTTCGTATTTCTAAGCTTGATGGCAAGCTCACACGTGAAGATTCTTTCTGAGGATTTTCTAAACGAGCGAGCAACAATTCCGCTGCTTTTTCTCCTATTTCATGAATCGGCTGTTTAATAATGGTTAACGGTGGATTGGTCGCTTCTGTCCATTCATAGTTATCATAGCCAATAACAGCCATCTCTTCAGGGACTTGAATTTTGCTTTTATTTAACGTAACGACTGAACCTAATGTTAGGATGTTGTTCCCGATCATGACCGCCGTGCATTTGGATTGCTCAAGTAAAAACGCCATAGCCTTTTTGCCAGCTTCCAATGAGGCTTCGTCGATCACAATCATTGATTCATCAACCTGAAGATTGTTTTCTAATAAAGCATGCTTATATCCTCTAAGCCGTTCATCACTCGTCGTTAGGCCAAGTGGTCCGGATATATATCCGATTCTTTGATGTCCCTTATGAATTAAATGATTCATCGCCTCATAAGTGCCTTTGAAGTTATCGACAAGCACACAGTCACAATCAATACCCTCTGGCTTTCGATCAATAAATACAATAGGTAACTGATCTTCAAATTCTTTTAAATAGCTGTGATCTCCGTATGTTGGAGCCATAATTAATCCATCAATCATTTGGTTTTTAAACATATTGATTTGTTGAATCTCATTCTCAATTTCTTCGTTTGAATTACTTAAAATTAACTGATAGCCAATTTCCTTAAGCTTCTTCTCAATGCTGTGAGCAATTGACATAAAGAAAAAACCCGAGGTATCCATTTCTTTAGCAGGAATGATCAAACCGATCGTTTTTGAACTGCTGCTTCGAAGACTTCTAGCTACGAAGTTGGGACTGTAGTTAAGATCCCGCATAGCCTGATATACCTTTTTCTTCGTATTTTCAGAAACATACCTCGTGCCGTTAATAACGTGAGAAACGGTGGCCGTAGAGACACCTGCTTTTTGAGCGACATCTTTCATTTTTGAACGCATATTGCTTCCATCTTTAACGGTGCCCATATCTTTTTCACCTACTTATCAAATTACTCGCTCCTTTAAAGCTGCGAATCACATGACGCGTAATCGATTACGTTACTTTTTATAAAAGAAGCTCTCAAAAAGAGCTTAAGTAAACGATTACGTATACTATAACATTAATTATAGTTATTAAAGTAAGCGCTGTCAATTAACTTTCTATATTATATAAAAAGAGTATATTTCTACAAGAACGAGCTTAATTCCCGTTTATAATACTTGCTTTATTTAACTGATAGATAGCTAAAGATTTCATGGTTACTTCACCATCGAGTGCGTACAGCTCTACCTGATCACTCGTTAGATTTGGAAAGATTTGATCTGAGAACACGACCTGACCATCATTCCCGAAAACTTCAATAGAAGATCGATCAACAAGTAAATGGAGTGTAACTATTTCATTAGAAGGCATCATAACTGCTTCATGCTTAGCACCAAAAGAATTGCTAAAACTTGTATCACCAGAGTTAGAACGATCTAAAGATAACGTAGAATTTGTCATGTCGTAACTCACTTTTGTGAATTCGTCATGACCTACCCGAACTTTAAAACCAAATTCTTTCGCCGTTGATTGATCTGTTTGAAATTTAGCAACAATTTCTAACGTATCTCCTTTCACGTCTGATAATAGATTCTCACCCGGTACAACAACTTCATTCGTCCAATAACTTTCTTCCCCTCTCAAACTCTGAAGCTCACTGACAGGAGTTTGAACGAGGCGAACACCTAAATTCGAAATACTTTTCAAATTTAATTCCTTAGGGATGGTCATTTTGCTTCGCCAAATAGAAGTTGGAATCGCTTGACCGTACTCCCAATTATTCATCCACCCCATCGCAATTCGACGCCTATCAGGCGTATGATTAAAGGTTAGCGGAGCATAATAGTCAGCCCCAAAATCGGAAACTAGTATGGTACTCGCTAAATTGTCATTACGAAAGGTCGTTCCATCAAAATCTCCAATAAAATATTGTACACCTGACCCACCAGCAGGGGCACCTTTACTAAGACTTACCTGCATCACCCATTTAGTGTTGTTTGGATCACCATCTACAGGTAATGGGAAAAGATCTGGAACTTCCCAAACGCCTTCATGCGATCCTTGATTTTCACCAAAGTCACTCGCAAATGTCCAATCTTTCATGTCCTCCGAATGATAGATTCGAACAAATTGCTTTTGGAATTTATCTTCCACTGCAAGCAGCATCACCCATTGATTTGATTCTTCATGCCAGAACACTTTCGGATCTCTGAATACTGAAAATTGGTCGATGTTTGTTAGGACTGGGTTTCCCGCATACTTCTGCCATGAGCGACCGTTATCATTGCTGTAAGCGAGACTTTGACTTTGATTCCCGCCTTTTTCATGCGTAAACATCGCCACCATGGCATCTTTCCCAAACCCAGCCGTATTGTCTTTATCAACGACAACACTACCTGACCATATAAATCCGTTCTCATCTTCTTCTAGTGCAGTTGGCAGACGTTTCCAGTTTACTAAATCCGTACTAACCGCATGCCCCCAATTCATTGGTCCCCATGTTATGCCAGTCGGATTATACTGATAAAACACATGGTATTCACCGTTATGATAAACAAGCCCATTAGGGTCATTCATCCAATTTTTTTCGGGAGTATAATGAAACTGTGAACGATACTTTTCGTATCGCTCACTTGTTAAAAGATCCTCTTCTGAATTGAATACATGAAAATCATCAACATTGATATGGCCCCATCCACCGGTAGCCTTGTCCACCACCTTGATAAATACCTCTTCACCTATATAAGAAGAAGCGTCCCAGTATACCCTTTTATACTGTTCACTTTCTGTACCGGTTGATTTAAAGAGCTCCTTCCCATCAGCCGCACTTACGAGAGACGCATATAAGTGATCACTACTTTTTCCTCCCCCAATCAAAAAGTCAATCCACCCACTTCCATAGAGTGTAAAGGGCTCTGATTGCATTTCACCTATTTGTGCGTCTCCACCATCCTTGAAGTTCCACAAGTGATACGCGTCTTGATGATTGAAGCAACAGTCCCACTCCCACTCTTCATCCTGCGTTACATCTTGGTCACTAAAGGCTTCCCCAGTAACCGTCCATCCGCTCAAGTCTCCCGTCTCAAAATTGGGGTTCGCTATCGTTACTTTATGCGGAGGCTTCACAGGAGCATTCACATCATCAATGCTAATGTGACCCCATGAACCTTTGGAACGATCAACAACCTTTAGATAAACTTGCTCTCCAATGTAGTTAGAAACATCCCACTTAACTCGGGTATAACCTTCCTGGTTCCCCCCACTTACTTTCATTAGCTCTTTCCCATCTGAACTTCTTACTAGTGCAACGTAAAGGTTATAAATATCGTTCCCTCCAGAAACAAGGAAATCGATTTGTCCATTTCCTCCAAGCGTGAATTTCTGTGAACGTATCGTTCCAGTCTCGGCATCATCACCGTTATGAACACCATAAAGATGATAGCGACCATTTTGATTGAATGGACCTCCCCACCCCCAATCATCAGCAGACGTTACATCAAGATCGCTAAAGGCATCGCCTTCCATAACGGTCCAACCCGTTAAGTTACCTGCTTCAAAATCATGATTCACTAACTCATCATGAGCGGGCTCGTCAACGACGGTAATCTCACTCGTTGCCGTATGACCTCCGTCTCTTGTTTCAGCTTTAATCGTAGCATTGCCTGGAGAATGAGCCGTAACTTTTCCATTCACAACAGTGGCAACGCTCGGATTACTTGAAGTCCAACGAACCTCTTTATTCGTTGCTTGAGCTGGCGTCACTTCAGGTGTTAGTCGTTCTGTATCTCCAACAATTAATTCTAACGAACCTGGATTGAGTGATACCCCACTAGCGTTCACCTTTTCATACGCGGAATTCATTTTCCAAACCTTTAAAGACTTTACCGTGACGGATTCACTTTGATCATTCGCCCAGAGCTGCACACCTTTCGCATCGTCTCTCGTCGGATAGGCTCTTGTTGTTAACCCTTTTCGTTCATTTAAATAAGCATTGATCTCGGAACGGTCCACGTACACATGTAGATTGATCGTCTCCGAATCAATATCTACCTCTCCTCCCTGGTACCATTTTTCCACATCGGGATCAAGACTTGATTTGGTTCGGTTCACCCAAAATTCCTTGCTACTTTCTTTGTAATACACAATCGTTTCTTCTTCGCCATTCGGTGAACGTCTTAAGCTAATCCCCGCTTCATTAGCGGAGCCATTGTCTAGTTCTACCTGGATCTCAAGCATGTCGCCTTCTATGTTGGAAAGAAGTTGATTTGCTTCTTCAATAGACGTGTCCGATGTAAGATTAATAAGCTCTTCGCCTCGTAATTCGTTCAATTCTTGGATCGGCTTCATCCCTAACTTTCCGTCATCTCGATAAAAAACCTCTGTTGGCAAACCATAATTATGAGCATACCCCGCATCATAATCGTCGTTTGCCGGACGCCTCCCCTGCGTAATGCTATGAATGACGGTTCTCCCATCAGGCGTTACCATTCCAGCCGGCCCAGTAAAATGGTCTCCAACATCGAGTAGTTGAGGCGTTTCATTATCTGGTGTGAACTTAGCCGTCTCAGGATTCCATGTCCCAATCCAATAGTACGTATACCTCGACTGATACTCTTCTCTTTCCATTTTGGCAGGGTTGATTAAAAAGATATGTTTCCCACTATCGCCTAATGGTAATAAAATCGGCAACTCCCATACGCGTCCAGTTTCGGGATAGGTTCCATAATCTCCAACGAATAAGTCTCCTTCGAAGGTCCAATCTTCAAAACTAGAATCCTTTGAAGAATACACAAGAGCGGTACCCCCGACTGCTTTGCCATCAGATCCTTCTTTACCAGAAGTGACTAGCATGTACCAGGTGTCACCATCCTTAAAGACGTAAGGATCTCGAAATTCACCCATTATTCCCTGTCCTTCTTCTTGATCTAGAATCACTTCTGAATTCTTTTCCCATCGATTAAGATCGTTATCACCATCCTGCAAAAACGTACTTCTTGCTAAATTAATGCGCTGATTAGGCTGATCACGGTCATCCCCCGCTGTATAGAAAACAACTGGCACACCGTTATCATCAACGACAGCACCACCCGCCCATGCCCCCTCTGGATCAACATCATATCGCCCGGGGATAACAGCATCGTCAACATCTCTCCAATGAACCATGTCATCACTTACAAGATGCCCCCAGCGAATATGATTCCAGTAAGGTCCTCTAGGATTACTCTGATAGAACACATGGTATTGACCATTAAAATAAATGGGACCACCTGGTTCATTTCCCCAATGATTTGGAGGAGACATGTGAAACTGCGGGCGGTGTTGATCGTCCGCTAAGAGACTTCGATCGGTTTTTACATCAGCGGTTGGTAGATTACCATTTAAAACGCTTACATAAGATTCGTAGGAATCTTTTACATTCCCAGCACTCAAGGCCTGATTGTAAATTTTCACTTCATCCATAAGCCCACTAAACATATTTAAATCAAAGCCATACAACCACATACCATCATTGTTTTTTCCGATCAACAAATCTCTTACACTCGGTTTAATCGCAGCTCCAGCATCAAATTTTCGTGATGATACCTTTTCACCATTCTGGTATAGAATAGCTTCTCCAGTTGTGCTATCATACGTTGCGACGACGTAAGACCACTCATTTAAAGGGAGTAGTGTATCTGACATCACTTCATGCCAATCGTCTCCAGTACCAAACTGTAACCCCCACGTACCATGTCGAAAATTCCCTAGTATGAATCCTTCTTTCTTTTCCCGGTTATGCTGATTAACGATTGCAGATAAGCGACCTTCGTCTCCATGTTCAAAATTCCTTGGAGCCACCCAGGCTTCAACCGTTATAGCTTCTTTAGGGGCTGGTAGTTTAGTAGGACTATGCGTAACCCAGGTGGAATACCCATCAAATAGTAAAGCACCGTTTGAAATGCCATCATCCTTCCACAGTGGATCCTGTCCCTCCTGAAAGACTCCCTTACTAAGATGGTAATCAATTAAGTTAGTTTCACCCGTTACTTGCTCGAGTGTATCCTTACCTGTACCTTCATCTAAACTCCAGTGAGCGATTAACCCATCAGCAAACTTAGAATTGTTCGTTCGAAAATCATCAACATTTATGTGTCCCCAGGCACCTTTAGCATTATCTACGATTTTAATCATTACTTCTTCACCGATATAATCTGAAACATCCCAATAAACGCGTTGGTATTTTTCAGTATCTCGCCCGGTTTCTTTTCGCAACTCTTTTCCATCAGAAATTCTTATTAGAGCAACATATAGATTCTCCTCATCATTCCCTCCTCCAATAAGAAAATCAATTCCGCCATTTTGATCGATCGTAAATGGCTCTGAGTGCAGCTCGCCTACTTGATCGTCTCCACCATCGTTAAAATTCCATAAATGGTAGCGCCCCTCATGCAAAAATTCATCTCCTTCACTCCACTCTTCTTCATGAACAAGGCTCTCCGGACCAAACGCATCTCCGCTTACAATCTCCCATCCCCTTATTTCGTAAGGCGCTAGCGCAGTATATTCGAAATCATGATTATAAATAGAAGGCTCCACATGGTCATGTAAGGAAGGGGTCGCAGGAACATTCACATCATCAAGATTGATATGCCCCGTAGTCGTTGAATCAACAACCTTAATCCTAACGACTGTACCTATATGAGCGGAGGCATCCCAACTCTTCTTGGAATATGTATCTGTTCCAGTCCCTGTTTCCTTCATTAATTCTACTCCGTCTGATTCTCTAACGAGAGAGATCGATAAGTGATCCGCATCTGAATCTCCCCCTGTAAGAAAATCAATCTGACCATCTCCCCCAAGAGTAAAGGTTTCAGACTGCATGACCCCAACTTTTGAATCGTCCCCTCGCCCTCCCCATATATGCCAGAAGTTCTTTTGATTAAAGGTTTGTTTATCCCAATAGTGAGATTCATCCGTTACATCTTTCACATTGAACGCGTTACCACTTACAATTTTCCAACCCGTTAAATCACCTGTTTCAAAACTTGGGTTTGTAATGGTTGTTTGAGCATGAACAGGGTTCGAAATATTCATTGGAATAAGGCTACTTATAACTAATAAGACAGTCAGAGAAACCACTTTCAACCTACAGCGATTGAGCATGAGTTTGTAAAGCTCCCTTCAAAATAAGTGACTTATCCATTCGGGCAACTTGGGTTATAAGCTTTTGCATGAGCACAGAACATTAAAACCCAGGCTTCATCTCCCAAACTTCCATCGACTTCACTGTTACCGAACCATTCGCCCATATTTCTAATCCTAATGCTTCGATATCAGGGTATACTCTCGTCGTTATACTTTTTAATTCATTGGCATAGCACTCTACGATTGAACAATCGACGTAAATATGAAGCTTTAACTTCTCTCCATTTAGAAGGAGTTTTCCACTTTGAGGTTGGGCCGGGTTTGAACCATTCGTTTTCTTTTTAACATTCAACGTCTCTTCTTTACTGTTGTAGTAAAGGACCGTTCCGACATTCCCGCTATCAGACTTTAATACATTTACGCCATATTCACTCGCAACTGCATCTTGAAATTCTACATAGATTTCAAGCATATTTCCTTTCACATGAGCTAAGATGTCATTGGTCTCTTCAACGGATAGGTTTTCTAACGAAACGAGTTTTTTCTTACGGAGCTTTGTTAATTCTTCGATCGGCTTAACGCCTAATCTTTCATCGTCTCGTAACCATAGTTGCACAGGAAGACCCCCATTATGTGCCCATCCTGCTTCATATTCATCTTTAAGCGACCGCCTTCCCTGGGCGATTGTAAACAAAAGCAAGCGTCCCGTTTTAGGATCAATCATGGCACTTGGTCCAGTAAAATGAAAATCCCCAATATCAATAAGCTGCGGTTCTTTCTGATCTGGTATAAACCGATAACGCTGTTTATCCCATGTCCCAATCCAATAGAAAACTTCTACATCAGCATTTCTTCCAACAGGACTAATGATAAAAAGATGCTTCCCCTTTCCAAGCGGAAGTAAAATCGGCAGTTCCCACACTTCCCCTAAGAAAGGATACTCCTGATCTTTATCATCGTAGAGAAGACCTTTGCATCCCCAATCAACTAAATTATCAGAAGTGAAAAGAATCGCAGCTCCACTCACGCCTTCTATTCCAGTGCCGACGATTTGGTACCAGATCTCTCCTTCTTTCCATACAAAAGGATCTCGAAACCCATCATGATGCAGACCCATATGATTAGGCTGAATCGTTACGGGTATGGGATGTTTTTTCCATTTCTTTAAATCGATATCTTGATTTTCCCTATACGTACTTCTCGCTAATCCTGTCATCTGATTTGGCTTTTTTGATGAATTGCCTGCTGTAAAAAACAAAACAGGTAATCCATCTTCATCGTAAGCGGCATTTCCTGACCAAATGCCGTCTGGAGCTAAATCATCTGCTTCTGTTTCAATGGCAATAGGTAAGTCGCGCCAATGCACCAGATCATCACTAACCCAGTGTCCCCACTGAATGTTGCCCCAATAAGGCCCCTGTGGATTATGCTGATAAAACAAATGGTACTTCCCTTTGAAATAAAGAGGCGCATGCGGCTCATTCATCCAATGACCAGGTGGTGTTAAATGAAACTGTGGGCGGTAAGGATCACGATCATAAACGCTTCTGTCGATCGCAATGTCTCGATAAGGTAAGGGCGGAATCTCTCCTTTATAAGCTAAAAGGTGATCTGTAAAACTCTTTGTTATTTCAACTTCATTTAATGCTCGGTTATAGATTTTAATATCATCTAGTAAACCACTAAACATATTTAACGAAAACACGTTTTCAATCGTCATCGCCTCGTTACTTTTACCGATTAAAAGCGCTTCATGACTTATAGACATGGACACGTCTTGACCGATTGTTTTCTCGGCAACTTTTTCACCATTTAAATACAATTTGATATTTCCTTCTTGACCGTTAAAACTTGCCGCAAGATGCGACCACTTTGACTTAGGTATCGGAGAATTCTCAGCCCACACTTCGATCCATTCACCATCTATACCAATCTGAAATCCCCATTTCCCATGCCTATGAACACCTAGAATAAACCCCTCATTCAATTCTCGATTATGTTGATTTACAATACCCGTCAGTCGCTCATCTTCAATTCCACCAAATGAACGTGGAGCTAACCAAGTCTCAATGGTAAACGCTTGATCTAATGAATGAATGCCTTCTTTTCGTTCAATCCATGTTGAATAGCCATC
This sequence comes from Bacillus sp. N1-1, assembly GCF_009818105.1. Taxonomy (NCBI): domain Bacteria; kingdom Bacillati; phylum Bacillota; class Bacilli; order Caryophanales; family Bacillaceae; genus Bacillus; species Bacillus sp. N1-1. The sequence continues at coordinate 3,339,915 of NZ_CP046564.1, forward strand.
AAATAGAAGGGCTTGGCCGTTGATTCCCTTTCGCCACTGTGGGTCATGAAGAGGTGAATTGGAACGACCTTTAAAAACATAGTGGATCTTATCTTTATTGGAGCTATCCTGGACGAACTTCCCTTTGCCCTCAGAAAATGCCCAATGTGCTACTAATGATTTTTTCAACTTAACATTCGACATCAACCACACTCCCAATTTGTAAAGAAAGTTAGAACACGAGTGTTCTAACTTTCTCCATTGTGCTTATTCTCTATTGATTTTTCTTAAAGCGATCCAAACCTTCCTGATAGATTTCCATTAAGCGACTAAGACCCATGTCTTCAAGCTGCTTCTTGTAGCTATCCCACTCCTCGTTTACGCCGCCTTCCATTAGCCACTGTGCTTTCTTTTGATTCGTAAATTCTTTAATATCTACTTCTAGACGATTAATTTCATCTAGTTCATCAGGACTAAAGAAAATTTGCGGGTAATTCTCGTCTTCAAGATACGGCGCATAGATCGAATTCAAATCTTCCAAACGCTGTTTTGCACGAGGTTCCATTTCAACCGTTTCTTCAAAGTCTTCTTTCAAAATCGCTACCGGTCCATTTGGTGCAACCTTTTGTCTTAATTCGCCCATCACCACGTCGTCAGGCTGTTCTTTTAAAACGAGTTTCCCATCTTTTTCTTCAAAAATTGTACCAATAGGCCCCCAGTTAATTTGAGCTGACATCTTTGTTTCATATAACTGATCGACCCAACGCATCGTAATTTCAGGATTGGCATTTGCCGAAGTGATCGCAAACTCTCCACGAGAGTAGTCAGAGTTATTAGATCGACCGACAATTTGATCGCCATTCGGACCTACCAGCGGTGGCAATAAGACATAATCATCTTTTAATTCCGGACCAACTACCTCTTCAGACTCCCACCAGATATAAGAGCCATACTTTTCGTTTTTCCCTTTAGCGAAGTATTGAGAGACATCTTGAGTAAATGATTCTTTATCAATCAAACCTTCTTTCATCCATTGATGATAATAGTCGATGGCTTCTTTATACTCCGGTTGAACAGCTGTATAGATCACTTTTCCATCTCTTACAATGCGATGCTCGACATTATCGGGCATATTAAACGCCGCAAACATATCACCAAAGTTTCCTGTCCAAAAGTTGAACATGAAACTTAACGGAACTTCATCTTGTTTGCCATTTCCATTTGGATCTTTTTCTTTGAAGGCAACAAGAACATCATGATACTCTTCAAGTGTTGTTGGCATTTCCAAGCCTAGCTCATCTAACCAGGTTTTATTAATAGACATGAAGTTCGGTACAGCGCCAAGACCAGCTTCTTCTGCACGAGGGAGCGTATAAATATGCCCATCAGGAGCAGTTACCATGCTTTTTAATTCAGGTCTTTTCTCAAACAATTTTTGAATATTAGGCGCATGCTCTTCAATTAAATCTTCTAGTGGAATAAGCGTGCCATTTTGTCCATACTTTACAATGTCAAGATCCGTAAATTTAGCCGAATAAAACGCATCTGGCAAGTCACCACTTGCAAGCATCAAGTTTTTCTTTTCTTCATAACCGTCATCAGGTATGTTACTCCATTCAATTTTCACATTCGTCTCATCTTCTAACGTATTGAAAATTTCCATCTCGTCGTATTTTGGGGCAAGTGGTGCTTTGGGTGATACAAATTCCAGAGTAACTTGTTCGTCAACAATTGGAAGTCCTTCTTTATTAAACTCAGCAGATTCGGCCTTTCCATCAGAACTACTATCTTTCGAAGAACAAGCACTTAATACAAGAATGAAACAGAGCATTAAACATATGAACGGAAAAGACCAACTTTTTCGTTTACCCATAACTAAATTCCCCCCGAATGGTTTTAATTTACGGCAATCACAAGCAACTTCAGTAAAGCAATATGACTAGCGATCCACCTCCTAGTAATGTAGTAAAACAAATGATTAACCTTTAATACTTCCAATTAAAGCTCCCTTCACAAAATACTTTTGTATGAAAGGATAGAGAATGAGCAGCGGGATCGCCGCCACAATAATGACACCATATTTGATTAAATCAGCAACTCTTTGCTGAGCAGCAAACGATTCAACATCGCCAACCATACTGGCAGAAGCTTCATTTTGAATCAGGATCGATCTTAGAATCAGCTGTAACGGATATTTATCTTCGTTATTTAGATAAATTAAAGCATCAAAGAACGAGTTCCAGTGCGTGACGGCATAAAACAATACCATTACAGCAATAATCGGTTTAGATAGCGGTAATACGATTTTCAAGAAGAATTTCGTATTTGAACACCCATCCATTTTGGCTGATTCTAACAATTCATCTGGGATCGTCGATTGGAAGAATGTTCGTGCCACAATCAGATTCCAAACCGCAACCGCCTTTGGAATAATTAGGGCCCACATCGTATCGACCATCCCCAGGTTTTTAACAACTAAATAGGTTGGGATTAATCCCCCTGAGAAAAACATGGTAAAGACAAACAGAATCATGAAGAAATTTCTACCTATCAAGTCTTTTCTCGAGAGCGCATAAGCTGCCATGAGTGTTAACGTAACATTCACCAATGTTCCAACAACGGTGTACAACACCGTATTTTTGTAACCTGTCCAGATTCGATTATCCTGAAAAATTCGTTCATATCCTTCAAACGTAATCCCCTGTGGCCAAAACCATACGTCGCCATTGTAGACGCTATCAGGGTTACTAATCGAAGCGATGATAATAAAATACAGTGGGTACAAAACAACTAGTGAGAGTGTCGTAAGAAAGAGGAGATTGATGAGATCAAATATTTTATCCTCTTTCGATTTTCTTGACCATAACTTCGATCGATTCATTACAAATTGAGTCATTCCATACTCCCCCTTACCATAGGCCTGAACCAGATAATTTCTTGGCAGCCCTATTTACTGCCCATAACAAGATAAAGTTAATGACTGCATTAAACAATCCAACCGCTGCAGCAAAGCTGTACTGAGCTCCCTGCAAACCGACTTTATACACATAAGTTGGAATAATTTCACCTGCTGAAACGTTTAACGGCGTTTGCATTAAATACGCCTTCTCAAATCCAATGTTCATCAGATTTCCTACCGAGAGCACTAATAAAATCATAGCCGTAGGTAAGATCGCTGGAATATCCACATGTAGAATTCGTTGCCATTTATTAGCGCCATCCATAATCGCCGCTTCATGAACTTCAGGACTAACACCAGCTAACGCAGCCAGATAAATGATCGCTGCCCAACCTGTTTCCTGCCACAATCCTGAAGAAATATAAAGTGGTTTAAACCAACCTGCCTGCGACATAAAGTGAACCGGTTCGGCCCCAAAGATCATGAGAAAATTGTTAATTAAGCCGTTTGGTGAGAAAAATACATACACCATACCTACCAAAACAACAACTGAGATAAAGTGAGGTGCATAAATAACGGTTTGAACGAATTTTTTATAACGTTGATTTTTTAACTGATTTAAGAGAAGAGCAACCATGATGGGTAACGGGAAGCCAAATAATAACTGCAACACACTGAGCTCGAGGGTGTTCTCTAACAAAGTCCAGAACTGGAAGGAATTAAAGAAACGTTCAAAGTGTTCCAAACCGACCCATGGACTTCCTGAAACCCCCAATGTGGGCATGTAATCTTGAAAAGCAATGAGAACGCCATACATCGGAACGTAGTGAAAGACAATGAAGTAAATTAGCGTAGGAAGTAAAAATAAGTACAATTCATAGTTATGTAAAACCTTTTTCCAGGAGCTGTTGACCTTTGGGGCACTACGGACATTTCTTCTAGGTAACGCTCTAAGTTTCGTCTCCATAATCTCTCCTCACCTATAATTAATCGTTTACGTAATCGATTACTTTTTGTGATAAAAAAAATGAATTCCCCATGGATGATTCATCTGATCAGTCTATTATCATAAAAAGAAGAACTCATTTAATCGTTTACGTAGATGTTTTGATTGACTTTATTGTAAGCGGTTTCTTGTTGCGTGTCAACTGGTTTTTAGAAAATTGAAACAGACATTTTGCAATTTAGGAGGAACTAAACCAACAAGAGTAATCTCGTAAATCACAGTTCAAAAATTTTACCTAAGTATATTTTCTACTTATTAGCTGAACCTATTGAAGATGAAACAAGAAGATAATTCATGTGGTTTGAAGGGAAGGTAATTATGAAAGCTGTTACTTACCAAGGAAAACAATCGATAAGTGTAAAAGAAGTAGAAGATCCTAAAATTCAAGATGCACAAGATGTCATTATTAAAGTGACATCAACGGCGATCTGTGGGTCAGATTTACATCTCTACCAGGGAAACTTCCCCCTTCCGATCGGTTATGTCATTGGACATGAACCGATGGGAATTGTTGAGGAAACTGGTCCAGATGTCACGGCTGTAAAGAAGGGAGATCGAGTTGTCATTCCTTTCACCGTCGCTTGTGGACAGTGTCACTATTGCAATCATCACCTAGAAAGCCAATGCGATAATTCAAATCCTCATTATGATTCTGGTGGATTATTAGGTTACTCCGAAAAATTCGGTAACTATCCAGGTGGACAAGCTCAGTATCTAAGAGTGCCATTCGGAAACTATACGCCTTTCCTTATTCCGCAAGATTGTGAACTAGAAGACGAGCAGTTACTCTTTTTATCAGATGTTCTTCCAACTGCCTATTGGAGTGTTGAGCATGCGGGCGTAAAAAAAGGAGATACTGTAATCGTATTAGGAAGTGGACCTGTTGGACTGATGGCACAACAATTTGCCTGGCAAAAAGGGGCTGAACGTGTAATCGCGGTCGATTACCTTACTTACAGGTTAAATCATTCTAAAAAAATGAATCGGACCGAGATTTTTAATTTCACACAATATGATGACATGGGAGAAACATTAAAGGAAATCACAAAAGGTGGGGCCGATGTTGTCATTGATTGCGTTGGAATGGATGGAAAGAAATCTCCTCTTGAATACGTGGAGCAAAAGTTAAAGTTACAAGGAGGAACGCTGGGAGCAATCCAAATCGCAACAAAGGCGGTAAGAAAATGCGGAACAGTCCAAATCACAGGTGTGTACGGAGGCTTATATAACATGTTTCCATTAGGTTCCTTTTTTTCTAGGAACGTTACTTTAAAAATGGGTCAGGCCCCTGCTAGAGGATATATGCCCGAAATTTACAAACAGATTGTTAAGGGGGAAATTGATCCTACCGCATTGATTACTCATAAGCTTCCATTAAAAGAAGCTTCACACGGATATAAAATCTTTAATAACCGTGAAGAAGATTGTATAAAAGTTATACTTAAGCCTTAAAAAATAAAAAACGTCTCCATAAAACGTTAGTTGATAGACCTCTATTCATAGCTAAAAAAGCCCCATTACTCGTTACTTTTGCGAGAAATAGGGCTTTTAAACTTGGAGTAGGTTTACTATAGATTACTTCTTTACCACCGGGTGGCTCTAAACCAATGTAAACAAAGAATAAAAATAAGCACGATGTCAATCACATCTCCCCCATAGTACATTAGCATCGCACCGCTTTTTGCCTGTTCTATTGAGACACCAATAGGTGGATGAGCATAGATAAATTTTGATAGAATCCCATGACCAGCTAAAGCAACGACGAGCACAATCGAACGATACCAAAACGAAAGCCGATGAGGTCTTGGATCAATATAAATAATTGAAACGGTAAAAAGATAACCTGCAATAAATACATGAAGATGGACGATGAGATAAAGCAGTATGTTTTCATGCATAAGAGAATAGAGACTGGTCGTATACAATAGCCAGAGTCCACCTATATTGAGAATAGACGAAACGATCGGATTTGTAAGAAATCGTGACAGCGAGCTCTTTAGGAGCTTAGAAACTTTTCTTGCGATGGGAATTCGTAAAGTTCGAAGGATGAGGGTAATCGGAGCAGCTAGCGCCATAAGTAACGGCGCTAGCATCCCTAATAACAAATGGCCTACCATGTGAGCGGTGAAGTTCATATGAGCAAACTTAGCTAGTGGGCCCGCAACCGAAAAGATAGCCAACAACACGCCTAAAATCCAACAAACCGTTCGATACCTCGGCCATGGTTTGTACCACCGGTTGGAACGAACGACGGCCATCATATACAGAACGAAAACAATCGCAAAGGGCAAAGCTAACACAAGCTGAGGCAAGATTCCCATTACTTCTGAATGTGGCGCCCCATCGCCGTGGGTAATCGCATGATGAGGGTTCATCTACGATACCTTTTCTTTCGAAGTAACTTTCAATAGAAAGAAACCAGCTAGGATCATGAAAACAGCTGAAGCGTTCCACACAAGATCATAGATCAGAATATTATCCACATAACGAATTTGATGAAGTTGCATCCATTTGTGTTGAATGGTCCCATCATATAACTGAAAGCCACCTGCTCCTACTAGGACGCCACCCCACCATCTCTTCAGAAAGAATGCGCCCCTCCTTTTAAGATCAGCAAATAGAAACAGTCCACCAATGGTGGCAAACCAACTGAACGCATGAAAAAGACCATCTGAGATCAGACCCATATCCGTAGTAGACTTGTCATAAAAATGATGCCAACGGAGCAATTGATGAAAAATCACCTCATCTAAAAATGCAGCAAGACCAATTCCAAACAAGATTCCAGACCAAAGATTACGATTCTTTCTAAATGAGTTGCGATTTGATAAATTTGATTTAGTTGTCATCGTTATTTTCTTCTCCTTCGTATGCAATCATTGAACTCACTAATTTTTACCACGTACTAGAACTTAGTAAACAGAATGATGACTAATACTACTAAGTAAATAATGAAATGACACAAAAATAAACGTAATCCCCATTTTTTCGATTAATAGATCTTCAAAAAGGCTGTCCCCAATTATCAGGGACAGCATAACCTAATCGTGGCGGAATAAAAATGTGATGAAATTCCTACTAAACAGAGGGAGATACAAATAGAAAAATCGTCCGTTCTCTTTCGTTGTCTCTACATTTCTTCCTATATATTCTATTTTTAAACCCCTCTCAAACTTTAAGTTGAGGTATAATAATCAATAAAGAATATGAAGGAGGAGAGGGTTATGTTTTGTCCGAAGTGCGGGACGAAAAACATAGAAAATGCTCGATTTTGTAGCCAGTGTGGTCACTCATATACGAGTAATCAGCAGAGGAATCGATGGTGGTTGACCGGTATCATCCTTACCTTTTTATTAATAAGCGGTGGCTTTATTTACGCTTTCGTTCTTGATAAAGAACAAATTAGCGAAACGACAGTAGAAGAGACGATTCAAACGCCAGTCGAAAAAATCTCTGACTCTACTAAACTAGAGGAAGAAGCAAAAGATGAAAAAGAAGCGAATATAAGCACATCACAAAGCGTTACTAAGGAAGAAAGCACGACAGAACAGATAGCCCCTTCCCCTCAAACATCCACAGAAAAAGATAAGAAAGAAATCATACGTGAAGCACAAACAAAAGTGTATACCATTTTAACGGAGGATAGTCTTGGATCTGGCTTCTTGTTTCAGGATAATGGCACAGTTGTAACCAATGCTCATGTGGTGGCAGGCTATATTGATGTCACCTTGCGCGACCAGGATGGCCGAGAAATGAATGGTAAGGTGATCGGCATCTCAAATCAGTATGATGTCGCTCTAATTGAAGTACAGAACCTAAAAGGTACTTCTCCTTTGGAGATGGAAATGAAAGAATCAGAAGTTGGCACAGAAGTAATCGCACTTGGAAGTCCTCAAGGATTAGAAAACACAGCATCGATCGGATACCTCACTGGGCTTGACCGTTCATTTGTATCGGAATTTCAATACGAAAACGTCTACCAAATCGATGCCCAAGTTTCACCTGGAAGCAGCGGTGGTCCGTTGTTAGATGGAAAAACAGGAAAGGTGATAGGCATTAACTCCGCCCTGTTAACTAGCGATGAATCCATCGCCTTCTCGATCCCAATGTATACAATGACGGATTTATTAACAAACTGGTCGCAGTCGCCAATGGATGAAAATGAAGTCGCCAGCACCTTTACCTTCTACAATGAATTTTCAGCGTATGATGAATATGAATCGGACGATCGTGTTGATGATGAATATGCAGAAGATGAAGAAGACACGTACGGGGTTCCGTTTGACGAAGCAAGCCTCGCTAACTTTATCATCAATTTCAGAGGGAACTATGAAACGGCATTGCGAAATGAAGACTTTGGTTATATTGAAGACCAGCTTCTGTATGACAGTCAGGCCTATTATGAAATGGCTAACTACCTAGACGAGATAAGCGGCCAGGGAATGCTCTTTAAATTTACGTTAAATGATGTGACCAATATTAACATGCAGACTGATCAAGCGATCGTTAGCACTTATGAGGTTTTTGATTTCATGAATGCGGCGGGGGAATGGAGCGTGTATGAGCGGATTAAAGACTATTATGTTGTAACAGATGAATATGGGAATTATAAGATTACGCATATAGAGATTTATCAGTAACAATAGAAAACACCTACTTCTTCTATTGTAGTAAACATTGACGTTAATAAAGCTTCTTCTGAGGAAACCGATCGAACTAATTCACTAAGAGTTAGATCAGTCGGTTTCTTCATTCATCCTAATCCTGCCCCGGTTAATTAACACCCTTGAATCCCCCTCCAGAAAATACGCCAGGCATTTTGGAGACGCTCATCATGCTCTACTTCAGAGTAATAAAAGAGCTGTTCAAATGTGCCATCAAGTAGGCATATATAAGCATCGATTACCTCATCTGGATCGGCTTGAATATCTCCTCTTCTCTTCCCCTCTTTCACAACATCCATTAATACGTTCGTTAAAGCTTCTTCTGATTTAATAAACTGTTCATTAAATGTGTCTTTCAATACTAATGGTGGAAAAAGCATAAATCTCTTAAATAAAAGACCCAAATCTTCATTTTCAAGATACGTTGTATGGTCTTTCAACAAACTATATAACTGCCTTTCCGTTGGCATGTCACGATACTGTTGAACTTGCAGTTCTAGAAAGTCCCGATAATCTCGATTGACTTTTTGAAGAATAGCGAAAAAAAGATCTTCTTTACTTGCAAAATGAGCGTATAAAGAGGGTTTTTTAATTCCAACTGATTTCGCAATTTTGCTTAATGAGGTCCCTTCAAAACCTTTTCTCGCAAATAACGGGAGAGCTGCTCTTTCTATTCGTTCACTCATAGGTGACTTGGTAGATGACATCCTTGTCACTCCTAACATATCTCAGGCTTATAAGTTCTTCTACTCCATTATAAGGGTTATGTCTCCCTCATATAGACTCCCTTTATTTTCATTATTCTTTAAGCTACAGAAGCTACAGATACAAAACTTCCAATAACCCTAAATTTATTTTGTTAAATATTTTCTTAACGTTTCCAACAATCTTAAATGCTATCATTTACGCCATCATCTGTCAAAAAGGTTCAATCTCTTCTTTCCGAATTTACATTTATAGGAATTAGTCTAATCATCAGAAAGGTTTATAACAGCCTAATAATAAACGATTTAGAAGAACATGCCTTTACTGTTAGCTGCTGTTTCTATTAGAAGAATAAAAGAACTATCCCCTCTCATTAATTTAAGCGTATTTGACAAGGAAATCTAATCATGTAATATTTATTATTAAATACGTTAAGAAAATATTTAACATAATTAATTTTAATGAAAGGGGTACGAGAATTTGAAAGTAGCTAATGATTATGTCCAGGAGCCACTCCCTTAAGTTTACTTAATAAAAAAAATGAATGCTAAAGGTAGTGAGTAAGCGAAGAGCCAAAAAATTGGCAACAAAGTAAAAAAGCAAAACAACAAACGTACTCCCACTTAGGATGCGTTATCAACAAGTTTGAACTTAAAAATTTTCTAGAGGTGAAGGTATTTGAGTGAAGGAAAAGGTAAATTATTAAAAATAGGTACATTTGTAGCAGCTATTTTAGTTATGTTTATTTATTTAGGAACGACTAATTCGAATGTTAACTGGGGCTCCTTTATTGCAATGTTAGTATTCTACGGAATTATCTATTATATTGGAGCGTTTATGGCAAGTGGCAAATCGGAATCTGCATCAGATATGATGGTAGCGAAACGCTCTTTACCACTGTGGATCTCGATGTTTACAATGGCTGCCACATGGGTTGGTGGCGGTTACATATCAGGTACCGCAGAATCAACTTATTCACTTGGACTAGTATGGGCACAGGCTCCATGGGGGTATGCACTAAGTTTAATTGTTGGTGGTATCTTCTATGCGAGAAAAATGCGTCGCTATGAATTTATGACCATGATAGATCCACTTGAACAACGATTCGGAAAGAAAGTTGCTGGTGTTTTATATATTCCCGCTCTTTTAGGAGAAGTCTTCTGGAGTGGTGCAATCTTAACAGCTTTAGGAACAACATTTGGAACAATTCTAGGTTTGGATTTCCAAACTTCTATTATTCTATCAGCCATTATTGCAGTGGCGTACACTGTCGTAGGGGGCATGTGGTCCGTTGCATTTACTGATGTCTTTCAAATGCTCGCTGTTATGATCGGACTGTTCTTAGTGCTTCCTTATGCACTTTCAGAAGTAGGCGGTTTAAGTTCGGTTTGGAATCACTATCAAACCGATATGGGGAGCTATGCAAGTCTTTTCCCTCCATTAGATGGCTGGAAAGATCCTGAATGGGGGAACTATTATTGGAACTGGTGGGATTTTGCCTTACTACTCGTTTTCGGTGGAATTCCGTGGCAGGTTTATTTCCAACGTGTTCTTTCTGCTAAAACGGAAAATACGGCTATGTGGCTTTCAATTATCGCAGGATTTATCTGTATTATTGCAGCGATCCCAGCCGTTATCATTGGTGCGATCGGATTAGATACAGATTGGGCAAGTCTTGGTATAAATGCTCCTGATAACCCATCTATGATTCTACCTTATGTCTTACAATATTTAACGCCTGGAGTTATTGGAGCGATTGGATTGGGCGCTCTCGCAGCTGCCGTTATGTCATCTATGGATTCTTCCATTCTATCAGCATCATCCATGGCAGCCTGGAATGTGTACCGACCACTGTTCAAGCCCGATGCATCAAGCGATCAACTTAAGAAAATGATCAAGCGCTCGATCGTTTTGGTTGGAATTGCAGCCACGATCATTGCGCTGAACGTTCAAAGTGTCTACGCATTGTGGTATCTTGCTGCGGACCTTGTCTATGTCATTCTATTTCCTCAGTTAACAACCGCTTTGTTCTTTAAAGATGCGAATAAATACGGTTCAATCGCAGGATTAATCGTTTCTTTCATCCTTCGAATAGGTGGTGGAGAACCAATCATTGGACTTCCAGTTTTCCTCCCTTATCCTATGATTGAAGATGGCATTGTCCTGTTCCCGTTCCGAACACTCGCAATGGTAGCAGGTTTGGTAACCATTATCGTGGTTTCTAAAGCGACCAAGAAGATGTGTCCACCTAAACCACTATTGATGCCAGCTGAGAGAGAAAACGGTAACGAAAAAATTGCCTCGTAGATAAATCAATACGAATAAAAACGGCCTACTTCATCGATATCGATGAAGTAGGCCGTTTGTTATTTGCTAGTATTTTTATTGTATTCTAATGGACTAGAATGGTGAATCTTAAAGCTAGGATCTTACACCCTTTTTTAAAGCCTCTTATGATGCCATGAAGCTTTTCAAATCTTATTTTCAAGGAATAACCTTCCCACATAATTTATTCTCTCAGAATCGGTTCTTAAGCCATTTCAGTTATTCCAGAGAATATCTTCATTTCTCAATCTCAATAAACACTCACCTACCCTAAAAATATAGCAGGTTTTATACTACCCTGTATTTCATGAGAGGTTAATAGAATTCCTCATCTACCTTCCTCATTACAAAGACGTACCCTCATTCTTACTATCGTTCACTAGAATAAACCATAAAGAGGAACTAAATGTACGTGTTAAAGATGTTTAGATAAGATTCAAAGATCGATTATCTATCATTTATGACATCAAAAAAGCATTCGTTGCAACAGACATCGAATGCTTACCGTGAACTTAAAAACGTGAGCTCTATCAAAAGGCAGAGTAGCAAGGATAGAAATAGAAAGCAAACAAAAAAAAGAGAAGGCGTCCTTTCAATAATACCTCACGTTGAAAGGACACCTTCTCATAATGCATTTATTTTGTTACCGTACCAGCATCTGCCGGATGAACGCCATGACGATAGAAATCGGCATCGATTGGATCGAGTGGTTTACGACCAAGGATAAGATCGGCTGCCTTTTCCGCTAGCATCAAGACTGGTGCGTGAATATTGCCGTTCGTTACGTAAGGCATAGCTGACGCATCAACTACGCGTACATTATCCAGACCATGAACCTTCATCGTTTTCGGATCTACAACCGCCATTGGATCAGAAGCTGGTCCCATTTTTGCCGTACAAGACGGGTGAAGAGCAGTCTCAGCATCGTTTCTCACCCATTCCAAAATCTCTTCATCTGTTTGAACAGCAGTACCAGGTGAGATTTCGCCATCATTATAAGGTTTCATCGCTGGTTGCTTCATGATTTCACGAGAAACTCTTACTGCTTCAACCCACTCGCGTTTGTCCTGTTCAGTAGAAAGATAGTTGTATACCATGCTTGGATGCTCTTTCGGATCTGTCGAACGAATCTTTAATGATCCGCGGGCGTCAGAGTACATTGGCCCAACGTGAACCTGGAATCCGTGTGCGGTATCTGCTTTTTGTCCATCGTAACGTACTGCAACCGGAAGGAAATGGAACATCAAGTTCGGATATTTAACATCCTCATTTGAACGAACGAAACCTCCACCTTCAAAATGATTTGTCGCAGCAGGTCCAGTTCTTCCAAGCATCCACTGCAGGCCAATCCATGGCATACGTGCTTTATTCAAGTTAGGCTGTTCGGAAACTGGTTGCGGACAAGCGTGTTGGATATAGACTTCAAGGTGATCCTGAAGGTTTTCTCCTACACCTGGGAGGTCAACAACCGGCTTGATACCTAGAGAGCGAAGGTGTTTCGCATCTCCTACACCTGACAGTTGAAGAAGCTGCGGCGTGTTGATTGCCCCACCTGAAAGGACTACTTCACCAGCTTGAACTTGATGCATTTTTCCATTTTGTGAATAGGTCAATCCTTTAGCACGAGTACCATCAAAATCGATACTAGCAACGAAAGCGCGCGTCTTTACCGTTAAGTTCTCTCGTTTCATAGCTGGGTGTAAATAAGCACGAGATGCTGACAAACGCTGTCCTTTGTATACATGCTTATCAAACGGACCAAACCCTTCCTGGCGGAAACCATTCACATCAGGAGTTCGTGAATAACCAGCCTCTACACCAGCATTAAAGAAAGCCTGGAATAAAGGATTTTTCGCTGGTCCACGTTCCAATTTGATTGGACCATCATGACCACGAAGATCATCATCTGGTGATGCTAAAGCATTCTCTAAACGCTTGAAGTACGGAAGACAGTGTGCGAAATTCCACGTTTCCATTCCTTCGTCAGCTCCCCAGCGTTCATAGTCCAGCGGGTTTCCTCGTTGATAAATCATACCGTTAATTGAACTTGAGCCTCCAAGTAGCTTTCCTCTTGCATGCTTAATACGGCGTCCATTCATATATGGCTCAGGGTCAGATTCGTATTTCCAATCGTAAAGGCTTTTTCCTGCTGGAAACGGCAGAGCTGCCGGCATTTGAATCAAAAGATCCCATGAATAATCTTTTCGTCCTGCTTCTAATACTAGGACACTTTTTGTGCCATCTGCGCTTAGACGGTCGCCGAGTACAGAACCTGCACTACCGCCGCCAACTATGACAATATCGTACTTTTCCATATTGTTGTATTCCTCCTTGATTGTTGAAAAAGGGAAATTACTATTGGGTCACATCCCCTTTTTTTCTAATAGATCAGTTTTATTTTCTTCCTATATAGAGCTCGGGCTTGAGCTCTTAAGGGAGAACCAAGTTCCCCCATTATCGTGATTCAATAAGTACGGATGAACGATTCAATTAGAACCAGTTAATTGTTTCAGGTTTAAGGTTTTGGAAGATATGCTTGGTTTCGGTATATTCTTCTAGACCTGCTTTACCAAGTTCACGGCCAATGCCAGATTGCTTAAATCCACCCCAAGGCGCATGCGGGAAATAAAGGTTGAAGTCATTGATCCAGACAGTACCCATGCGCATTTTCGCTGCACAGCGTTCTGCTTTCGCAATATCCTTTGTCCAAACACCGCCTGCGAGTCCGTAGATAGAGTCATTTGCAAGCTTGATCGCTTCTTCTTCAGCTTGGAATTTCTCAACCGTAATAATCGGACCGAAAGCTTCATCTTGTACAATGCTCATGTCTGTTGTACAGTCCGTGAAAATTGTAGGCAAGTAGAAAAATCCTTGTTGTAGTTCTGGGTCTTCTGGGCGTTTTCCACCAACAGCTACAGTTGCGCCTTCCTGAATCCCTGCTTCAACATACTTTTCAACTTTCGCAAGATGCTCAGCAGAAATAAGTGGCCCCATTTGAGTCTCTTCATCAAATCCGCTTCCAAGTTTGAATTTCTTCACGCGCTCGACAAGCGCATCAACGAATTTATCATGAATGCTTTCTTCTACAATGAGTCTTGTCCCAGCGGAACAAATTTGTCCGGCGTGGAAAAACACTCCGTTTAACGCTTGATCAACTGCGATATCAAAATCAGCATCAGCAAAAATAACATTCGGGTTTTTACCACCAAGCTCTAGCGCAAGGTTTTTCACATTCACGCTTGCTGCTTGCATAATTTTCTTCCCAGTCGCAATGCCGCCTGTGAAAGAAATAAGATCAACATCCGTGTTATTTGATAGCTCTGCGCCAACCGTGTCCCCCGCACCAAGAACGAGGTTAGCTACGCCAGCAGGTACTCCCGCCTCTTCCATTAGTTCAAATACTTTGATATGAGTAAGCGGCGTAATTTCACTTGGCTTAATAATCAACGTATTTCCTGTTGCAAGTGCTGGAGCTAGCTTCCATGATGCTTGAAGTAAAGGATAGTTCCAAGGCGTAATTTGACCACATACACCGACTGGTTCATGTACGACTTTACTGATTGAATTTGCTACCGGAGCATCAATTAGCTCTCCACCATCTTTATCTGCGAGTTCTGCAAAATAGCGGAACACGCCTGCGATATCATCCATGTCTCCACGGCTTTCTTCAACTGTTTTACCAGTATCCAATGATTCAAGATGAGCAAGTTCTTCTTTATCTCGTTCAATTAATTCAGCAATCTTTCTTACGATTGCTCCTCGCTCAGTTGCAGGCGTAAATGCCCACTCGCCATTATCAAATGCTTCTCTTGCAGCCGCGATTGCTGCTTTCGCATCTGATTCGTCACCTTCTGGGACAGTCGCAATGATTTCCTGGTTATATGGGTTAATAATCGTACGCATACGTCCCGAGTTCGCGCCAACCCATTTACCGTTAATGTATTGTTGTAGTTTAAGATCCAAATTGATCAACTCCAATGCCGAAGTAAGTTAAGTTTATTAAGAATTTATTTAACACATTTAACGTTAACACGTCCTTTTAAGACTGTCAAAACAAATTCATACGGAAATTTTAGAAAGGATTAAGATATTCTAAAATGGTTATACCTATTAATGTAGTCATTATTTAGAGGGGATAAAATAAAAATCTTATATTTGACATTTCATCTAAAAAAGTTAACATTAAGTTCGTAAAGAAAATTTGATAAATACTTAACACGATTTACTTTTATATCGAAGGAGCGACCCAATGAGTGAATCTAATGAAAGACCCAGAATGAAAATAGAAGAAGCCAAAGATAAAGTGATTGGTGCCATTGCTGAGACGATGGATTTATATGGGGTAACACCAGCAGCCGCTAATTTATACGCGACGATGTACTTTAAAGATCAAATGACTCTTGATGAAATGCGCACGGAACTCGGGATGAGTAAACCAAGCATGAGTACGAGCGTCCGTAAGCTTCAAGAAATTGAAATGGTCAAAAAAACGTTTACACGGGGATCGCGTAAACATACTTATGTAGCTGAAAAAAATTTCTTTCGCTCCTTTATGGCCTTTTACTGTCAAATGTGGGAACGCGAAGTGAAAATGAATTTGGAAGCCATTGAGGAAGCACAAGAAGATTTCATAGACGTGATAAAAGATTCCACTAGCACTCCAGAAATCGTAGCAACCGCAAAGAAACACTATGATCAATTAGAGGAATCGAAAAAATACTATCACTGGTTGGATGATTTAGTTGAAAGCATAAGAAGCGGTAAGATATTTGAATTTCTACCAAAAGATCAAGAGGATTAAAAGTGACCAGGTAGTTGATAGCAAAGCTACGATCAACTGCCTGGTATTATTTTGGAGACACACTTACATAAAAAAGTAGGCTTAGTTTTGCGCTATCGTTAAAAAAATTCTTAATACATTAAACTATTCGATTGTGGAAATGAATCATTAACATATAGGAGGAATGCAACGAGATGATACAGAGAAAAAAAGGACTTAGTGTACTGTTAGCCATCCTAATGATTGCGGTACTGACCGCATGTAGTAGCGAAGCAGGTACAGAATCAGACGGAAAAGATAAAGCTATATCAATTGGGCAAATTAATTGGGCTGAAAATATTGCTGTCACAAATATGTGGAAAGTGATTTTAGAAGATAAGGGATATGACGTTGAATTTAACTATTTGAACATGGGTTCTACAATGACAGCGTTAGATAGCGGCGATTTAGATGCTAGTTTAGAAGTATGGTTACCTGTCCAGGATGCGAATTATTTAGAGAAATATCAAGATACGGTTAACTTCTCTGAAAAAACGTGGTTTGACGATGCAAAAGTAGGACTTGTGGTTCCAACCTATCTAGAAGACATTAATAGCGTGAAAGACTTAAATGACCATAAGGAACTGTTCGATAGCGAAATTGTTGGATTTGATCCTGGTGCAGGTACGATGGAAGTGACGGAACAATTAATAAAGGACTATGATCTGGATTTTGAACTAGTCCCAAGCTCTGAATCCGCCATGTTAGCAGAGATTAAAAAAGCAGTAAAAGATAAAGAACCAATCGTAGCCCCACTTTGGAGTCCACACTGGGTATTCTCTAAATATGACTTGAAATTCCTAGAAGACCCGAAGAACACATTCGGTGGTGTCGAAAAAATCCATCATGCAACTAGGCAAGGATTTGACGAAGATTATCCAGAAGTAAGCAAATGGTTTAAAAACTGGAAGATGAATGATCAACAAATCGGTGAGCTGATTGACTACGTAGAAAGTAGCGAGGAGCCTGCTGAAGGGGCAAAGAAATGGGTTGAGGAGAATCAAGATTTGATTGATGAATGGGTAAAATAAAGCCTTAGGTGTAAGAAGCTGGTCTCTCATTGTTTTGGAGCCCAGCTTCTTTTGTTTTCGTAGATGTTGTCTCAGGAGATTTACTTTTATGAATTAGTAGTGTGAGAATATCAGTACGGTTATCGCGATTCATCACCTATTCATTTTTTCATTTACTCAACCATTAACACAGTAACTGTTTCGAAATTCTTCTTTTTTCTAAACTAATATAGAATTAGGAGAACCGTCTCAGCGATTCTTTGTGACCTGCTATGGATAGCACAGAAAAAAATGCTCTGTGTGAGTTACACTCAACCTCTCTATAGATATGAAGATCTTTCAAAGAAAAAGATTACCCAACTAATTCTTCGGGTAGTGAGTACTATTGGAAGACAATCAAAGGAGGCTGAAGGCATGAATAACAAAATTATAGGTGGCGTTTTTTCTAATGTAGGAAGTGCAGAACAAGCCATAACGGAATTGCAGCGTCATGGCTATGGTTCTAACGACATATCCGTTTTTGCTAAAGATAAAAGTAAAGTACATGTCTTAGAAGAAGAAATGGAAACATCCGTCACATCCAATAAAGGTGGGCGTGGAAAAAATGCTGGAAAAGGAGCTGGATTAGGGGCTTTATCTGGAGGAGCCTTAGGTGGGATTGGCGGTTTAATTGCAGGTTTAGGCCTTCTTGCGATCCCTGGCATCGGACCACTTGCTGCAGCAGGTCCAATCGCCGCTGCTCTTACTGGTGCAGGTGTAGGTGCAGGTGGTGGTGGAATCGTCGGCGCGCTTGTAGGTGCTGGAATACCTGAGAGAGACGCAGCACAGTATGAAAACCATTTGAAAGATGGAAAAATAATCGTAATCGTAGAAGCTTCAGACAAAGTACAAGATAAGGTGTATCGCACCTTCCTATCGAATAAAACCGAAAACAGATCCATGTACCCTGATCATTATCAAAATCATAATCATGAGAATGATCACACTTTACACTACAGCACTACTACAAACAATCATGATAAAAAAACAACTCCACTAAAAGATAACACGCACTCTGAAGATACAAATACTAACTTTACCAATAGAACGAATGAAACGCGCACAAGAACCTCAGAGAGACATCACTCTTCTCGCACCCGTGACTAACGTTCTTAAGTTGAAACTTGCAAGTACAAAGGAACTTCTCTACACAGAGAAGTTCCTTATTTGATGCCATATACCTCGCTTTTTTAGTTATCATCCTGTATTGTGAAAGCCCAATTGACTTCGTTTGTTTATAAAGAAGTGAAAAAATTAATTAGATAAGTTAATTGTTTAGTATCTTTTGAACGCTTATCAATACTTGGTCAATATCCTCTTTAGTAATGCCGTTATTCGTTACAAATCTAATAATATTAGGACCGAATGGGCCTGCTATAATAGAATTTTCTTTTAACTGACCTATGAAGTGCTCCATAGTTTTGTTAGATTTTGTAATATCCACTAAAATAATATTTGTTTCTACTTTATTTTTAACGACTACTCCATCAATATTTTGAAAGCCTTCAGCAAGGTGCTTTGCATTTTCATGATCTTTCTCAAGTAGTTTAACGTTTTCTTCAAGTGCAATAATCCCAGGTGCAGCGAGTACACCCACCTGCCTAAGTCCGCCACCTAACCGTTTACGCCACTTTCGAGCTTGAGAAATAAAATCAGAAGAACCTGCAATCATTGATCCCACCGGTGCACCCAACCCTTTAGATAAGCAAAACTGAACAGAATCTGTATACTTCGCAAATTCTTTAACTGAGATTTGAGAAGCTACAGCAGCATTAAATAATCGTGCACCATCTAAGTGAACGGGGATACCGTGTTTTTTCGATATATGATAGATTAACTCCATATTTACAGGGGGAACAACAGCTCCGCCTGCTTTATTATGAGTGTTTTCTATGCATATCAGTCCGGTTTCAGGCTGATGAATATCATCGCCTCGGATGGCTGCTTCTACATCACTTGGTTTCATAGCACCATTCACACCATCTATGGTTTTTGTTTGAACACCCGCAAAAGCAGACAATGCTGCAGCTTCGTAAAGAAAGATATGGGCTTCGGCTTCCATTATCACTTCTTGGCCGGGCTTACAGTGTACTAATCCGGCAATTTGATTTCCTTGGGTGCCACTTGTTACAAATAAGGCATCTTCTTTTCCGAGAATATGTGCAGCGAGTTCTTCAAGCTTATTTACTGTGGGATCTTCTCCATAAACATCATCCCCTACTTCAGCCTCGTACATCGCTTTCCTCATCTTTTCACTTGGTTTTGTTACCGTATCACTCCGTAAATCTATCACAATTGCCCCTCCCTTTATCGGTTACAATATAATGCACAAAAAGTATAAAGTTATTTGATAATTGAATCAAGTTAGGAAAAGCTGGTATCAACACAGCTTGGTTTCGTTTCATACGCAAATATGTAATGTGAAAAGCCACCTTAAAACAAGGTGACTTTCCCCCTATTCTAACTCTATGAGTAGCGCATTTCCAGATTCACTTACTTTAATAATAGCCGTCGTTATACCCTCGAATGCATCCCCTGCCCCTTCCGGAATGAAGAAACTCTCTATGCCATATTGGACATCATGATCAGAATAGGTGATGCCATTCACCACAATATCTTCATCAGAAGGTTCATACGATTTATTCCAATTACCTTCGATTTTGTAATACCCTCCATACTCATACAACCCCTCCGAAGTAGGCGTGAGAACAACTTTTATCTTCTTATTCGCTGGAAGCACGGTACCAGGCAACGTTGAGATATCGTAGCGAAGCGTCACATAATCCCCTTGTAACATCGAGCGGGGATCAACAGGCGCAAGAGCAAGTCGAACCTCTTTCCCAGATTGAAGCACTACCTCATTTTTCACGCCATTATAGGTGACGAACGAAACCATCAGAATCACAACCAACCAAATTAATTTCCATCTACCTGCGACGAAAGTGGGTTCTTCATCAGTCGTTTGTGTGTACCGCGATACCGTTCGCGTAATCACTAATACAAGAAGACCCGCAACCAACAGCGTAATCGATTTATGAACGAGCGACCATGCGATGTCATAGTACTTGTAGAACAGAAACGCATACCATAAAACGAGCCCCACCCAATACCGAAATGGATTGGACTGCCATGGTTTATAAAAGACAAGAAGCGTGGTTAGAAGAAGAAATACACTATTAAACAACCAGTATAACCATTGTCCTTCAAAGAAGAACGTTAAGATAAACAGAGGCACAATACTATAAACGAGCGCATTGCGATTGAACCACCCATCACGTCCAAGAATATGAATCACTGCATTACCAAAGACAAGTACAAGCAACAGCAGTGGTTCATAAGAATCCATCGAAAGTAATGATTCTTCCACCTTAAATAAAAATAAGAGAAGTATTCCATTTGCGAGTAGATAGGCATACGAACCAATCCATGGGTTCGTGATAAGTTTAAGTACAGCACCGATCAGACAGAATGAGATCAACATCACAACGATCGTTTCAGGTTGAAAACCATTGGAAAATGCATCTCTTAG
Organism: Bacillus sp. N1-1; assembly: GCF_009818105.1. Classification (NCBI taxonomy): domain Bacteria; kingdom Bacillati; phylum Bacillota; class Bacilli; order Caryophanales; family Bacillaceae; genus Bacillus; species Bacillus sp. N1-1. Next base: position 3,360,890 of record NZ_CP046564.1, read on the forward strand.
ATTTGCTGATGATAAGATTGATAACCCAGACAGCAAGAGGATCGTTGATAAAAACGGGATTTTCTCTTTTAGTGCGAGACCGGGTAGTATCAATAGAAAAATAGATGAAAACATAAATGCAAGGGCATTATCCCAGCTGAAGATAAGAAACATGATGCCCGAAAAGGCTGAAATTAACATCACTGTACTGACTACCGTCACCACAAAAAGTAAGGATGATTTAAACACCCGCTTCCAGGTTTCCGAACCCTTTTCACTTCGTTCCAATCTAGGAAGATACTTAATGGTCAGAAATACAATGAAGCCGACAACGACTAATAAGAAAAATGGCAAAAGGTCACCCAGTGCATCGCCTAACCCTTCTAATATTTTCCCGAATAGGAATAATCCTAGTGCAATTCCTGTTAAGATAAACAGTTCTTTTTCTTCACGATGTTTCCAAAGAAATACGCTGATCAATCCGTACCCGACATAAATCCACGCCATAATCGTGCTGTATTCCCAGTAGCCAAAACTTGAAGCGATAAAGACAAATTGAATAAAACAAAAGCTACCGAACATGATCCAATTAGAACGAAGCCATGGTGAGCGCGAGAGAAAAAACCACGCATGAGTGAATAGTAAATAGATGAATACTAGAATCAATGCTGTCTCTGGCTTCCAATCTGGAAAATAAGACGTTGGAAACACATAGAAATAAAAAGCGAGCTGGCTTAGTAAAAAACCTAATACATAAAATGCTTTGTATCCCGTAAGTGCACCAAAAACTACAGCCGGAACCAACCAAATCAGATAAAGGAGATACGAATCCGCATGGGAATTATACGTTTGACCAATAAGCGCCACGCTAACCCCAAACGCAATCGTTCCAACCAGCCATAGCCATCTTTCTAGAAATCGGTGTGAATGCTGGAAGCGGCTAAGGATTGTCGCTGCGACAAAGAACAGCAACATAAGTCCAATCGCAAGCCCGTTTTTTTCGATCCTTCCGATCCCTTGCCAATTCGATGCGAAAAAATAGATGACGCTACTGATAAGTAACGATAAGCCTAGTAAATAGCCTGTATGAATCCGCTTTATATGCATGCACTTTCCCCCTTTATCTAATGCCAGTAAAACCATGTTATATGGAGTATATGTTATCTAATGTGTTACTAACTCAAGTATACAAAAAATCTCACAGTCTTTATCCTCATATTACGAAAGAGAAAAAGAAAATCATCTTACCTTCTTCAATTTTCCATATAAAAAACCCTCTTGCTCCCGCAAGAGGGTTTCCACCAACTTCATTTACTTGGTCGTTCACTGATTTAAAAGTAAAAAATCCATTTCTACAAATTTTGTTACTTACCCGGAAGCTATCTCGTTTTTTCATTAAAGTGGACAGTATCTTTTAAATCATTGCCTTCTTCTAATGAATGACTACTGGTCACCTTTTTCACAAACTCTTTGACCGTCTTGACGTTTACTCCTGACTCCCAATATTCAGCGATTTCAGGGATCACTTTAACCAATACAACATTCGGATCATCAGCAGAAGTATTTAGCAGCTTTTCGACAATCTTATTCATGTACTCCTTCTTCTTCTCGCTATCCTGAACCAATTCAGCAGTGCCGCTGATCGATACATAAGATGAACCTGCGTATGCTAAGTTTACGGAAGGATTAAGCTTGATATCCTCATATTTATCTGTATCTTTTTTTGTAATGAACCAGATCTCTTCCCTATCCAATTCGACTTCTTGCGTTTGCATTGGACGGGACATCAGCTTGCCATCTGGAGATATAGTGGTCAACATGGCCACCTTCTCATCTTTAATCAAATCTTTTATGTTCTTAATGGTTTTCTGATTTTCTGAATTATGGTTAGTCAATTGTGGTTCCTCCTTTGGATAGTGGCGATTACTGATCTCCTTTTTATAAGAATAAAGTAACCTCCCAATCACATATGTTCTCTTTTCCCGCTTAGCTTCAAAATTACACTTTTCTCAATCAGCAGTACTCTGAATAGTGCCTCTGCACTAAAAAAGCCCTTGTTTCCAAGGACTTTGTTACAATTTGTCAGCTATTTATTTTTCATTTGCCAAGTACTAGCAGTTAATACTCCAGACCCTTTCATTCACTTACAATTTTAATAAATCATCTTTGGTGGAATCGATCTGTGTAGCATACCTTCTTACCTTCTCATCCAACTCTTTCCAACGTACTATACGATCCCGCACCATCTGCTCAACAACTTGTGGGTTCGGTCCCCCTGTAACGTTTCTTCTTTCAATAAACTTAGATGGATCACAAATGTGATTCCAATCTTCTTCTGAAAGCTGGACACCACCGATCCACTCATTTACTTCAAAAAGACTTACTTCATACAACTCTTTCTTTCCCTCGTTTGCTTTTTTACTTACGAAGCTGGAAATCTGGTGAGCCTTTCGAAATGGCACATCATAATCTCTAGCAAGGACATCAGCTAATTCAGTAATGGTAATCATGTTCGTTTTGGCTTGTTCAAGCGCTCGTTCCTTATTGAATTTCATCGTCGTAATGACAGCTGTTAATAGCTTTGTAACACGATTCGCTTTATAAAACCCGTTATAAAGATGCGGTTGCAAATCATCTTCTGTATCCACAATATCGCCATATGGCGTGTTATGAATCATCTGAACCACACTTAGTCCTTCCCCGACAGCACTGCTAGCAAGGGCTCTTGAATGTTCCAGAGATACCGGATTTCTTTTCTGGGGCATAATGCTACTCACCTGCACATAAGCATCAGAAACTTTCAGCAAGCCTACTTCATTGGAAGCCATGCGAAGAAGCTCTTGAATCCACCTGCCCATGTTTGTCATCATACTGACTAATGTTAGAGCCGTTTCAAGTAAATAGTCTCCTGCCCCAATCGCATCATAGGAATTTTCCATCACGTCATCAAACCCTAGTAGCTCAACCATTCGCTCACGGCTGATTGGAAAACCGGTCGTGGTAATGGCTGCGGCCCCCATCGGCGAACGATTGACTGTATGATACGCTTGCCACAATCGGTCCACGTCTCTTGATAGATTATCGGATATGGCGAGTAAATAGTGACCAAAAGTAGTTGGTTGAGCCGGTTGCGTGTGAGTATGAGCAGGCATGATCGTATGAATATGGTCTTCCGCTTGTATAACAAGCGATTGCCCTAGATTTTTTACGTTTTCCAACAGATCGAGCATATGATCACGAATCACGATGCGATACATCGCTTCACCCATGTCATTTCGACTCTTCGCAATATGCATCTTGCCTGCTAAATCGTCACCAATTAATTTTGCCACTTCGGCTTCAACAAGGAAAAAGAAATCTTCGTATTCTGGGACATAGTTTAGTAACTTCTTCTCCATCTTTGCCACTTCATTTACGCCATCCAATATCGTCTTTGCCTCAACATCAGTGATAATTTTTTGTTCTTTCAGCATCGTCGTATGGGCGCGATGAATCATAAACATCGCGTCAAATAAGTAGTCACGCTGATCTTTAAAAACCGGTTTAAGGAGCTCGTCTACGTAAGTTTTCCCGGGAAAAATAGCACCATCTTCTAACTCAAAATCTTCCTTTCTCTTCTTCATGGTTTCACCTCATTGTACTAGAGCGTATTTTCTGATTTCACTCCAAAGAATTTATAAGAAATAAGCATCACGATCGCGATAAGACCAACCTGAATCATGCCATATGCTGCCGCCTGACCAAGATTAAACATCCTTAGCTGGTTCATAATCTCAATGGAAATCGGTCGATTATCTAACGTATACAAAAGGACTGAGGTTGGAAACTCTCCAACAGCTTGAACAAAGGCTAGCAGAGTTCCGCTTAAAACTCCTGGCATAATAATCGGCAAGACTACTCTTCTGAAGGTATACAACCACCTTGCCCCTAGATTCTGTGCAGCTTCTTCAATCGAATCATCCATTTGTTCAAGTACAGCGTTCGTCGATCGAACGACGAGTGGTATAAAACGAATAAAATACGCGAGAGGCAAGATCCAGAATGTCCCGACAAGTACCTGACCAAATGAAAAGATAGATTTACTGTTAAAGGCTAAAATAAGATTCATTCCAACAACGGTTGCAGGCAATGCCCACGGAAGCATAACGAGAATATCAAGTAGGTTCTTACCGAAGAACTTTCTTTTGACTAGGGCATAAGACGTAATGATTCCAAACACAAAACAACCTAAGCACGCAAAGAAAGCCATAATTAAACTATTCCGAACCGGATCCCAGATGTTCGGATCCTCAAAAAGCAAACGATAGTTTTCAAGATTGAAAGAAGAAGGATACTTCTGCCACGTCCACGCTCCTTCTGGAACAAAGGACAGAATCGCTAAAACTGCATGTGGGAGTAAAAGAACAATCATCGCTACAATACCAAGAGATACCATCACCCATTTTAAAAAGGGGTTATTGACCTCACTTCGGTGAGCACCGATCCCTTTTGATCCCATCCGATAGTCTTTTCGATTTTGGAACCAACGCATAAATAATAAGAAGGTAATCGAAACGGCTGAGAGAATAACAGATTGCGTTGCTGCCATTTCTAAATCGCCATTAATTTTAGAAAAGTAGATTTGGAGACTTAGCACTCGATATCCTCCTGCGAGTAGAAATGGCGCACTAAAGGAAGCCATCGAAACCATAAAGACGAGCAGGGACGCTGCAACTAAAGCGGGTGTTAATAATGGAAATGTCACTTTCCAAAATACGCCGAAACGTCCTGATCCAAGATTGGCTGCTGACTCTTCCAGCGACGGATCGACATTATTAAGAGCTGATGAAACCGTCATATAAAAATAAGGGTACATCGTATAAGCGTGAACAAGAAGAATCCCCGTCACACCACCGATGCTAAATGGAACATCCTCTAAATTCAGTAAGTCTTGAAGCGCTACTGGGATAAGACCCGCTTCTCCGTATAACCACATAAATGCCATTACACCGACAAGGGAAGGTAAAACAATTGGCATAATTGCAATCCCTGAGAAAAATGAACGTCCAGGAAAATTATATCTCGTAAAAATAAAAGCTAATGGGACCCCAATACATGCGCTTAGCAAGACAGATAACAATGATATGTATACCGAATTCCATAAAGCTTCTAAATTTGCCTGTGCTTTCGGTCCAAAGAAGTCTACATAATTTTGTAGCGTAAATAACCCATTTTTCTTAAAGCTCTCAATAAACGTTTCAACTGTTGGATAGAGAACATAACCAATGAGGACCAGGATAATCGGAATAAGTAGAAGGATTGTTTTTCTTTTTTCAGCATTTAACATCCAATATCACTCCTTCGCCACTGGCACGATTCGAACCTGGTCAGGTGGTAGTTGAACATAAATATCAGATCCTTCTTGTAGATATGTACTCGGTCCACGGTTTAAATCGGTTACTTTTAATGTGGCGTGATCTCCATTAACTTTGATGAAGCTATGAACAGACTCACCTGTGAATTGAACAAGATCTACTTTTCCTTTTAAAACATTCACTCCTTCTACATTTGTTTTTGATAAGATAATAGCTTCTGGTCGAACGGACATTTTAAAGTTTTCATTCTTACTGAATACTTCCTCACCAGAGGTATCAGCATGAACAAGAAGATTTAAATCCTTACAAAAAAGCCCTTCATCCCTTTGCTTCACTTCAAACAAGTTCGTTTCTCCAATAAATTCAGCAACAAAATCATTTACCGGCTGATTGTAGATTTCCGTCGGCGTTCCAATCTGTTGGCAATTCCCCACATTAAAGACAGCGATTCGATCACTCATCGTAAGTGCTTCGACCTGATCATGCGTCACGTAAATGGTCGTGATGCCATACTCACGCTGCAGACGGAGAATTTCATTTCTCATTTCATCTCGTAATCTCGCATCAAGATTACTTAATGGTTCATCAAGTAATAAAATATCCGGTTCAATGACGAGAGCCCTTGCTAAAGCGACGCGCTGTTGCTGTCCACCACTTAATTGACTCACTTGACGTTCAATAAAAGCCTTCAAGCGCACTTTTTCTAACACATCTTCTACTCTTCTTTTCACCTCAGCTTTATTCACTTTTCTTACTTTCAACCCAAAGGCCACATTTTCAAAGACGGTCATATGAGGGAAAAGGGCATAGTTTTGAAAAACCATGCCCGTATTTCTTTTTTCCGGTGACACTGTCGTCATATCGCGATCATCGAACTTCACTTTCCCAGCTGAAGGATAATAAAATCCTGCGATCATCCTAAGAGTTGTTGTTTTTCCGCATCCACTTGGTCCAAGGAAAGTAAAAAACTCCCCTTCTTTAATCGTGATATCCAACTCTTTCACGGCAGTGACATCACCAAATTGTTTAGTAATATTAGATAAGGTTACTGCTGTCATAACCAACAACTCCTCTTTCTGGAGATCTATTCTTCTTTTTGCTTTTCACTGTTTTTAATATTGTTGTCCCAATATTCCATCCACTCATCAGACTTCTCCTGGAAAACTTCCCAATCGATCTCCATCGCATTGATTTCTGTTTCTTCAATCCATTCCGGAAGATCACTAATATCATCACGCGTTGGAATTCTATAATATTTCTCAGCTAATAGCTTGGCTGCTTCCTCTGAATTAACAAACTCATAAAAAGCTTTCGCTGCTTCTGGATGCGGCGCACCTTCAACAATCGCAATTCCTTCTGTTAAGACTGGCGTTCCACTCTCAGGAATCACATAGCTAAACGGATACCCCTTCTCTTCCGCTAGCATAACGGTATCCGGCATATTCCAAACCGATAGATTGCCTACGCCTTTCGCTACCTGGTTGTACATAATCTCTGGATTGGCAGCGTACTCTTTCGTATTCTCATCTAATTTCTGTAGCCATTCATACCCAGCATCAGGGCTATCCGTCTCTTTGTAATCCTTATAGATGATAGAAGAATAAATCGTACGCATTGTACCTGAAGCAAGTGGATAACGAATGATTAATTCATCTTTCCATTTCGGATCTACGAGATCATCCCAATCTTTTGGAGCCTCTTCTTCGGAGATTTCTTTATTATTGTAAAGAATGACTTCAGGCGTTTGAGAAGTGCCCGTCCAATACCATTCTTCGTCATGGTACATATCATCTAATGAACCGGCATAGCTTGGCTCATATTTCTGTAAAAGCTCATCCGTCTTGGCTTCATCGAACATCACTTGAGGTGCACCCCACCATATATCCGCTTGCGTATTATTCTTTTCGGAGCGAACCCTATCTAGAATTTCCTGTGATCCAAGGTCGAGAAATTCCATGTCTACATCATATTCCGCTTCAAATTGTTTCTCGAATTCACTCAAAATATCTTTACCGTGCGGAGAATATACGACAACCTTATCTTCCAAATCACCTTCACTTTCAGAACCAGAATCCCCATCGCTACTTGCTTCTTCATTCCCTGCCATACACCCTGTTAGGATGATGCCGAACACTAGCATTGTAATTAACATCATCCATCGAAATTGACGTTTCATACGTTCATTTCCCCCTTCTCATAATTGGATAATTGAATCATGTTCTTCAAGGAATAGCGCCGCTGCCCCAACTATTCCGGCTTCCTTTCCAAACGTTGACGGTACAATTTTGCAGCTCTGTGGTGTGAAATGCTCTACAATTTCAATTAACGAATGCTTATAATCCTCAAATGACTCGCTTACACCACCTCCTATAATGACGAGATCCGGATCAAATAAAGAAACATAATTAGCGATCCCAAACCCTAAATGTTCAATTGCTTTTTCAACCACTTCACTCGCATCCTCATCCCCTTTTTTCCAACTAATAAAAGCTTCTTTTGCCGTTAAGGGCGTGTTCTTTATTTCAGAAAGTTTATTCCCGATGGATGAACCACTTGCGACACTCTCAAGAAATCCATAGCCCTCATAAGTCGGATGATAGCTCTTTGCACTTTTAAAATCTGTCACTAAATATCCCATCTCACCCGCACTGTAACGACTGCCTCGAAAAAGTTTTCCGTTAATGATCATCCCACTGCCTATTCCTGTACCTATCGCGATAAAAATGAGATTTTGAAGAGACTTTCCGGCCCCAAGCCACTGCTCACCAAGAACGCTCGTATTGACGTCATTTTCAACATAGATTGGAAACGGAAAGTACTCACTCGCTATTTTCCTGACGGGATACCGCTTCCACCGTAAGCTAGGCGCATCCAATACAATCCCATGTTCCACATTCGTTACCCCTGGGACACCGATTCCCATCCCAAGGATTTTTTCATTACTTAACTGTAAATCATGAAGCATACTATTCACGTCTCTTTGTAAGCGCTTAAATAAATCTTTTTCAAGGTATTCACTTGTGGAAAATTCCCGGTAAGCATGAACTTTTCCGTTTAAACATGTCATCCCAGAAGCTACTTTTGTGCCACCGATATCGACGCCAATCACATAAGCTGCCTTTGGATTAAAAATAAGATGAACAGGCTTTCGACCACCACTAATCGTCGATTCCCCCGGCCCTTTCTCCTCGATCCATCCCTCTTGTAACAATTGTTCAACGATCAGTGAAACAGAGGGTTTACTAATTTGAATCCTTTTGGAAATCTGCGAGCGAGAAATCGGTTCAAAATCCCGAATACACTTCAACACAAGTTGCTTATTTATATTTTTGATATATGCGGCATCGCCCTTTTGCATAAATGTGTACTCCTTTATAAATGATAAAAAAACAGCAGAAACATCTTTAGTTAGTTAATGTTACTTACTAACGATTACTTTTATTTATAAAGGCTGATCAAACAAATGTAAAATACTGTTTATGCCCTTTCTCATAAACTGAGAGTTATTATGCTCAATAATGCTTCTAATTTCTATCATATAATATAATTTTAGAAAATTTTATTTATTTTGTTAAATTGTGACTATATGACTAACTAAACGGTACAAAAGTAGGTTCCATTTATTGGATCGATCTGCTTATAATGGTTTTAAGTTAGTTATATTCTGTTACTAACTAAATTCATTCAGGAGACGAAGGAGGATTTATTTGAAGAACCTGGGGAAGATTTTATTATCGTTGGTGTTGATCCTTTCTGCCTTTGGTACAAGCTCCACCCTTAGTTTTGCAAAAGAGTCACCCAACTTAGCACTATGGGAATCGGTTGTACCATTAACTACAACCGCAAGCTTTATGAACACAGGTGCTCATCCGGATGATGAGCGTAGTCATTTCCTCGCTTATTTATCGCGTGGACAAGGTGTGGACACGTCCTTTCTACTCTCCACTCGTGGCCAGGGTGGTCAAAATGAAATCGGTAGCGAGCTTGGCGATGGACTAGGCATCATCCGCACAAACGAACTGCAAGCTTCCTCCAAAGTACTTGGAATCGAAACCTTTTTCTTAAACGAAGATTTTGAAGACAGCATCAAAGACTTTGGCTTCTCTAAAACACCTGAAGAAACGCTGAACAAATGGGGAGAAACGGAAACCTACGAACGACTCATTCACGACATCCGAACATTTAAACCAGACATCATCATGCCCTCTTTTCGCAACGTTGACTCCCAGCATGGTCATCACCGCGCCATGACATTGCTTACCCAAAAAGCATTTGATGACGCTGCTAATTCTTCTGTTTTTCCTGAACAGCTTGAAGATGGCTTAACCACCTGGCAAGTAAAAAAACTCTACCTCCCTGCTGAAACAGAAGAACAAACCACCACTTCTATCCAAATCGGAATCTATGACGAACACTATGACATGACTTACCCACAGCTTGGTGAAAAAGCGCGTTACTTACATGAATCCCAAGGAATGGGAAGAGATGTTGGAGATGGCCCAGAAACCGTCAATCTTCAGCTAGTTAAATCAACAGTTGGCGATATTCCGGAACAGGAAGAAAGCATCTACGAAAACATTCCCTACGATTTCGCGGATTACGCTAACACCCTTTCAAAAGGCGGCAATAAATACAAACAAAAGCTGATCCATCTTCAAAAGGATCTTGAAAAGGTGAAAAGTGCCTATCCTCACCACGAGAACGTACTAACTCAAGCTGAAAATGCGTACAAGCAGCTTCAAAAGCTCATGAAACAGATGGAGAAAGACAACAAGCTATCTGATGATTTAAGAAACACTCTAAATCATAAGCTTCAAGTAAAAGAAGAACAGCTAACAAACACGATGTTTACAGCTGCACAGTTGGAAGTAAAAGTTGAAGTAACCGATCCACAATTAACACCGGATGACACAACAAATGTAAGCGTTTTGATTACGAATAATGGCACATCTAAAATCAAAGATCTATCCGCTACCCTTTCCATCCCTGAAGACTGGATCGTAAAAGGACAGCATCATTCTTCATCATTAGCACCTGGAGATCAGTTAACGTTCGATTATAACGTCGCAGCTACGTCAAGAAACTACTATGATGCCTACACACCGGACGCGATTAAAGCAAATATCACTTTTAAAGCGAAAGGACAAACCCTTACAGAAACGTTCTCGCCAGAAGAACGCGTTGCCCTACTACCAGAGGTATCCGTGAAACCGTCTCCTGAAAATTTAGTGATTAACACAAAAGACATTGAAGAAAGCGTCACGATGGATGTAGAAGTTGAAAAATTTGCGGAAGGGGCTCTAGAAACAGACGTCTCTCTTCAATTACCAAAGGGATGGACAGCCGAACCTGAATCGCAGGAAGTTTCATTTGGATCGGATGAACAAATGAAAACCATCTCGTTTACATTAACGCCTCCACAAAATGTAGAAGAAGGCGAATTTCAGATCGTTCCGCAAGCTCAGATTGGAAACGAAACGATTAGTAAAAACGTCCAAGTTATTCAGTACGATCATATTGGCACAAACTATTATGTATCAGATGCCGCGGTTAACGGCGTAGCCTTCCCGCTCGACTATCCTGAGGATCTTAAAATCGGATATATCGATAGCGGATTTGATAAGGTTGCCGATCAGTTATCGAATGTAGGCATGGATATTACACAATTAACCGAGCAGGACTTAGCATCAGGAGATCTCTCTCAATACGATACGATCGTCACTGGAATCAGAGCGTATCTTTCAAGAGAAGATTTGCTGCAGCACAACGAGCGTTTATTGGAATACGTCAACAATGGCGGTCACCTTGTCGTGCAATACAACAAACCATGGGATAACTGGGACACGAACACTACCTCACCATATGAACTAGAAATCGGCCAGCCTTCGATCGAGTGGCGCGTCACGGATGAAGATGCTCCGATTAACGTATTAAAACCAGAAGCGACAATCTTTAATTATCCAAACAAGATTAAGCAATCAGACTGGGATGGCTGGGTCCAAGAAAGAGGCCTCTACTTCCCAATGAACTGGTCCGATGAATTTGAAACGTACGTTAGCGTCGCCGATCCAGGGGAAGATGCATTTGAAGGCGGAATTTTGAAAGCAGACTACGGTGAAGGAACGTACATTTATACGAATTTAGTTTGGTACCGTCAGATTCAGAATCAAGTACCTGGTGGGTATCGGATTTTTACTAACTTGGTTAGTTATCCTTATTATGAGGAGTGAATTAGGTGAGAAAACCGCTTGGAGGTTATCCAAGCGGTTTTTTTATGAATTTACTTCTTGAGTTTCTTAATTTAAAACCTTAGAGGAAGCAGCACGAAGGTTTTCAGTGATTCACACTTCTTATTTCGCTTCCTCTTGAATAATATAATAAGCCACTTTTAAATCACCATAGTGAAAATTTTTTTGATGGAGTAAGAGAGAATATAGAGATTTGTATCAAACTGCCCAGCGGCTTTTATCAGCAAGGATTAATACTTACTTTTCATAAAATAAATTCCCATTACTATAATACTTTTCGAGTTTATTAAGGTTGGACTCAACTCTATTCTTTTGCTTGAGTCCAACTGCAGAAATCAGAGCATTTGAAAAAGCAAAAGAGGACACATGAGATTGCATTGGTGTGAAGGAATCAATATCCATTAAAAATACAAAGTTACTATAGGGTATTGTGGGACAACGTACACTATTAGTAATAGTAACTACTGTACAATCATGCTCATTTTTCAGATATTTCAGCACTTCTAAAGTTCCAATTGTAAACCTTGTATAAGTGAAAACAATAACTATGCTTTGTTCATTTATTTTTAATAGGCTAGCCTCTAAATCTATTCCATTATCATTAGTAATGATGTTCACATTTCCTAACATTGCATTTAATGAAAACCCTAAGTAATATGCGTCAGTTAAAGAAGAACGTAAACCGAGGACAGTAATTTGATTAGTATTAGAAATAATCTCGACTACTTTATTAAACTCAACTTCATTAATCTGGTTCAAAGTTCTTCCTAGATTATCAATGTCTTGATGAAAACTTGAACTCAGTACACCTACTTCTTTCACTTCCGTATTTGATTTTTGTAGTCGATGAACAGTACGATCTCCTAAAATTTTGCTCTGGAGCTCATCTTGAAATTCTGAAAATTTCTTATATCCTAACGATAGTGCAAATCTTATGACAGTTGTTTCACTAACTCCTACTTCCTGTGCGATTTGGTTGACTGTCATATATGTTGCTTTCTCTGTATGCTTTACGAAGTAGTCAGCGACAAGTTGCTGTGTTTTAGTAATTTTGGCATTTTCTGATTTCACCTTTTCCACAATAAAGTTTTCCCATCGCAAAAAAATCACTCCTATATCATTTAAACGGTTTATATCATATTACTTGTAAAGAAATAAGATATGGTTCCTAGTAATTATACCTTTTATAAAATACATATAACAACTTATGGGAGTTAGATACGTTCACATTAATTCTGGTAATGATTAAAAAAAGCTCTTACTGAAGAGTAAGAGCCTACATTTCCTCTTTTATTAAACAAACAAAGGAGTATCCCATAAACTAAATTTACGCCCTAAATTTCTCTCTTTTGCTACATCGTATATACATTTGGCTACAGCAACATCTTCTATTCCCATACCTACGCTGTTAAAATATATCCGTTCATCATCATTTTCTCTACCCATTTTTTTCCCATTAACGATTGCTCCTAACTCTGCATAGATAGTATCTGGATCAAATTTCCCTTCGTTGTACATTATGCATATTGTTTCAACTCCACGATGCATTAATTGAATCCAATCATCTACTACTATTTTATCTGCTTGTTCAATAACATCAAATTCACATTCATGACTACCTACATGAATATGTAGTGAACCCTTATCAACCCAATCTTTTTTAATAATTGGTTTTTCAGTGACTGTTGCTGTAGAAAAAATATCAGAGCCACGAACTGCTTCTTCAGCTGTGTCGACAATTTCAAAGGTTAAGTTTTCACTAATTCCCTTCATATCATTGCAAAATGTTTCTGCACGATTGAAGTTTAAATCAGCAACCTTGACTGTTTTTAAAGTTGGACAAGCAGCATAGATAGCCATCAGTTGAGTACGGTTCTGTACACCTGCCCCTACCAAACCAAGAACAGTAGAATCTTTTTTTGCTAAGTGTTTTGTAACAACACCAGAGACCGCTCCCGTTCTCATTGCACTAATCAATGTTCCATCCATAATCACTTCTGGTAATAAAGTTTCTGGGTTATTCAATATAATTAATCCAGCTGCACGTGGTAAATTATACTTAAATGGATTTTGAGGAGCACTCGAAATCCATTTAATTCCGGAAGACTGGAATCTACCACCTATAAATCCCGGCATCGAATTAATTCTTCCGCTAGACGTTTCATCATCTATTCCTCCCCACCGCAGTGAGGATTTTGTGGGTAATACATAATCTTTTTTTTCATGGAGAGAGATAACTTCTTCAATTATATCAATAATGAAATTCATATTATCTCCACCTGACTCTTTCACATCTGATTGTGATAAAAATAATAAATCTAAATTATTCTCCATTCCTAATTCCCCCTAGTAAATATTTATGAAGTTTGACGTTTTTGGCCCGATGAATACATTTCAACGCTCTTCCTTTTGAATTTAAATATTCCAAACATATATGCAATAGCAATAATAAGGATTGAAATTAATAGAAAAGCAATTCCTACTGTAAGTGAGTTATAAGTTACAATTAATGTTGGAACAAGGGCTGTAATAATTCCCCCTCCAAGAAATGGGCTAAAGAATGGTGCTCTTAATGCAAAGGCTGTACCAGCACTCGTCTCCATGTCTGGGTCAACAGTGCGAAGCAACATTAAACCAACTGCTGTTACTCCAGCCATTGTCCCTAAATTAACAATTGAATGTTCAAACCAATCTTTCTCAAACATCTTAGGCCCGAGGTAAAAGAAATACCATAACAAAGCAATAATACTTCCTAAAGTAATAAGAAGAAGTGGTAGTGCGTATTCAAAAACAATCGGCACTTTAATAGCTGCGACAGCGCTTACAATAAGGAATTCAAGCGAAAATCCTTGAATTCGTTGAAGTGTATTTCTGTCTATTAAACTAAAATACTTAGTCTTTGATAAAATCACATTTATGATTAGTCCACCAATCATTGCTAACGGAAACAAAGGAACTCCCGAAAATATTGGTGATATCATAAGTTTGAGAACCCATCCAATTAAAATGGCAACAAAGATGATCGCTATATGAAAACCAAAACTTTCAATCACATTTGGATTCACTGATGTAAAGGAACTTGCGGTTTTACTAAAAGTATCTGATTGGTGACCTGAATTTAATTGAGATTGACTTTTTATCTGGGAAGTGTAGCCCTTTTTAACCCCAATATTGATCACGATCATCCCACCAACTATCCCAATCAATAACCCAATAGTAGCAGCAGTTAATGCAATGGAAGAACCATTTTCCCACCCTAAATTAGTAAACACCTCTGTCATACCACCAGCGGTTCCATGTCCTCCAGCCCATCCAATTTCAATAACAGTTCCAAATAATTCATTTACATCCCAGATTGGTAGTATTAATAAGCCAACAATTATCAAAGGAACGGCTATTTGTAATGTACTGCCAATATAACTATATAAAACTTGTGGTAACGCGTATTTACTAGATTCCTTAGAATTGTTAAACGTCATTCCGATTAACATTGGTGCAAAGACAATGTTAATTAATACCCCTGCCAAACTTCCCCAAGTCGCTACCATTTCTTCCGGAAACACATTGAAGCCATAAGGACCAAACAAAATACCAATTAAGCCAGCAATTAAAGAAGCTGGTATAAAGAACTTCTTAAAAAAACCTACCTTTAAACGAATAAATGTTGCTACGAACAAAATTAAACCCAATACACTTAAATAAAACAATAGAGAATTTAGGGACTCAGAATCAATTGGGCTGTTTGGAAACATAAAAAACCTCCTTTTTTTACACCTAAATGTTGAATTTAATTCTTTTCATTTAAAAAAGGTGTATTTAATTCTTATTTATATAATAGATCGAGTTGGGATGATTGTCAATATTTTTAGAAAATTTTGTTTTATTTCCACCTCCTATGGGAAGGCTCTAATGATTTTTCAGATTAATATAAATATAAGAACTTCTCAGAAGTGAAATCCTTAAGGCATAGAACTATCTTGAAGTGTATGTTTGTTTGATTGATTCAAAGTCTTTTAGTTCAAGAAAACTGATCTTAAAACTTTTAAAAACAAAGTAGTGAAAAAGCAGAACCTCTTATCTCTTTGATATAGTAAGGTAATGTTATACATAACAGGATACATGGTTGGACTAAGGGTATGGCAAGAAATTTTTATTGTCGGCGAATGTCTTTGCGGATTATACAGACTACTTATAGGTTCACAGATAATAGAGTGTTATCCTTTAAAAAAGTGATATATTAATCAATAGAAAAAAACAAAAAACTTGCTTCCTCAAGGTTTTCCATCGATGAGGCACGAATCTTAGGGACTGTTCTCGCGACTCATAGCCCACCTATTTTATTTCAATTACTCAGCCGTTAACCCTGTGAATGCTCCAGACCCCTTCTATTTCAATACTAATATAGAATTAGGAGAACCGTCTCCACTTTTTTTGGACAGACTTGCATCGAATGACGCGTCACCAACGAAGATGTTCCGGTTAACGTATTACACCAGAAGCAACAATCTTCAATTACCCGAACAAGATCAAGCAATCAGACTGGGATGGCTGGGTCCAAGAAAGAGGCCTTTACTTCCCAATGAACTGGTCAGATGAATTTGAAACGTACGTAAGCGTCGCCGATCCAGGGGAAGATGCATTTGAAGGCGGAATTTTGAAAGCAAACTACGGGGAAGGAACTTACATTTATACGAACTTAGTATGGTACCGCCAGATTCAGAATCAGGTTCCTGGTGGGTATCGGCTATTTACTAACTTGGTTAGTTATCCTTATTATGAGGAGTGAGGTAGATAGAGGAACCGCCTGGAGATTTTCCAGGCGGTTTTGTTTTTGAGATCAGGGAAAACTCAGCGGTCTCTTTTTTCCATCATCTTCATAGTTGATGGTCAGGTCACTGTGTTTAACCCCTTTCTATTTTAATGTTCCGATGTTTCCTTTACCATTGTCTACTGTTAAGGAGTAATCATGGTCTCTTACCGAAGCATAAAAAAATTTGATTTATACTTGAAACACCTGCTGCTTTGATTTCCTTTAACAACAACCTCTTAAGATTACTTATTGATTTTGACGAATTAAAAAAATCCATATAGCAATAATAGGAAAGTACTTTTATTTTGGAAGGAGTAGATTTAATGAAAAAATTATTGTTTATGGGGTTAACTTTGTTATTTCTGCTAAACATGTCACCTGGGTTAATTAGTGCCAATGGTAACACTCAGGAACAATGTATTAGTCAATCAGAGGTGAAATTCGAAAATGAATTCAGGAGACTTTGGATTGATCATGTATTATGGACAAGTAATTATATTACAAGTGCAACAACAGCAGGAGCGGAGGATCAAAAGCAAGTACTATCTAGGCTTCTGAAAAATCAGGTTGATATCGGTAATACTTTAAAGCCGGTTTACGGAGAGGACGCAGGGAATAAACTTACGGATTTGCTTAAGGAGCATATTGTTATTGCTGGCAAGATTGTAGATGCAGCTAAAAACGGAAAAAAAGACATGGTGAATCAGCTAAACAGAGAATGGTATAGAAATGCTGATGATATAGCGACGTTCCTTAGTGGAGCCAACCCTAATCTTGAAAATGAAGAAGTAAAAAAAATGTTGTATAAGCATTTGGAATTGGTTACAGATGACTTAACAGCAAGCTTAGAAAAAGAATGGGATTCAAGAATCGTTGCGATTGATGAAGGGGTCATGCATATAATTCTGATGGCAGATACAATCTCTGAGGGAATTGTGAAACAGTTTCCAGAGAAGTTTAAAAAATAATCTTAAAAAGTTTCAAGAATCATCGGGACGGTTCTCGCGTTTCATCGCCCATTCATTTTTTGATGATTTACTCGGCATTTTAATATGATAAATGCCCCAAGTCCCTCCTCTTGATTCTATATTAATATAGAATCAAGAGAACCGTCCCCGCTGATTCATACTATTGCTCTAATCCCGCTATCCCGAAGCCCCCGGCTCCAGAATGAGTCGAAATCATACCGCCCGCTTGGATCCATCTTATATTTTGAAATCCGTTTTCTTTGGCAACCTCATCCATCCGCTCTTTAATCTTTTCATCGAGTCCGATGGAGTAGATAAAATAAAGCTGCTCTCTATCGATGTTGAATTCACTTAAGTAATCTCTCAAAAGTTTTTCACTAGCTCCACTCATTTTCCCGCGGTACTTCTTTGTAGACATCAGCTTTCCATCCTTCAATTCGATGCATGGCTTTATTTTTAACAGAGCTCCAATCAGAGAAGCCATATTGCTTACCCGTCCTCCCGCTTTCAGAAAATCAAGGCTGCCTGGGATGAAAGCCAGTCTTGATTTAGGAACGATCGCCTCTATTTTTCCAACTAATCGTTCCGCTTCAATGCCAGGTTCTTTTTCTAAAACTTTAGCGGCATACAACACAATCGCAGCTAATCCTCCAGTAACGTTCAAAGCATCAATGAGATAAATGTCTTCAAATTCTTCCGCAGCAATAACAGCATTTTGAAAAGAAGAAGATGCTTTTGATGTATAACCAATGTGTACAATGATGCAATCTGGGAACTTCTCTCTTATAGTCGCAAAAAACTCTTGATACTCATGAGCATTTGTAGAGGTAGTAGAAGGGATTTTCTTCGTGCGTTCGTAATAGTCATAAATATCCTGGACCGGCAATGAACCGTCTAAATAATCCTTCCCATCCATAATGATGTGCATGGGAACGACTTGAATATCGTACTTTTCAGCTAAATCACCCGGTACGTCGGCGCCGCTTTCGGTCGATAAGATAATCCTTCTCATTCTATTTCCCCCTTGGTTATGTTTAGGTCCGTCTTCACTCTTCCTGCATTATGCTTTAACTATACAGGAGAAACCGTATTAGCATTGTGATAACTTTTATTTTCCGGACTTTTAATGCACAATTTGGGGTTTGGAATACGATTGCTAGTGTTGAGGATCTGTGATAACGGCTTCTATTAACTAAACCTAAGACCGGATCATCAAAATGGAATCAGACCCTTCTGTTATTCAGCTATTAAGAATCCGTTGGGGTGGTTCTCGTGATGCTTCGCCCATTCATTTATTGATGATTTACTCAGCTTTTCAAAATGCAAATAACTCCCAAGCCCCTTTTCCACTGATTCTGCTCGTTAACTTTTCCTTTAATTTAAGAATCGTTAGGTGATGGTCGCTTGTCCCTTCCTATTTTAATGTTCCGATGTTTCCTTTCCCATTGTCTACTGTTAACGAGTAATCATCGTCCCTTACCGAAGCGTAAAAAATATGCTTTATATTTGAAACCCCTGCTGCTTTGATTTCTTTTAATAACCATTCTTTATCTTTATGAATAAGTTCTAAATTTTTATATTGTATTTTCCCCTCAATGACTACTGCAATAGGGAGACCACTATAATCTACATGACAATTTAAGATTTTGGGTGTCACAGGCATGGACTCTTCTTTTGGAAGTACACTTATTTCTCCATTTGGTTCAAGAATAGCGTATTGGATATTGGTAATGTCAGCATAGCCTTTACTTCTTATACTTGATAGTAATTCTGACAAAGAAAAGCGACTTTTTTTAAGATTCATTTTGATTAACTTGCCATGTTTTATCAAAATCGTTGGTTCTCCAATTACAAATCGGTTGAGGTGCTTGTATAGACTTAATTTTGATAGTGATATATGTATGATAATGACAATCGCAATACCTATTAATGCTTGAGTAATCCCTTCGACTTTGATTGCTTTAATCGCCAGGGTAACAATAAAAAATAGGGCTGTTAAATCATGTGGGGTAAATTGAGCTAAGGCGGACTTCCCCATAAATCTTATAACCACAATGGTTACTAAAAACAATATGAGTACTGTTCCGATAAACGAGAGCATATAGACACCTCTTTGTATAAGCCACTTAATATATGGAAAAAACACCAAAAATTCCGCTACTAAAAAAATACTGTGGTTTTAATACGATCATGCCGTTAAATTATTCTTTATGTTAGATTCCATACATTGTACATGTCTCTCATATTTTTACCATATTATTCATTAAATATGTTAATTCCTGTAGTATTAAAATCAAACGCGGACGATACGAGATTCTTCTTTTGAAGACTTCTTTGATTATGTTTCTATAGTTCTTAACGATATTATCAATATCTTTAATCCAAGGGGAAGCACGCCTCCACTCTTGAAGAAGCATGATTATTCTTAAAGAATTTCTCTGGGCCATTAATTAAATTCAAATCAATATGACAATAATTATGAAAAGAAGAATTCGAAGAAGCTTCTATTGACTTTCAAGAAATTAAGGCTTATAGCGATAAATCGAGATCTTTTTTAGAATCACAAACAAGTAAGAATTTTTGTACAGTCTCATCATTACTACTAACAAAAAACAGCTAACTCAACGATTAGCGAGTTAGCCGTTTTTTATATCGGATTACATTTAGACATTCATGTTTAGATGTAAATGATTCAAAATGAATCTTATCCGCTGAGTTCTTAATCCATTAACAAATTAGGTAAAAAAGTTACAATTCCTGGAATAAGCATAAATAGTAATAGTAAAGCAAGTAGCGTTATTAAAAAGGGTCTTACTTCTCTTGAAAATTCAAATATATTTGCTTTTGCTATCCCAGTTGCAACATACATTATTACCCCAACTGGTGGAGTAATTGTACCAATCATAACGTTAATTGCGAGTATCACACCATAATGTAACGGATCTATACCAAATTGAATGAGTATAGGCAAAATAACGGGCGTTGTAATTATAATGATGGCTGTCCCGTCCAAAAAACATCCTAAAACTAACAAAATCGCCATTAGGAACAGTAAAATAATCGTTGGTGAATTTGTGATTGATTGGAAGAAATCTAGTAAGTGTTGTGGACCTTGTTCAAATGCCATATACCATGCAAAAGGCGCTGAAGCTGCAATGATGATACCAACGGCAGCTGACATTAAAACAGCATCCAAAACCTTTTTTGGCAGTTCAGAGATTTTTAAATCCTTGTATACAAACAAACCAATAATTAGTGAATAGACCACAGCAATAACAGCAGATTCAGTAGCAGTGAAAAATCCTGTAAAGATTCCAACCAGAATGATAAGAGGCATTAATAATGCCCAGAAAGCATCTATAAACGTTTTGAATACCACAAGCAAACTTGCTCTTTCTCGCTTCTCGTAGTTTCTTTTCTTCGCAATTACATAAGAAATAATCATGAGAGACGAGCTCATTATAATACCTGGTATGACGCCTCCAAGAAACAGTTTTCCAATTGAAACCCCAGCAAAGCTTCCAAAGATAATCATTGGAATACTTGGTGGAATTATTGGACCAACCGTTGCACTCGCTGCTAGAATAGCTGACGCAAATCCCTTCCCATATCCCCGTTTTACCATGGCAGGTATCAAGGCAGATCCGGTAGCAGCAGCATCTGCTACACCGGAACCAGAAACACCTGACATAAATACATTTGAAACCACAGTTACATGTGCAAGACTACCTCTGATATGACCTACCAGCGCCTCAGCAAATTGAATTAATCGTTTCGTTATCCCCCCCGCTTCCATTAATGTACCGGCAAAGATGAATAATGGAATTGCAAGGAGAGGAAAAGAGTCTAAACCTAGCGCCAAACGTTGCGGCAAGACCTCTAATGGAATAGAACCTTGGAACAGAAGTGAAATTAATGACGCACCTACTAAGGAAAAACCTACAGGTACTCCGATTAACAAGAGAGTGAACAGTGATAGAATTAAGGCTAGCATAATTATACATTCACTTCTCTTTCCTCTGGAGCTGCCCCTCCATTATTTTTCCAAGTGGCGATTAAATCGATGACTGTGTAGAACAGCATCAACGCACCTGATATTGGTATAGCTAAATAAACCATTCCAGTCGGTATCCCTAAACTTGTTGTAGGTACTCCCCATGTATCAACTGTTACAAGTACTCCATATCGAATGAGTACAATAAACATCCCCATTAATATAAAGCCGATAAGTGTTCTTAAATACTTAAGTCCCATTTCAGGAAGCACAGTAGACAAAAATTCAATAGTTATATGTTGTTTTCGTTTCAAAACTGCTGCGGACCCAATGAATACCACCCAAACAAATGAATAACGAGCGAGCTCATCTGTCCATACAATTGAAAGGTTAAATAACCTGGCACATACCCCTAGCATGACTGCACTACATAAGATTAAGAAAAACATGCACGCGGCTATCTCTTCTATGTTTTTTAAAATTCCCCTTATCGATTTCACACCTACCCCCCTCTTTCTTTAACCAGTTAGATCACTGGGATTCAACGATGTCGTTGTAAAACTGTTGATCGATCGCATCACCAAAAATTTGATACAGGTCTTTCGTTGCTTCCTTAAATTTTGTTAAATCAGTATTTATAACTTCCATGCCATTTTCTTTCAATATTTCAAGCTCTTCTTCGTTCTGTTTTAGTTGCAGATCAGACATGTAGACACCCGCATCGAACATAGCTGTTTCGATAATTGATTGTTGATCTTCTGTTAATCCATTAAACCAATTCTTATTGAGAACTGGTAATTCATTCTGTGTCATATGCCCAGTCATGTTCACATATTTTTGAACCTCGTGGAAGTTATTCGTATAAATTTGATTAATGGAGTTTTCTTGAGCTTCAATAGCACCTGTTTTTAGCGAATAATAAACTTCAGTAATATTCATTGGCGTTACATTCGCATCCATTGCTTTGAATGGTTCTGTGTGAGCTGCTGCATCTGGCGTTCTTATTTTTAACCCTTCCATCTCTTCTAGGGTTTGAATTGGTTTATCTTTAGTTGTTACATGCCTATCTCCTACCCACCAAACTGCTTCCGAGAATAATTTTAGACCTTCAGCATCTGCTTCTTTTTCAATTTCTTTATATGCATCACTTTTCGCAAGCTCTTTCAACGATTCATATTTCTCCTGTTCATTAGAGCCTTCAATTACATATGGAAGCGTAAGAACGGCTGCTTTTGGAACAAAATTAGATAAAACAGCAGCTGAAGGGATTGTAATATCAACTGTACCTAGTTTAGTGCTTTCAATTAAATCTTTCTCACTACCAAGTTGTCCACCTGGAATAACTTCAACTTCTATACTTCCATTAGATTGTTCTTCTACAAGTTCTTTAAATTTAACAGAGCCTAAGTGAATAGCAGATTGATCATTCGTCACGTGTGCCAATTTAACAGTAATCTTCTCTCCCTCATCAGAAACGTTTGCATTGGTTTCTGATGTATCACTTCCGCAAGCTACCATTGTAAATACTAGTGGTATCACCATCGCCAAAGTCTTGAATTTACTTAGTTTCATGAATTATATCCCCCTTTTATTTCTGATTTGTTAGAAGCTTTTGAGAGTACATAACTTCCATTTCACTTAACTTTTTAACGCGTCTTCTAAACTCTTCAGAGGTACTAAAAGTAGCATTTAAAAACGATTCAATTAATTCTTCTACGATTTTGTGTCCCACGATTTGAGCACCGACACACATCACATTAACGTCATCATGTTCTACACATTGATGAGCGGAGTATATATCATGGCAAACAGAGGCACGAATTCCAGGGATCTTATTTGCGGCTATACTTGCTCCTACCCCAGTTCCACAGACCAATAATGCTCGATCAGCTTTACCATCTAACACTGACTCACATACTGTTTGTGTGATATCAGGAAAATCAATCGGTGTCTCATCAAAACAACCATAATCCACTACTTCATGTCCTAACCCCTTGATAACGCTTACAACTTTTCCTTTTAAAGGAAAACCAGCGTGGTCTCCTCCTACTGAAATCTTCATGTTTAGAAATCCCCCTTATTGTTGTGTATTGTCAGTAAATCGTTTAACTGAAAGTGCTCACTATTTAGCACCCACACGATTTACGTACTACTAAGTTTGGTTCTAAATACTCTATTTGCTGCTTATGTCCCTCACTACGTATTGTTGAAAGCATTATATCAATCGCTTTAATCCCTTGTTCATATGCTGGTTGTTTAACTGTTGTCAGGGGCGGATTCATAATATCTGCCCAATCAGCATCATCATAACCAATGATCGCAATATCGTTAGGTACTGAATAATTTACTTCTTTCAAATACTTATAGGCGCCTAACGTCATGAAGTTATTTGATATAAAGCATGCCTCGATTTCATTATTCTGAGTAAGAAGATCTTTCATCGCCTTGTAGCCACTTTCTATACTAAAGTCACCTTCTTGGATGTATGAATCAGGAATTGAAAGATGATAATCCTCCATCGCTCGTCTGTAACCTGTCAGACGATCTTTTCCTGTACTCAATGAAGATGGACCAGAAATAATACCAATGTTTTTATAACCGTGTTGTATTAAATGTTCTGTTGCGATGTTCGCACCTTTAATATTATTTGTCATTACTACCTTATGAGCAGGAGTATTAGGTGAACGATTCAAGAACACAACAGGAACATCAATATTATTAAGATTTTCAAAGTATTCTTTATCAGTTCCTGAAGATGAAATGATAACACCCTCAACTCTTTTTCCAATTAAAATCCCAAGAAATTCTATTTCCTTCTCGAGACTGGATGCAGTATTACAAAGTAACACGTTATATCCATTTGCAGCTGTACCCTCTTCAATTCCTTTTACAACGTTTGAAAAAAACGGATTAGAAATGTCAGATACAATGACACCAATAAGTCGAGACTCTTGACTACGCAGGCTTTTCGCTAAAGCATTGGCTTGATAGTCTAATTCTTGAATTACCTTGAGAACTCGTTCGCGTACTTTTTCACTAACAAACTTAGTATTGTTTATGACATTTGATACTGTCGCAGTTGAAACTTCTGCTTTTTTCGCTACCTCTTTAATTGTTACTTTTTTATTCATATCATCATTTCCTTGAGTTATTTAAACGTTTAACTAAAATTCTTTAAAAGTTTACATCGTTGTTATACCAAGTAAGTTTCCTTCTTAAAGGACATAAATCAAGTAATATCAAATAAAATTCACCTTCCCTCTTTCAACATTACTTACTTTATTTAATCGTTTAACTAAATATACATTTATTTTTCTATATTTGCAACACACTATTCTAATTTTTCAAAAAAATAATGTAACTTACAATGTTACAAAGAGTTGAAAAATCAATATTATTTACTAACATATGTAAATTTCAAGAGGTCTCACGGATACACATGAACGTGATGATTATCACCTACCAGTGTTAGAAGCATATCTACAATAAAAATACGTATGTAGGAGGATGAAGAGCATGTTTGTTCAATTTCTAAAAGAGAACAAGGGAGCTACAGGAATTCTATTTCTAAGAAGCTCACCTCAGGTGAATACCAATTATAAACATAACGGGATGCGCACTTGTTGTCCCGCTAATCAAAAATGCGAAATTCATGATAATTCCCATAAAAGCTGCAAATGTAGTGAAGGTACCAAGTAATAGATCTAGTCCAACGCGTCAGGTTAAGCCATCACGTTTTCACGTACTCATAAATAATTCATCTATAGTTGAAATTTCATCTACTTGGAAAAGATCTAATTGTTGATCATTCACTAAAATAACTTTGGCGGGACGAGGAACCTGTCCCTCTGTCCGTAATGGTAGAAACTTCTTGATAAGAAAGAATAAATCACAGTGCTGCTTGTGCCATTGAAATATCATTTCCCAGAATACGTCGAACTTGTTCTACTAACCTTCCTCTTCGTTCAATTTCTTTTGCACTCCATCTGCTTCTAATTCCGCTAAATCTACTATTCGTATCATACTTTCCTGTCAGCCAGCCTGAATCGAGAGGAACCTTGGTAATCAAGCCCACCCCTTGTTGTTCAGCTGATTGTATCGCAGCCGCTGGTTCTTGATGAAAGAGATTAAACATAACCTCAATAATCTGACTGTCCGTTTTATTTAATAGTTCAAACCAGTATCTACCGAAGCTCCATATGCTCTGATCTTCCCTTGCTCTTTTAGTTGTTGCAGTACTTCAAACTGCGAGCTGTTTTTATTAAGGGTTGAGAAGGGCCGGTTGAGAAGGGCGGTTGAGAAGGAGTAGACAATCAAGATAATCTGTATGTAACCTTCGTAAACTATCTTCTACTGATCTCATCAGTTTTTCAGTTTCGAAGTTTTGTTCACCATTCGAATGATGTCCACATTTACTGCTAATGACCACCTGGTCTCTTTTTCCTTTAAAAGCTTTCCCAAGCAGTTCTTCACTTTTCCCAGCTCCATAGTTAGGAGCAGTATCAAAGAAATTACACCCGGAATCAATCGCGTTCCTCACTAAATGAATAGCTTCATCCTCTGTCATCTTTCCCCAGTCTTTTTCATTACCTAATTGCCATGCCCCAAATCCAACCTCGGACACTTGTATTCCTGTATTTCCTAAGTTCCGTTGTTTCATGAACCATTTCCTCATTCATACTTCTGTAGAAAGCGAAATGTTTACTATAGTTTTTAGTAGGTCTAACAAATAATATATCGTGCATGAGTAATTTTCCCTATAAGATTCTAAGTTACTAATTTAACAATAATTACCTAAGTTAAGCTAATGAGGACTGTTATTGACCGTATAAGAAAAAGCCTTCCATATGTTCACTTTGAACGATGAAAGGCTCTTCCTATTATAGTGATTATTCTTGCAGAGTTTTATAGATGGAGCATAGCGGGCTCGAACCGCTGACCTCTGCACTGCCAGTCACGATAACCTATTTTAATTAACTATGATTTTATCTTATAACCTCTATCTTTATAAGGGTTTCTGAACTAGCTATATGATTAATAATGATCCAAATATATGGTTGTTGACGAGTTTGGTCAACAATTCGTCAACAATTATTAGTATGGGGCAAGAGTTTATAAAGCCTATATAATTTAATCGGGAGACTTCTTAAAGCCAACCATACCCCCCCATATCTGGCTGGAGCTATTATTTTTCATCTTCTTTTTGTTTGTTTTTCTACTCATTTTCTTCTTTCTTTTATAAGCGTTAATCGCTTTCAAATACCAGTGTTTTACCGGAAAGGTTCTATTTTAATTTATTGAACCATGTCTCAATCTTTCTCTTTGCTACAAAAGCAACGTGGAAAAAATTAGACATAGAGTAGTAATAAGTATGTTACTAAAACAGTAAACCATATATTTATTGGGATTGTAAATTCAGGTGTGAATAAAAGGTATTAACGAAGTAAATCAATATAAATTCGTATGAAATTCAACAAATAATACATAATAATAACTGAAGGATGTTTTCCAATAATCGAACATACTCAAACGGTTCCTTGGTATTCTTCTCCACCAAATAATGACTTAAAGGAAAATTAAATGAAGGAGACAGTGTCAAAATCGATAAAAGGGTCTACAATAGATCGATTAATTATCACAAAGAAGAGACAAAAATATTTTTTGCCATTACACCTCCTTTTTTTAAAAGGAGTTAAAATGTCACAGTTTTAAAATCCCCAATCAATAAAGTTGGAGTTATTTAGCTATATTTTATTTTACCTAGCAAATACCTCCACTCTCATGCTAGAAGACTTAACCAACTTGACTACTCAATCATCTTATTTTAAGCAGTTTCCACGTGAGTCCTAGCAGATTCTTTCCTATTTTGTTTAAGTTCGTCGAAATCTTTCTTTTCAATAATCAAGGAAACGAGCACACCGCCTAAAATTGCCCAGAAAGGTGAGCTGATGTTAAAGAAACTCACTCCAGACATACCGATAACCAGAGCAAAGAATGATCCTATTTGAAACCTCGGGTTAGAAAATGCCGATTGCAGGGAACTTAGGAGAACACCAATCATCGCCAATCCAGCAACGGTACCAATCAATACACTTGGCATTGCAGTAACAAATGGAACAGCCACTCCAGCTAATAACCCAAATGCTACAAAAAGTACACCGTTAACGACCACTGAAGCGTACCGGCCTTTCTTATCTTTGCCTGCTTCTTCTGAGGCACAGATGGCAGTCATTGGACCAGCTACATTTGCATTGTGTCCACCGAACAAAGAAGTAATGATTCCACCAACACCACTGAGGATAGTCATGGCATTAATCGGCGGCTTATAGTCCTGAGCTATCAAAACACCCGAGGCTTGAGCGTTTTCCGCTCCTATTACCAATAAAGCCAAAGGAATCGAGATGGAAAAAATAGCATCAATACTGAAGGAAGGGGCTACAAAGCCAGGTAAAATAAAACTTGATTCCATGGTACCCATTTGGAATTGGTTCATCCCTAATGCCAGAAGAACAGCTACCAGGAAGGCAGTCAAAATTGGGGGAACTTTTGATATGAATCTTGATGAAACTAAATATACGAGGATGGCTGTTCCTGCAATCAATGGAGCTTCTTCTACAGATGTAATCATGCCTGTCCCGAATCTTATCATTGCGCCGACAATCATTGCCATAACGATAGGGACAGGGAGCCAATGCATAACTTTTCCGATCAATCCACTGATCCCTAAGACGAAGACAATTATGCCTGAAACAAGATAAGCACCGGCTGCTTCACTTAAAGAAAAATGAGTAAGCGCACCCGCTACAAGGACGGCGCCTGGTATAGAATAGGCACCTGCAATCGGCTGTTTATATTTCAGAGAAAGAATCAAACCTAGTAAGCCACCGAAAAAATAGATAGCAAATAACCAGGAGATCGTTTCTGCCTGAGTTAATCCTCCGTTTTGTGCACCTCCTATAACAATCAAGGCTGGACCGGTACATCCAAAGATGGCTGCAAGCGTACCGGCACTGATGGTGTTGACATTCAAATGTTTAAGTAAATTACCTTGTTCATTCTTCAAGAGTCATTCCGCCTTTCTGAATATTCAGAAATAAAAAACTATAAATGTCTAATGGTTACCTGCAAGGGAGGTCCCTTGCAGATCCCCCCTTATTTCCCTGTAAAATGGGGCTTTCTTTTTTCTACAAAAGCTTCTACGCCTTCTTTAAAATCATCTGTTCCCCTTAGCATGCCATAAGCCCGTCCTTCTACTTGTAATCCTGTACTCAATGAACCTTCTTCCGCAGCATTTAATACCTCTTTACATACTCGCTGAGCAAGCGGTGAGAAACGCGTCAGATCCTTAGCTACATTTGTTACCTCCTCTTCTAATCTTTCCTTTTCTACCACCTGAGTGAGCAGTCCCCATTGATATGCTTCCTCAGCCGGGATTCTTCTCGCACGCATAATCATATCTTTGGCCCTAGTCAACCCGACAGCACGTGCTACACGTTGAGTGCCCCCACTTCCTGGTATCATCCCTAAATTCATTTCAGGCAGGCCAAGAAGGGTATCCTCTGCAGCAATCCGAAAATCACATGCCATAGCAATTTCAAATCCTACCCCGAATGTATAACCCTGCAGCTGTGCAATCACTGGTTTAGGGGAACGCTCAGGAGCTGCTACATTTTCAGCCAGATGGGATAATTCCTCCGCATGGGTTTCCATGAACTGTGGAATGCTTCCTCCTGCACTGAAAGCTTGATTTCCTTCTCCTTTGATGATGATGACCCGGACATTGTCATCAGCATTCAAATCATCGAAAATTTCAGAAAACTGTGATCGTGCCACCATACTGATATAGTTCATTTTTTCTGGTCTATCAAAAACAATTGTCGCAATTTTATCCTCATTATTTTTCTCAACTCGTATGTGGTCGTATTGTGTGCTCGTTGTCATAGTAAATTCTCCCTTCCAATAATTAGTGGACTACTTGTTCATCATCAAATAACTTAAATTCTCCTTCACGGAGCTTCCTGCGTAGGATTTTCCCCACAGGACTTTTAGGAATTTCCTTAATAAATACATAGTTGCGTGGACGCTTAAAATTAGAGAGCTTTGGGTGGTTTTTACAATATTCATCCAACTCTTGAATAGAAAGTGATGAATGACAGGGCACGACATAAGCGGTTACAATCTGGCCCCAGCGGTTATCCTCTTCTCCGACTATGGCAACTTCTGATACCTTAGGGTTTTTGGCGAGAACGTCTTCCACTTCTAATGGATGAATATTTTCTCCGCCTGAAATGATCATGTCATCGACTCTTCCCATCACATGAAGATCTCCGTCCTCATCTATATATCCAAGGTCTCCTGTATAATACCAGCCATGTCGAATCGATTTCTTGGTAGCATCAGGGCGATTCCAATATCCTTTGAAAGCTTCACTGGAATCCAGGCTAGCAATAATTTCTCCTACTTCCTCTTTATTCAATACATCTTTATGAGTTGCTTCACCAGTTGGATCAGCTCTCACAATACGTATATTTTGATGGAACCCTGGCTTACCGGCACAGCCAGGCTTTTCTATCACATTAGCATTAATAGTGAACGTGTAAACTTCCGTACTCCCATAATGATTGACAAACACATCAGGATTAAAGGTCTTAACACATTTCTCTGTTAAAGCAGTAGTCATGGATGCCCCAGCATAGCCCAATTTTTTTAAAGAAGTAAGGTCATATTCTTCGAATCGAGGCTGACTCAAAATATCATGGTATAGTGTTGGGACTAAATATAAGCAAGTAATCTTTTCTTCACTTAATAATTTCAGGGCATCCAAAGCGTCAAAGTCTGGCAGCACCACATATTTGCCATTGACAAAAGCGATAGATAAGAGGGATCTCATGCCCATCGTATGATAAAGGGGCATGGTTCCAAGCGTGCTCTCGCCTACTGTATAGTGGTTTTGTATAATGTGTGCAATAGCTGAAGCATACTCATTTTTATTACTTCGTGGTACTCCTTTTGGTTTTCCGGTCGTCCCCGAGGTATACAGCATAAGGGCAATATCATCATCCTGGACAGTTGGTTGTTCATAGCTTCTAGGGCTTCTTTCTATCAACTCTTTAAAATAAATGTCCGCCCCATCTACTTCGTGCACTCCTATCAATATCGGCCTCTCTTCATATTCTGCATTCAAAACAGGGGCCTGACTTACTTCTTCATAGACAACCGCTCGAGCCTCTGAATCATTCACACAATACTCCACCTCCTTGGCGGATAACCTGAAATTAATTGGAGTATAAATAGCACCAAGCTTCTGTAAAGCCCAATAAGTAAGGACATTTTCCAAACGGTTTTTCAATATTACAATGACCCGGTCTTGCTGCTTAATTCCTATCCGTTGCAGGGAGGCAGCCACCTGAGACACCTTGTAATCCAACTGGGAATAGGTCAATCGTGTGTCTCCTTGTACAACTGCCGTTTTATTTGGATACCTTTCCACCGCAAACTCCAGTAACTTTGCCAGATTCATGCATTCAACCCCTTTGCGGATTTTCTATTTTCTTCCATGGTCTGTTCTACTGCTTTTACAATCCCGTCATAACCTGTACACCTGCACAAATGGCCAGACAGCATCTCTTTTATTTCCTGACTATCTGCTTCTGGGTTCTTTTCCATAAAGTCAGTGGCAGCCATAAGTATGCCAGACGTACAGAACCCGCATTGTAACCCATGGTTTTCTTGGAAGTTTTTCTGTAGAGGAGTCAGCTCCCCATCCTTCGCCAGCCCTTCAACCGTTTGAATTTCCCTGCCGTCTGCCTGCACGGCAAAAATCAAACAGCTTCTTACGGCTGAGTCATCTAACATTATGGTGCAAGCTCCGCATACGCCATGTTCACAGCCAACATGGGTACCAGTCTGGCCACAAATCTCTCTAAGAAAATCACTTAAAAGCATTCTAGATTCGACCAATTCTAGATATCTTTTCCCATTTATACTTACATCAATTTCTTGTACAGCCAATGTCATCCTCCTTTCGCCTTTTCATATGCCTCCCATAAAGCACGTGAAGTGAGTACTTTGGCTAAATGCCGCCGATACTCTTCGGAAGCATGTAGATCCCCTTCCGGCTCTACAGACTCCTCTACAACTTTAGCTACTTGATCGATGAGAGCATCTGTCAACTGTTTCCCGCCAAGTAAGCTTTGGGCATCTTCTATTAAAAATGGAATCGCTTCCACTCCACCTAGTGCTAAACGAACTTTTTCGATACTTCCATCTCTGTCTATTGCTATCTGGCATGACGCAGCAACCAGTGCGAAATCCCCGTGACGCCGGGCGATTTCTAAAAATGCATGCCCAGTCTTGCCTTGCCAGACAGGAATATGGACTTCTGTCAATATCTCCGTCGGCATCAAATCAGTGGTAAGGTACGTAAGAAAAAAATCTTCTGCATCCACTGAACGCTCTTCTTCTCCAGAAGAAATTTTCACTGAGCCTCCAAGTGTCATTAGCACAAGAGGCAGCTCTGCACTCGGATCCGCATGGACAATACTCCCTCCGACTGTTCCTCGATTTCTTGTCTGTACATGGCCGATAAACCGGACTGCTTCTTTGAGTAAAGGAAGTTTCTGATTGATCGTTTCAGAAGCTTCAATCTGGCTCTGTCTAGTCATGGCACCAATTTTGACTACATTCCCCTCATATTTAATGAAGTCCAGATCAGTCAGTCCGTTGATGTCAATAAGACACTCCGGAGTGGCCAGACGCATATTCATGATTGGAACCAGACTTTGTCCTCCAGCAATCACTTTTCCGTCAAAGCCGGCTTCTTCTAATAACCGTAACGCGTCAGGAAGATTATCAGGCCGGTGGTATTCGAACTTGGCCGGTTTCATCTGATCATTCTCCTTTCCAATCAAGTATGCTGTTTTGTACTTTCCAGCTCTTTTTTAAATTTTTTGAAGAAGTCCTGGATGAGCATTTTCGCTACTCCTCCAAGCATCCGTTGGCCAATCATAGCCACTTTTCCGCCTACTTCAGCATCGTAGGTATAGTGGAGCGTAGTAGTGGTTTCATCCTCTGCTACAAGGTCAATGTTACCGACGGCCTCTACAGTTCCAGGTCCACCTTCTCCTTTTACGATCAGTTTGTAATGCTTCGGTTTTTCCAAGTCGGTCAGCTCAATGGTAGAAGAATACCTCCCTTTTACTGCTGCAATCCCCATAGCCAGTTCTGCTTCGTATTTATTTTCATCAATTAACTCAAGTTTTTCGCATCCCATAATGCACCCCTCGAGTACATTTGGATCCATTAAAACTTGCCATGATCTTTCAATTCCTGCATTCAGACTCAACTTTCCTTTTCCATTCATTATGCATTCACCTCTTTTTGATTTTGGTAAATCTCCGACTCAGATAAGAGTCCCCATATATAATTCGGACTTAGTGGAAGTGTATCGATTTCAATGTTGTAAGGTGAGAGTGCGTCACTTACTGCATTGGCGACAGCTACAGGGGCACTCATTGTATTGCCTTCCCCAAGCCCTTTTGCTCCAAGTGGAGTAATCGGGGAAGGAGTCTCTATGTGCTTAATAGTGACTTTCGGCATTTCAGGAGCAGTCGGGCAAAGATAATCCATAAAGGATCCTGTTAAAAACTGTCCCTTTTCGTCATAAGCCAATTCCTCATATAAGGCGCCACCAAGTCCATGAGCAAGTCCTCCATATATTTGCCCGTCAACAATTTTTGGGTTCAACAACTTTCCTGCATCATGAATTGTCACGTAATCGATAATCTCTACATCCGCTGTATCGGGATCAATTTCTACGGTCACCAGATCAGAGACAAATCCGTATGTGACCGAAGAATTGATCAAGTCCTGATCATCAGGTGGTTCCGTGTTTTTGGCAGTATAATAATACGTTTCATAGATCCCTGGTTCCATTCCTTCAGGCAGCGCCAAAGGGTTCCAATGGGCAGTACCAACAGCACGTTTTAAAGAATATTTTTTATCAGGATCGTTTTTAACAAAAATACTACCTCCTTTTAAATCCAATTCTTTTTCTTCCACCTGAAGTTGATGGGCCGCTATCTTAAAAACCTTGGATCTCACTTTATGAGCTGCATAAAATACAGCACTGGATCCTAGGGAGGCAAAGCGGCTGGAATAACTGCCCGATGCAATCGACCAGGCGCTTGTCGAGGTATCTAATTCCGCAACTACATTGACTTTTTCCATCGATATACCCAGAACATCGGATATAATCTGAGCTGCCACTGTTTCATGACCTTGCCCTGATGGTGTCGTACTTATTCTTACATTGACACTGCCTGTAGGATCCATGGATACGGTTGCTGCTTCGGCACAACCAGATTTAGGAAGGGAAGAAGCCCTTTCTTCCGGGGTTAAAGCAACCGTGATGTACCCCATGTTGGATCCCGAAGGCTCTACGATATTTGCAAGGCCTACTCCGAAGATTTTGCCTTTTTTTCTTGCTTCTTGCTGCTTCTTTCTAAATTCGGTGTATTTACCGGTCTCAAGAGCAAGCTCGAATCCACGTTCATAATCACCACTGTCATACATTCCTCCGGAGGCCGTCTTATAGGGAAACTGATGTTTCTTAATCAAGTTTTCTCTTATGACATCTGCAGGATCCTTATCCAGTTCTTTAGCAACCCGCTGCATCAACCTTTCCAAAGGAAAATAAAGCTCTTGCCCACCGTATCCTCTGATCAGCCCGGTCGGTAATTTGTTGGTCATGGTCGCGATTGCTTCAATATGAAGATTAGGAATATCGTAAGCCCCGGTCGAATTGGCATGCGTACGGTACAAACATGCAGGCTCAGGAGCTCGTATATAAGCACCGACATTGTCGATCATTTTCATTCTGACCCCCGTCACCTTGCCGCTGTTTTTTACAGCTGCTTCGATATAAGTGACTCGGTCCGTCCCACTGGAGCTTGCTGATAGATGCTCTTGACGGTCTTCTATCCATTTGACAGGGCAACTGGCAATTCGACTGGCAATAGCTAACAGCACCATATAAGGAAATGCCCCAGCTTTTATTCCATAACTACCGCCAATATCTTTTGGGACGATGATACGGAGTTTATTACCAGGAATGCCTAACGCTTGTGCCATCACTGCCTGAATGATGAAAGGGCCGTGAAAGTTTGCGTTGATGGTATAACGATCTTCACTATTCTCATAATTTGCCAGGATGCCATAAGTCTCTACTGGAGTCGCAGAGTACTTAGGAAAGTTGTATTTATGCTTTATAATGTGATCTGCTTCTTCAAATGCCTCATCGACTTCCCCATAATCGAAAGTACGATGATTGGCGATATTAGAACCGACATTTTCATGAAGCAGAGGAGCATCAGGTTCCAGGGACTGTTCGATGTCCACAATCGGCTTTTGAGCTTCATATTTCACCTTGATCTTGCCCAGAGCATCTTCAGCAATATAACGGTTTTTAGCCAAAACTACTGCTACCGGCTCTCCAACATAACGGACCTTATCAATAGCGATAGGATAATATTTCACAGGAGCGCTTACACCAACACTGAAAGGTTTCATATACTGTTTGATTTGCTCTCCTGTTATAACAGCTTTCACACCAGGTTCCTGTTCAGCTTCCGCCGTGTCTATCGAAACAATTTCAGCATGGGGATACGTACTTCTTAATATAGCAGCATGAGCTGTATTGGCAGGTGTACCAATATCATCGATGTACTTCCCCTGCCCGGTTAACAAACGAGCATCTTCTACTCTATTAACGGGATTACCTATAGATTGATTCATTAGCAAACCTCCTCACTCAACACTTTTTCATAGTCACTTTTAGTATCAATATCGAATAAATGATTGGTTCCCATCTCTACTAATTGAACTTGCTGATCGTATTTTTTAATAACTGACCTTCCACCTTCATCACCTGATACATGGAACAATTCTCCGAATAGTTTCCTTTGGAATAATACAGGGTGGCCTCTTACCCCAAAGTATGAAGATTGATAGATTGGGGAGTTCCGGGAATTTTTAAATCTATCTATGACTTTGTTGATTTCAATGTCTGTTATATAAGGCTGATCTCCGAGTAGGAATAAAGCAGCCTCTACATGATCAGGGAGAGCTTTTAAACCTGCTTGGACGGATGTTGACAGTCCTTTTTCTGCCCTTCTGTTGGCTACCACCTTATGCACACCAGGTATTCTTACTTCATTAACCAATCCCGCTACTTCCGGATTTACTACCACTACCACTTCATTAAGGGAGGATTGGAGTGCCTGCTCGATGACAGAGCGAATCAATGTACTTCCTTTATAATGAAGTATCATTTTAGCAGTCCCCATCCGTTTGGATAATCCAGCAGCTAAAATGACGCCCCAGACTTCTTTTTTCCTTACTTTGTCAATGATACTTCCTCCTTCCTTTTCTCCTCGTTTCCCCATATATAAGGTCCTTTTGTCATTTTCAGGGAAATACCATTTCCCTCACGGAAGACATTGATCATTTCAGCTATAATGCTGTACGAAATCTCTTCAGGAGTTTTCGCTCCAATATCAAGCCCAATCGGACTAAAAAAATTCAACAGTTCGTGTTCAGAAATACCTGTATCCCTAGAAATTCCCTCCAGCAGCTGGTACGAGCGCTTCCTTGGTCCCAAAATACCAATATAACCAGTCGGTGCTCCCAGCAGCTCATTTAGTATCAACTGATCCTGTTCAAAATGGTGGGTCATGATGACAATAAATGATTGTTCGTTCAATGAAATCTCCGGAATTTTCCTTTTTGAGCTTACAATCAATTCATGAGCATTTGGAAAATGATTGCGACTGACATATTCCGGGCGATGGTCAATCACAGAAACTCGCCAATTAAGCTGTTTCACACCATTTACAAGAGGTACTGCATCCGGTCCTGCACCAAACACAATGACATGGGGATCTGGGATAACAAACTCAAAAAAAACTTCTAATTTTTCATCTATATAAAGACCTGTTTTCTTTTCCTCGAGACGATCAACGTAAGCTTGCCTGATTCGTTCATCTCGGATTGTATCGACTTTGGATTTTTCATCCATAAATATTCGTTTACTACCAGATGGTGAACTACTATCAGAGGAAATGATGATGATATGACATAACGGATGATCGAACGCGCGAGAGAAAGATTCTTCGATATCCTTAGAAGAATCTTGTGTTGGTTCAAACGGCTCTAAGTATATTTCAATCGAACCGTTGCATCCAAGACCAAGTCCCCATAAATCGTCTCCTGTATCTCGGAAATCATAAAAAACTTTTTTGGGTTGCCCAGTATCCAGAACTGCCTTTGCATGTTCAGCTATATCCCCCTCTACACATCCTCCGCTTACAAGACCTGTGAGAAAACCATCTTCACTAAGGAAACACTTCGCACCAACTTTTTGGTACGTTGATCCTTCCGTCCGAATGATTGTCCCCAGGACTCCTTTTTTCCCTTCTACAAGGCACCGTTTTATTTCTTCATAGATTGGAAGCATATGCAATCTCCCTTCAAGCTTTAATCAGAGGTGGTTCCTCCGTCCAATAGAACTGCTCGCGGTATTCACTAGGTGTGATTTCGACATGCTTTTTGAATGTGGTAGCAAAATAACCTGCAGTCGAAAATCCAGTATTATTTGCAATAACTTCAATAGGAAGTGATGACAAACGAAGCATCGTCTTTGCTTTTTGCAACCTGACAAAAGCAAGATACTCAACAAAGCTCTTTCCAGTTTCATCTTTGAACATTCTACTGAAATAGGAAGGGCTCAAATAAACTTGATCGGAAACCCCCTTTAATGTGAGGGATTCATTATATCGTTCTTGAATGATATGAATAGCACTCTCAA
The DNA here is from genome assembly GCF_009818105.1 of Bacillus sp. N1-1. NCBI lineage: Bacteria > Bacillati > Bacillota > Bacilli > Caryophanales > Bacillaceae > Bacillus > Bacillus sp. N1-1. Next base: position 3,398,108 of record NZ_CP046564.1, read on the forward strand.
TCGGCTTACTTAAGTCTGAAACTAACTCCCCTTGCGCCCTATTCATCATGGTATTTACTTGTTTGCTCAGTTCAGGAGTCAACACTCTCTCAAAAGTTTCAATCAACTCCGTCTTAGAAAGCGCTTTCAGTAAATACGCAGAAAATCCTGCATTGATGGCATCCTGAACAAGACTGAACATTTTTAAATGAGTCACTACAATGACCGGCAAATCCGGATACATTTCCAAAGCCGTTCTCCCCAGTTGAATACCATTCATGTCAGGCAGGGACAAATCAATAATCATGCACCCTGGCTTGTTCTGTTTCAACAGAAATAAGGCGCGATCTGCTGTACTAGATTCGTAGATGGATAGAAAATTATATTTGCTGTCTTGAATAATGGAACAGAACTCTTGTCGACTTTGTTTATCATTATCTACAATCAACACCTCAGCCAAATTGAGTTCCTCCTCACTTAAAGAGTCTAACGAAGATTTTTCAGCTGTTGTTTTAAAATCTTGCAAAGAATCATTTAAAAATTTGTCTTATTCGAATATTCTGATTATTAACAAGCATATAAGAGTTTTTTAACCCTCTGTTTTAAATTTTTGCTTTTTCCTGTTTAAAATATTTCTCTAAACAGAGATAATCACCTTGTTTCTAATTGTTCTCCCTCACTCTTAATGAATGTACAAATTCTTCAAAACAATATGGGCTCATCTTCAAGTATTCAATTACGGTATTTCTGAATATTCCTAACTTCTTAGGAAAAGCCTATCGAAAAGTGAAATTCCATATAAGGCATAACGTTTTACTCCAACTTCCTGAAATTCAATAAACTATTTCTAGTTTGCTTTACTTCAAATTAACCATATCAAAGGTTTGAAGTCCAAATCGTTCTTCATATTTCTAAAAAATTGTATATTTGAAAGCTATTAAAATAAAACCACTGATCTCGTTCCTGTACAGTAAAAAAAAGACAATTCACCTAAAAGGCGAATTGTCTTAATTAAATTGGGCCAACCTCTTTCACTTAGATTGAATTAAATTTCTACCTCAACAGCATCTACTTGATCATTACCTTATCCTCTTTATATTTTTGTAGGAAGATAATAAGGGTTTGCTTTTACCGCCTCTACAATTTCTTTTGAAGCACTTTCATGAAAAATACGTTCCCACATTTTTAAAAGGTTCTTTTGCGTTACTTCCACTGGTTCAACACCGATAAATTTTGGAACATATTTATCGAGAACCGCATTGGCAGCTGCAAGAGCAAGTGCCTTTCCTTGATCATATGGCAGCTGGGCACTAATTTTTTTAATATTTTTTCCCTTAGCCATATTTAATGCCAATTCATAATCTAAATCAGCGGTACCGATTAGAATGTCCTCCCTGTCTAATTCTTTTAAAGCCTCAAGCACTTTAGTAGCTGGCCCTTCCCATGATACATATATACCCTCTATGGCAGGATGTTCCTGAATGAGTTTTTTTGTTTTATCAATGACTTCACTCTCATCTTTAAATTGTTCTTCTCCCACAACCTCTAGGTCTGGATATTCTTCAACGAGAATTTGGTAAGCCGCTGTATCACGCTGATTTGTTGCATGAAAATCAGAGTCAAACGATAACATTCCGATTCGTGTACGGCCCTCCTCCCTCATTGTACTACCAAGTCCACTGCCGGCCAGTCTCCCATGGGACCACTCATTAACAGAAACACAGCTGATATAATCTTGCTGCTCCATTCCATGAGGAACATTTGTAATTAATATGAGCTTCGCCCTGCTCTCTCCAATCTTTTTAAAAATTTCCGAGGTTTTATTATTTTCAGTGGGAATAGCAATCACTATATCTGGATCAAGTGCCATTAAACCTTCAAGTTGCTTAATCTGCATTTCAGGATCAAAATGTGCGTCTGTTACAGCAAGGAGTGAAATTCCCAATTCGTTAAACAGATCACGAATTCCTCTTTCATGAAGGTGCATCCAAGCAGCTCCTGTATAATGGAAGGAAATCACTGCCGTAGGCTTTTTACTGCGGACTGCTGCAACTTCCTGTTCAGTGATTTGAATCGAATCCACGGATGCAGCCTTTTCTCCAAATGGACCGCGTGCAATGCCGGATGTAGATTGTCGCAGCTGTATCTTTACTGGAACATAAGATGGTTCCTTTTCCTGTGATGTATCATTCCTGATATAAGAAAGAATTTTGTCGCTGATTTGCCCTACGTCTGGTCTTACAGCAGTTAATGGTGGATTATATAATTCGAACCAACGCCGATCGTTAAAACAGAGGATGGAAAGATCTTCTGGACATTGCAGATTTCGGCGGTTTAAAAAAGTAAGTACTTGAAGGAGGGCAGTTTCACTAGTAATAATCACTGCAGTGGGTGGCTCTCTTTTAGAAAGTATCTCATAAATATTTTCGACTGAGGATGATTCTATTATAAATTCCTTATATAAAGTAATGTCACTGTCCTTTAGTGCACATTTGTACCCTTTTAGAATATCGTCAGGCATTCCATCCTGTTTAAAACAGTCATGCACCAGTGCAATTTTTGTATGCCCATGATTAACCAAATGTCTTACTGAATCATAAGCTCCTTTATAGTTGTCAGATATAATTGTGTAGCCTTCATTTGTCTCATTTTCCTTAAAGTCAAGCGCGTTTTCACTTACAATGACTGTCGGGCTTGCTTTCAACGATGAATGAACCTTAAGTGATCTAGCCAATGGTCGATCCAACAGTAACACTTTACCTATATTTAGTTTTGAATTGGCTAGTGTATAGCTGCTCAATGTTTGTAATAAATCTTCTGTTTGTACATGCACGATGTGCAATTCACTATTATCAGATGTCTTCTCCTGCAGTGCCTGAATAATATCAGCCTGAAAGGGATGAAAAATGTCTGTGGAAAACACGAGGATCTGCTGCTTTTTATCTTTAGGACTTGCTCCTCTTTTTTTTACGATAAAATTCGGCAATTCCTCTAAAGAGTCAATAACCTCTTCTACCCTTTGCACCGTTTCAGGGCTAACATACCTTGTTCGGTTTACTACGTGAGAAACTGTAGCAACTGAAACACCTGCCATTTTTGCTATTTCTTGGATGTTTGCCATAACTGCTTCTCCCTTCCACTATATATTACTTTTTTATATAGAATAACCGGTTCGTTTAATATCCTGTCACGTTTAGTATGAACTCGGTCGGGAGTAAATTCAACTTTTCAACGTTTATTTACGTAAAAAATCATGCCCACCACATAGTGACTGGTTTCTCTGCTAGAATGGCTTTCTGCACCGTTCGGATTGCTTTTCCCAATCCTTCCTCTGTAGAGGCAAGCATATCTTCATGCTCAATAGAAATTACCTCATCAAAGCCTACTGCCTTTAGCGCGCTGAATATGTCCTTCCATTGCTTCATTGATTGACCGTATCCTATGGAACGAAAACTCCAAGCTCTTTCTAAAAACCTGCTATAGTGCTTGGAGTCAAGTACCCCGTTCACTTCTATATTACGTTTGTCCAAATATGTATCTTTTGCGTGAAAATGATAGATGGCTTCGTGCTTTCCTAAATACTTTATTGCTTCAACTGGATCAATTCCCTGCCAAATAAGGTGACTGGGGTCTACATTTGCACCAATATTCTTTCCTGCTCGCTGACGCAGCTCTATCATCGTTTCCGGATTATAAACAACAAATCCAGGATGCATCTCTATGGCAATTTTTTCTATTCCATGCTGATATGCAAAGCTAGACTGTTTTTTCCAATATGGAACGACATGTTCCTCCCACTGCCACTTACGTAACTCAAGGTACTCTGGAGGCCAGGCGCATGTTACCCAATTAGGTACGCGAGCGTTAAAGCTGTCTCCCGGACAACCAGAAAAGCAGTTGACTACTTCCACCTCTAACTGCTCTGCTAAACGGACTGTATCTTCCCATGTTTGGTGATGGCCATTAGCAATTTCGCTTTGAGGATGGAGCGGGTTTCCCTGGCAACTTAGACCGCTAATTGTCATTCCCCGATCATGAATCTTCATTTTAAGTTCTTGTATTTTATCAGGCTTGTCGAGTAATTCCTTAGGATCGCAATGATTACTTCCTGGATAATTCCCTGTTCCTAATTCCACTGCTTGAACGCCAAGATTTTGTAGTCGATCAAGAACTTCATCAAGAGGCTGATCCTGATACAAAACAGTAAATACACCAACTTTCATTCCTAATTCTCCTCTATTGTTATGTCTACTTTTTCTTTCGGCCAAACGCTACAGCTAAAATAATGATAATGCCCTGGACAACCATTTGCTGACTAACGTCAAGTCCTTGTAGGATCAGTGCGTTGTTAATAGTCCCTATCATGATGGAGCCAATGACGGTTCCTATTACTGTACCGACTCCTCCAAATAGACTAGTTCCACCGAGAATAACAGCAGCTATTACAGACAATTCATCTCCTTCACCGAAGGTAAAACGTCCAGCCTGCAGACGTCCTGCGTATAACATGCCTGCTAGACCCGCCATCATCCCTGAAGCCATAAAGACTGCCATCTTAATCCTATTGGTCTTGATTCCCGAGTAAGTGGCAGCCATTTCGTTCCCACCGGTAGCAAGCGTTTCTCGCCCAAAGGTAAATTTACGTAAAATAACATGCCCTATTGCTGCAATTATCAGCGTCCAAATTAGCAGAATGGGAACACCTAACACACTTCCAGAACCAAAAAGAAAAATATAGCTATCACTCAATATAGGAATAGGAGCAGTGCCTGACACCCACATAGCTAATCCTCGAGCGATCATCATCATTGCAAGCGTAACAAGAAAACTCGGAATAGCTACTCGTGTAACTAGATATCCGTTTACAAATCCGATGGCTAGCCCTGTACCTAGCCCTACCAATACACCGGATACCATTCCTAAACCTGCATGCATCGTAAGGGCTGTAGTTATAGCAGATAAAGCTGCAACTGAACCAACGGAGAGATCAATCTCTTTAGATGAGATAACAAAAGTCATCGCAACACCCATAATAGAAATCATGGCGGTTTGACGTGCGATATTCAGCAAATTATGAGTAGTCATAAACCCCTGCTCTGCCAACGTAATCGAAAAATAAATCAAAACCAGAACAAAGGCGATGTATACTATATATTGTCTCCAATCAAAATTTATCAATTTACCTTTCACCTTGGATGGCACGTTCAACATCCTCCTCACCTTTAATATCTTTTCTTTCTATTGAACTGGTAACCTCTCCATCTTTCATAATTAATACCCTGTCGCTCATTGCCAATAGCTCTGTCATTTCAGAAGAAACGACCAATACAGCTTTCCCTGCATCTGCAAGCTCACGGATAATTTCAATGATTTCTATTTTTGCCCCAATGTCGACTCCACTCGTAGGTTCGTCTAACAATAAAATTTCTGTGTCGTTCAACAACCATTTAGCCAGTACTACCTTTTGCTGATTTCCCCCGGAAAGAAGAGAAATGGTCTTTTGTGTATTATCTGTTTTCACATTTAGTTTTTTTACCAGTGCTTCTACGTCCTTATTTGCCTGCTGATTCTGCAAGACATTGTTCTTCGAGAGTTTGTCCAGGCTGGAAAGAATCATATTTTCTCTTACAGAATGACCGAGCACCAGCCCCTGCGAACGGCGGTCTTCCGGTACGAGTCCCAACCCTTTTCGAATGGCCTCCTTAGGTGAAGAAAAGGAAACTTTTTCACCACGGACATTCACTTCTCCTCCAGTTACTGGGTCCACTCCAAAAATGGCACGAACTGTTTCAGACCTTCCACTACCCATCAGTCCTGCCAAACCGAGAATTTCACCCCCATGTAGAGAAAAACTAACATTTTTAACACGGGAACCGGATTGAAGATTTTTCACTTCTAGCAAAGGTTTCCGGCCTTCTTTTTTCGGTCTCTCTATCCACTCAAAGGATTTAACCATGTTGCCTCCAATGATATGATCAATCAGCTCTTCCATTGTTATTTCCGAGCAGGGAGTCGTTATGACATTCGCTCCATTTCTTAGAACGCTAATTCGATCACATACTTGAAAGATTTCATCCATGCGGTGGGAAATATATATAATAGTGATTCCAGATTTTTTTAACTGATCAATCAGAGAGAATAGCACTTCTGTCTCTGTTTTTGTCAAAGTAGAAGTTGGCTCATCCATAATTAATATTTTTGTGTTTATGGAGAGTGCTTTTGCAATTTCTGTCATCTGCCAATATCCAACACTAAGATTTTCAACTAAATCTTTCGGTGAAATAGAGAGCCCCATATCGTCAATAATGCGCTGGCTGTCTTTAATCATTTTTTTATCGTCGATCAATCCCAAAGATGTGCGTGGTTCGCGATGTAGAAAAATATTCTGAGCGACGGTCAATTTTGGAATAAGGCTGAATTCCTGAAAAATCATTGATACGCCCGCCTCTTGAGCGTCGCGAGGGTTTTCCAGGTCCACTTTTGAATCCTCTATTTCAATCGTTCCATTATCAAGCTGATAAACCCCAGTTAATATCTTCATCAATGTAGATTTTCCAGCCCCGTTTCCGCCCATCAAGGCATGGACTTCTCCAGCTTTTACATTAAAATTCACTTTATCGAGCACTGTGTTACCATTAAATCCTTTTTCAATTTCCTTCATTCGGAGTATTGTATTGCCCATACTTACAGCTCCTTTGCTTTGCGTAAAGCAAGTAAAGTTTTTATTTCATTGATAAAGACTTTGTAATTTCCCATTGATTGTTAGCTGCAGAACGAAGAATAGCATCGCTTACTTCACTGATTCTATGTCCTTCTAAGAAACTTGGTTGACAGGATGTATCCAGCTGGAGAGCTTGTAGAAAATCGTGCATCTCCACCATTTTCACTTCACTATAGCCGATACCTAATCCTGGAATTGGCCACAGTCCATCTCCGTATGGATGGGCAGCTCCTGTATAAATTGTTTTATAACCGCGGCGGTCATCAGGATCTTCCGAAAAACAAACCTGCAGCTCGTCTCTCCTTTCATAGTTAAAATAAAGAGAGCCTTTTTCCCCGTGAATTTCAAATGTCAAATAATTGTGACGACCCCAGGCGTTTCTTGTAGCCTCCAAACTTCCAACTGCTCCATTTTCGAAACGGAGCAGTGTCATCAACTGATCATCTACATCTACTGGGCCTTTCTTACAACTATCAGCTTTAATGTTTCCTAGAGAGTCTGCAACCGCACCTTGAATGGGACGCTCTTTAACCCATGTTTTTGTCATCGCCATGACCTGTTCGATATCAGCTACTAAATAATGCGCTAAATCAATAATGTGGGTCCCGATATCACCTAGCGCGCCAGATCCGGCCAATGATTCCTGGAAACGCCAGGAAAGTGGAGAGTCAGGATTGGCGGACCAATCCTGCAAATATGTGCCGCGAAAAGAGAGTATACGGCCAATTTCTCCATCTTCAATGTATTTTTTAGCTAGTGCAACAGCTGGCGTTTTCCGGTAATTAAAAGCTACCTGGTGCTTCACTCCTGCTTTCTCTACAGCACGCAACATTCGCCTTGTTTCTTCAGAATTTCTACCAAGCGGCTTTTCACAAATGATATGCTTTCCGGCTTCGGCCGCTGCTACGGCCATTTCCTCATGCAGATGGTTTGGGGTGACAATATCAACAATATCTATCTCTTTATCGTCTATAATCTCTTGCCAGCTATCCGTATAAGAAGCAAACCCCAGTTTGTGAGCAGCCGCCTTTGCTGATTCCATTGACACATCTGCTATTTTATATTTTTCCAGAATGATACCATCATCAAAAAACATAGGTGCTGCTGTCATAGCGAGTGAATGTGCCTTCGCCATAAACCCGCCGCCAATCATTCCTACCTTTAGCTTTTTCATGATCAAAACTCCCTCATTTTTTTTCCATTTCCCCTTGAATCTCTGGTGGAACTTCCTCGTTATACACAAGCTCCCATGATTCAATCAGGTTATTCCGCGTTACTTCTAGAGGTGGAACCGCAACATAAGGAGGTGCTTCCTTATCCAACAGAGCGTATCCGGCAAGAATAGCTTCTGCCACTCCCTGGTCATAGGGAAGCTGCGCACCGATACCTTTAATATTTTGATCACGTGCCATATCAAGCGCTACCCCTGAACCGAGGTCAATTGTAGTAATAACCAGGTCTTTCAATACTGCTGTACGCGCAGCCGCCAAAGCTCCTTCTGCAGGTACGTCCCATACTACAAATAACCCATCCAAATCAGCATTCCGCGTTAACATGGCGTTGGCTACTCGCTCTCCATCTTCCGGATCCCCTATCCCTTCACGTTCGACAATTTTAATGTCAGGGTATTCTTCGTTGATTGTCTTTTCAAATGCCTCTACCCTTTGTGCAGTTACAAAATAGTCAGCATCATGATAAATGACTCCTATTTCTCCTTCCTCTCCAAGCTCCTCTGCCATGCTATGAGCAGCAATGACACCATTTCCATAGTTATCCGCAGAGACAACGCTTACATAATCTTCTCCAGGAGAAAATCCTTTAGGTACATTGTCCATAAATACCAGTTCAACACCAGCCTCTTCTGCCTTTCGGTATGCACTGGCCGTGGACACTGGGTCTACCGGAACACTGATGAGAACATCCGGGTCTCTTGCAAGCAGCGTTTCGATATCAGAGGCCTGTTTTTCTACGCTAAATTGTCCATCTGTCACCGCGATGACCTCAATTCCCATTTTTGCAAAAGTCTCCTTTAACCCATCAATCTGAGCTCGGGACCAGTCATTTCCTGCATAATGCATCGCTATAGCAGCTGTATAGTCTCCTTCACTGATCTCTTCCGCTTCCTCCACACTCAGTTCAAGTGAATGAGCAGATACTGCCTGTTCTCCTTGAGGTCCTTCGCTATATATCTTTGATTCCGGAATATCAGGGTTAATCCGGATCGGTTCTGAAGCAACATCCATTTCTATATCTTTTGAGACAATCTCGTCACCGCTGCCTTTTTGTGCATTACACCCAGCCACTAAGAGTATGAATAATACAAACAATCCTGCAACGAACTTTGTTCTCATATTCCTCCCCCCTTAATAATCCAAAGAGAAATACTTTGAGTTAGAGGAGAAATCATTTTACCTTCTCCCACCTGCGTGACTCCGCGGAAGCTAACACGGCTTCACAAACTTGGTCTACCTTATAAGCCTCACTAAATGAAGTCGAAGGCTGCTTTTTGTCAGCAATCGCTTTCAAAAAATCGTAGCTTTCAATTGTTTTCAACTCACCATACCCAATATTCATACCAGGGATATTCCATGTCACTTCCCCATAAGAATGCGCAGGGCCCGTATAAATCGTTTTAAATCCTCGTCGGTCCTCTGGGTCCCCTGAGAAACTTACTTGGAGTTCATTTAAGCGCTCGTAATTGAACAGGATCGACCCCTTCGTTCCATGCACTTCTACAGTAATGTAGTTGTTTCGACCCCAAGCATTCCGAGTAGCCTCTATACTTCCAACAGCTCCATTTTTAAAATTGACAAGAAACGATGCCTCATCATCTACATCCACCGGTTCTTTTGCTGCGTCAGGATCTACTTTCACAGTTCCAAGCAGGTCTGCTCCACCCTCCTGTACAGGTCTTTCCTTAATGAAGGTTCTAACGTTTGACACTACCTCTTCAATATCTCCGGCTAAGTACTGTGCTATATCTATAACGTGAGTCCCAATATCTCCTAATGCTCCTGCCCCTGCATATTTTTTCTGAAATCTCCAGGATAAAGGTGAATCGGGATCTGCGCTCCAGCTTTGCAAATAGGTTGTTCGAATATTGAGAATGTCGCCAATAGAACCATCTTCGATAAGTTTTTTAGCTTGAACAACTGCCGGTACACGGCGGTATTGATAAGCACACATTGCGATAATACCATCGGATGATACTTGTGCCGCTGCGTCTGCCATAGCTTTTGCGTCTTCAGGATTGTTTGAGATAGGCTTCTCACAAAGTACATGCTTTCCTGCTTCTAATGCAGCTATAGAAATCTTCGCGTGTGAATCATTCGGGGTACAAATGCTTACCGCATCAATTTCCGGGTCATTAATAATGTCACGCCAGTCAGTCGTCCATTCTTTGAAACCAAAACGACCTTTGGCATCCTTTGCTGTTTCCTCATCTATGTCACATACGGTTTTCAGCTCTGGAACAGCTGGTGCCGGCCAAAACAGTTTTGGTACGTTAGAATAACCTACAACATGTGCCTTCCCCATAAACCCAGCGCCAATAAGACCAATTTTTATATTTTTCATTACAAACATCTCCTTCTAATTATTTAGTATTTTTATTTAATGAAGTATTTTTTAGAAATTGATAAGATTCTTTACATGCTTCTACTGGATCACCATGATAACCGTCGATCTCTACCAGCCAATCACCTGAATACGATTCTGCCTCAAGAAAGTCAATGATACCGTGTAAATCTATACTCCCATGTCCTAAAGGGACAAAACCATCACCATCCCAGTCTTTCAAATGGATATAGGGAATTCGGTCTTTGTACTTTTTGATGATATCTAATGGGTTGCCACCACCTGCGGCTAGGTGTGCAAGATCGGGACAAAACGATATAGATGAGCAAGAAAAAAGTTGGTCGATTTGTTCTGGTGCTTCAATCATTGAACCTAAGTGCGGATGATAGCTTGTAATTAATCCTTCCTGGGACACTATAGCTTCTGCCTCAGCTAATGATGCTGCCAATCGGGATATGTCATCTTGCTTTTGATCCGAAGCTCGAACCGCACCACCACCTAGCACGAGATGCTTCGCTCCTGCTTCAGCTGCAATTCCTGCTGTACGCTGAATGCGCCACAGTTCGTCCTGCCATGCATCTTCATAAATAAAATTTGCCCCAGCGTACACTCCATAAAGGGAAAGTCCCATCCCCTCGAGTATTGCTTTAAGCTCTTTAGGATGATTTGCGAATTGATCCAGGTTGCCATCGAACATTTCCACTCCGTTGAACCCTTGTCTCTGGATTTTCTGAAAAACTTCTTCATCCCTGCACATAGTTTCATATCGCACGTCTTTAATACTAGTTACTCCGCCGCCTGAACCTACTAAAGGTCCGAACGCATTAGTCATATAACCAATATTCATGATTTACCTCCTTATTTACGTAAATAATTAACATTTCTTATTTATGTTTAAAATCTAACACTATGTGAAAGCGGTGTCAATTATTTTTTCAAAAAATTACGCAAATTATGCTTTTTTATCTAAAATAAAACATAGATTTGTAGGTTTCGGAGGAGGGAACTTATGATTTTCTAATTATTTACGTAAATATTGATATTTTCATTTCAATCATTAATAAAACAGTGTTCATTCCCTTCTAGATGTTAATAGTTTTCTAGAAATAAATAATGGTTAGTGGTAAAGTCTAAGCAACGGTGCTAAAATCCCTAATATCAACCGCTACAAGTTCCTAATCATAATCATTTCTATACTACATATTGATTTTGAAGTAAAAATGCGGGGAGTTTTTATGATTAGAGGGCTACATCAAGAAGGATAGACAATCACTGTTATTTCTGATGAAACAAATTCTGATAAATTAATAAAGAAAAACTGAACTTTTTAAATTTGAGAAGCTCAGTATTTAACGAATTTCATTAGAAAAGCCTTTCACAAGTTCAATAATCTTGTGAAAGGCCTTTTAATCAAAAAATTTTAAAATTAAAATCCAGTCATTCGCCATTTGTAAGATCTCAAAAACTTATCATACCAATATTAGGGGTGGATTCACATCATGCCGCCCATTCACTCGGCTAATTAATAGGATAAATATTATTAAGCTACGCAGAACCCTATTATCACAAGGTTTCCGTTAGCAAATAAATTTATTAACCAAAATAAGTTTTAATACTTATCAACTCAACAGTACAGTCATAATTCAGTCACAAAAACATCACCTAGATATTAGACGATTTCTGGGACTTTATCTTTTAATGGCTATTCCATCACTTTACCATTCATCCGTTCAACCCATTGATGGAGAAGATTATTATACCGGATCAAATTTTTATGATTTTAATGGTCACTTCTTCATTATGTATGGACGGTCAAATTACGATCGTTTACCATTTCTAAAGCCAGAATGGCCTCTTTATCCCCTATTAAGATAGTGGTTCCTCTAAAATTAGATCATATTACGTAATAGTTCTTCTACCTGAGATTTTTTATTAATTGAAGGTAACCTACCTCTTTAACCGATTAACTATCCCAGTTACATATATTTCAGGTAACGACCTTCTGCAAAAGCTCCTAACTAAACTCAAAAAGCCCATCAGAGGAACTTCTGATGGACCACCGTTAATCTTGGGCACTGTAAAAACCTCATTTACTTGTGGTACGGTTCACCGTAACGAATCTAAATGAGATTATAAAACCATGAATATATTTTATTTTTCATTTAAAGATCTACTTTACCACAGTCAAAACTAATACCTGTTTCATTTTATTTGCCATTTTTCAACGTTGAAGTCTTTTACTTTTGAGTAAATAATTTTGGTGTCTAAAAAAGTTTCAAAAATTCTTTTGCTACTTTTGATAAGTAACTATTCTCCCTCCAAATTTCTCCATATCTGAGCGTCATTCTGGGGGCTGGTTGGGGGTACTTTGGCCAACGTATTCTTGGTTAAACAAGATTATTATAAATCCGAATCTAGAGACCCAAACAATGAAACTAACTTGAGTGAAGCTCTTTGGAAGGACAAAAATTCCTAACACCGTTACTTTAGACCTCGGACCGAGACATAGTGCTGTCTAGGTGTCATTTATTTCTTTATAGGATAAAAACCTCAATTACTTAGGCTCTTTTCTCATACTTGTTGCTTTAGCTAATAAGGTAGATTTGATAAAAGCAATGATTTAACAACAAAATAGCGTAAATAGCGAGAAAAGAGCTTGGAATTATATTTCAACATTCCAAATAGCTACTTTTGCGTTAAAATCGGCAGTAGGATTTTAACCATGATCTTTACGAAAACAGCCTTTATTAAGATACGGTTCTCCTTGATGTTTTTTCCAATGGTTTTTCACCATAAGAAAATAAAATAGAAAACTCTCATGTGGGGATTGTGAATGAAAGGCATAAAACAATGGTGAACGCTACTAGCGTTAATTTACAATTTTTATTGAAAGCCAATTAAGAACCAGGCACTAGAAAAATTTTTAATCATATATAGGTGATATCCCGTGCAAAATCTTTGAGGAGGATATCATGAAACCTATGTTGCCTATGGAAAAATATTTCGGTAAGTTAGAACTAGTCTATGTATTTTATGGGGCTATGCCGACAGGCGTTAGTGTATCAGAAACCGGTCGTATTTTCATTTGCTTTCCGAAATGGGGAGACGACGTTAAATTCACAGTAGCGGAAATTATTGGGGATACTTTGCAGCCTTATCCTAATTTAGAAACTAATTTGAGTAATCAAGGTAATATCACAACGTCTTTCATCAGTGTCCAAAGTGTAGTTGCGGATGGAAGGGGAACACTTTGGGTATTAGATACAGCGGCACCGAATTTTTCTGTACCAATTATAGGAGGGGCAAAATTAGTCGCTGTTGATTTAAAAACCAATACAATAAGAAAAGTATATACCTTTACAGAAGATGTTGTCCTGCCAACAACTTATCTGAATGATGTTCGATTTGATTTTCGTGTTGGAAAAGCGGGTTATGCATATATAACGGATTCATCTTCCAAAGGACCAGGAGCTATTATCGTGGTAGATTTAGAAAATGGAAACGCGTTTAGACGGTTAAATGGAGCAAATTCAACTTCACCCGACCCTTATTTTTTACCGAAAGTAGAAGGGGATATTTTGATGAACCGAAACAAAGATGGCTCAACATCTCCATTTAGATTGGCGTCTGATGGTATAGCGATTTCTCCTGATGGAAAGATTTTATTTTATTGTCCACTTTCCAGTCGGCATTTGTATTCGATCTCAACAGAAGCTTTAAGAGACAGAACGATACCTGACAGGGATTTACTTTATCAGGTGGAGTACTGGGGAGAAAAAGGTGCGTCTGATGGAATGATCACTGGGGCAAAAGGAACGGTTTATGCCGGTGACTATGAAAACAACAGTATTCGAAAGATATTGCCGAATGGCATAATGGAAACAATTGCTCATGATCCGAGAGTTTTATGGCCAGATACTTTTTCCATTGGGCCGGATCAATACTTATATGTCATTGTGAACCAATTACATCGGCAGGCAAGGTTTCATTATGGAAAAGACCTGCGACAGAAACCTTATAGTTTACTTCGTATGAAGATTGATGAATTTCCTGCTCCTACCTTTTCATAATAAATAATAGTTAGTTTCAATTTTTAGAAAAATATTAACGGATAAGCATTTTCCAACAGGTCTTAATTGGCATAATCTGGCTCTAATTCAAAATGAAAAGACGTTAAATTTATAATTGTAAGAGAAAATGGCTAAATGCAAATGAGGGAAATTGTATAATTCCCTCATTTACATAAGGAACAGTTTTGATTGGTTAATTTAAACGGCTCTTAGTTTATTTTTTATAGAGTAGGTAAGTTCAATGCTGTATCAATATTTTTTAAATCTAAATTGATTTGTTCGTTTGTATCCCAAGCACGGTACCATCCTTTTTCTTCCATATATACAGAAATTTGTTCATGCATATTAAGAGATTCCACTAAATGGCGAGTGAGCAATTCTTTAATTTCCGGCGTTTGTGCTTCCGTAACGGCCATAGCATAATTTCTAGCTCCACTTTTAGCTGCAATCAATAAATCCATTGCAACCACTTGATCCGATAGTGCATTCATGCCAGTTAAATTTTCAATGATTTGTTTCATGTTCATTCATCTCCTAATTTACTGTTTAGCTTTGGAAAGGATAGAAGCGTATTCTTGTAATTGTCTCGTAGATACATCAATGTCTTGCTGCATAATATCTTTTAGTTGCTGATCTGTAACTAACGCTTTTAACGTTTTGGACTTACTCAAACAATTGGTCTTAAATGCAGCCATCTCATGGACCTCAAGAACTTCATGTAAGCCGTATTGCATTTTTTATACCTCCTTCCTCAGGGTTTCAACACCACTTTTATACAATTATCCATTTTTGTGTCAAAAATCTCATAGCCGCGCTTTGCCTCACTAAGCGGAAGTACATGACTCACCACATCACCTGGATCAATTTTTCCGGTCGAAACTAATTCAAACATATATGGCATATAGTGAATCACAGGTGCTTGTCCAGAGCGGATATTGACGTTTCGGTTCATAATATCTCCCATTGGGAATCCATTATATTTGCCGCCGTATACGCCTGTAACCTGGATTGTCCCGCCTTTACGCACTGCTTGAGAAGCCATGATAAAAGCACTGAATGCTCCGCCTTGAAGCTTCATTCCGCTCGCGAGGAACTCCAGATCAGTCATTTTACCGTCCATACCAACTGCATCAATGACAACATCAGCGCCGCCCTTGGTCATTTCTTTCAAATGCATTCCCACATTTTCAATGTTTGCGAAATTTACTATTTCAACTTTGTTAGTACGTTTGGCGTGTTGCAAACGATAGTCTATATAATCTACGGCAATGACACGTTTTGCACCTTTTAGCCAACAGAATTTTTGAGCAAAAAGACCAACCGGACCACAGCCAAAAACAATGACTGTATCTCCATTCTTTACGCCTGCATTGTCAACACTCCAAAAACCAGTAGTCATTGCATCCGCAATAACTGATAACTTTTCATCTGGTTCTTCACAAGTCTCTGGAATTTTAAAATGAGTAAAGTTCGCAAACGGTACTCTTAAATATTCAGCTTGCCCACCTGGATAGCCACCCGTCGTACCAGAATATCCGAAATAGGCACCCATATCACCATTATCATTAGAATTATCACATTGGCTTTCTAAGTGGTTTTTACAGTAGGAGCATTCACCGCATGCTATATTAAAGGGAATTATAACTCGATCTCCCTTTTTTAGTTTAGTCACACCTGGACCAACTTCTTCGACAATTCCCATTGGTTCATGGCCAATCACATAGTTTTCTTGCAGATTAGGAATCATGCCATGAATTAAATGTAAATCAGACCCACATATCGCTGTACTCGTTACTTTAATAATCATGTCATCGTGTTTTTCAATCTTTGGATCTGGAACTTCTTTGACTTCAACATTTTTAATACCTTGATACGTTACTGCCTTCATGTTAAACAGCCTCCAGTGTTAGTGTTCATCAGGTGTCCGGTCAAACAAACCTTTTCTATTGGTCTCAAGAGGAAATAGATTCATTTTGCCAATCATCAATGTGTTGTTGGCAGATAGTTGATCTAGTTTATACTGTTCACTTAGTCCGTTTGGATGGAACCATTTTTTGCTAATCATAAGTTCTGTGATTTCTTGGTGCATGGCAATCCCTTGCATTAACTGGTTTCGTAAGAGTTCTCTAACTTCAGGTGACGCAGATTCGGTTAATGCAACAGCGGTATTTCGAACACCTTCTTTGGCGCGAAGGAGGAAATCCATGGCAAATGTGGTATCAGCTAGCTCAGGTACATGTAATGAATTTATAGGGTCTAAATAGTCATTATTCAACGCATTTTCCTCCCTTTTAATTTATTATTGGTGTTGGCCGGCTTTGAGGAATAGGAGCTGCAAAAGGTACGCGGTTATAAATTGCCTGTAATTCTCCAAGCGCTTGCATGGATTGTTCAACATCCTTTTGCATTAATGCTCTCAAATCCTGATCAAAAACCAGTCCTTGCATTAGTTTTGATTTTGCTAAGCATAGGGTTTTAAAGTTAATAACTTCATGTAAATCCAATGACTCATGATTAGCTAATTTTTGAGTATCCATTTTTATTTTTCCTCCTTTTTACCTAAATACATTGATATTGTTCCAAATAAATGAGTAACCATTCTTTAATATTTTTGTGGATATTTTTAAATATTTTAAAGATAATGCAAAGGTTTTGTGCGACTTGCCGATGACCGTATCGGCTTCTCAGACCCATGAAGTGCATGGATCTTTTTCAGACGGGGCATCTTGCCCCGCGTTTCCGTAACTGATCTTTTAATTGATGAATCTCGATGAAGAAATGCAATTTTTTCACCTATCCAATCCTACAGATAAGCAATAATAATACGTATCATATTAGTCCAACTGTTGATATTTTTGGTAAAAAAGTTCTCATTTTTATCTGACGGAAACTATTGATTTTAGGTTACCATTTACAAAAACAAGGTAACGCTGGTGTTGCTAAATTTAGTGGGTTCCTTGATCTAACACCAGAAGAATGGGGAAAAATCATCCAAGTCAATTTAATGGGTGTGTTTAATGTAACAAGAGCAGTATTATCAGGAATGATCGAAAGAAAATCAGGTGATATCATCAATATCTCTTCATCCGCTGGCCAAAAAGGTGCTCCTGTTACAAGTGCTTACAGTGCTTCTAAATTCGCTGTTTTAGTGCTAACAGAATTACTTATGCTAGAAGTAAGAAAACATAATGTCCGTGTTACTGCTTTAACACCAAACGTAATGCACCCAGAAGACCTAGCAGAATAAGTCGTGGCTAGTTTAAAATTTATTCCAAGAGTTTTGTTAAAACAGATGGACTATGGTCAACAAATCCATCATAAAAAAGAAGCAGATCCGTTTGGATCTGCTTTTTAAGAAAAAGCAACAAAGTATGAGAAAAGAGCCTTCATAAAAGAGGTTTAAGCTACATCTGGAGTAAATTTTCCAATACCTCTGCTGACATAGACATTCCATCCTTTCTCCTTTGTATGTCCTCTAAAATTTCTATATAATGTCCAAAGGCATTTTTCTAGTCGGTTGCGGAAATACCTCATCCAGTCTATTTAAATCCTCTTTTGTTAATTCAATAATAGTTGCTTCCGCATTTGCTAGTACATGTTCTTCTTGAACAGCTTTTGGAATAGCTAAACAATTGTTAGAACGGATTGTCCAAGCGAGAGCGATTTGTAAGGGCTGTACAGCGTGTTTTTCTGCAATCTCTTTAATAGTTGGATCCGTTAACAATTGTCTTCTTAATGAACCTCCTTGAGCTAGCGGGCTATATGCTATAATAGGCATTTGATGTTCTCGCTGCCATGGTAAGAGATCATAATCTATTCCCCTTGAACCAAGATGATATAACACTTGATTAGTCATACAATTTTTACCATTAGTGGTGTTCCATAACTCTTTCATATCATCGGTATCAAAATTGGAGACTCCCCACCTTACTATTTTTTCTTCCTTACGTAGCTTTTCCATTCCTTCAATGATTTCTGCTAATGGCACACGTCCTCGCCAGTGTAAAAGGTATAAATCAAGATGATCAGTTCCCAGCCTTTTTAAACTGTTTTCACACGCTTTAGCAATCATATCTAACCCTGCATGATGAGGATACACCTTTGATACTAAAAAGACGTCATCTCTACGTCCTTTAATTGCTTCACCTACTAAACGTTCAGAATCGCCATCACCATACATTTCCGCCGTATCTATTAGTTTCATGCCTAATTCCATTCCGAGTTGTAAAGCTTTGATTTCCCTTTCTCTCATTTGAGGATTTTCTCCCATGTACCAAGTTCCTTGTCCTATTCTTGGTAGAGAAGTTCCATCAGGCAATGTAACTACACGACTTTCAAGGGAATTTTTTATTTTTGTTAATTTATTTTCGTCCTGTCCACTCATTAAAAATCAACACTTCCTTTTGTATCTTTTTATGTACGTAATGAAAAAAGGCGGCAATACTCTTTTACAGTATTGCCACCAGTAAATCACTCAATTCTTACCTTTTTTCTATTTTAGTTAGAACTGTTGCTTGGTAGGGTCGTAAGCTTCGGTTCAACCTCCATTTTGGCCATTAAATTAAGTGAGCTCCACCATCAATAAGAACAGACGTCCCAGTAGTAAAACCATTCTTAGCAAGGTATACATAGGTTTCAGCTATGTCTTCCGCCTTTGCAATCCGTCCAACAGGGAGCTGTTGTGCAATACCGTTGAACAGTGCTTGCCTCTGATCATCTGACATTTCAGCATAGATTGGAGTGTTTACAATCCCAGGTGAAACCACGTTCACCCTAATAGGGGCTAGGTCTACGGAAAGTCCTCGAACCAATCCTTCAACGGCTGAGTTGATTGCCGCTAACGTAGTAGCGCCTTGAGGAGGACGAACGCCATATACACCAGAGATTAAAGTTATTGAGCTCTCATTGCTTAAATATGGAAGTGCTGAACGGACAGTAATATATTGCCCCCAGAACTTACTATCAAACGCCTCTTTAGCACTTGCCACAGGCAGTTCGCTAAAGTGGCCCATTGCGCCTTCTCCTGCTGTTACCACTAGGTGGTCAAATTTTCCAACCTTACTGAAAAATTCTGCTACTTTTTCTTCGCTTCGATAATCGATTTCAATTGCATCTACATTGCCACCAAGAACTAGTTTTGCTTCATTTAATTTAGAAACAGAACGGCTGGCAATGATCACTTGAGCAGATTGATCGAGAAACGCTTTGGCAGTTGCTAAACCAATGCCAGAAGTACCCCTAAAACAACTACTCGTTTACCATTTAATGACATAGTACAACCCTCCCTTCTCTTAAAATCTTTTTTGTATTGATCATTCATTGTGAAATTTTCTAAAACGATACTATTCAGTACCTATTATTCAGCTAATAATTTTAAGGATTCACGATTAAAGGCAGGGATGTCATCCGGAAAACGGCTTGTTACAATATTATTGCTTACTACAACTTCTTCATCTTTGTAGTTAGCACCTGCATTTTTGAGATCGTTCCTAATTGATTTGAAACCTGTTATGTCGACATCTTTTAATAGGTCTGTATCAATTAATACTTGTGGGCCATGGCAAATGGCTAAAACAGGTTTACCTTCTTGTATAAATGCTTTTGCGAATTCACCAAAACGGTCGTCTTCACGTAATAAATCAGGAGAGAAGCCGCCAGGGATTAGTAAAGCATCAAAGTCTTGAGGATTAACTTCCCCAATTCCTTTATCTATTTTTACTGTTTCACCTTTTTTACCAGTAATATCTTTTCCAGCCTGAATGTCAATTGTGATCACTTGATGACCAGCATCTTTAAATGCTTGTGCTGGTTCTGTGAATTCTACATCTTCAAATAAGTCTGTTATTAGTGTAGCGACTTTTTTGCCCATAATAATAAGCCTCCTTAAATTTGTAAAAGCATCGTTGGTATTATTCTCATTTAACACAATAACTACAAGTAATCTACCGTGTTTAGGATATGTTACTGATCGATATATGGGAGTATAAAAACAATTAGTATCGCTCTGTCACGAGTTTAATGATGGTGATGCATTATGGAAGAATTCGTGATTTCAAATCCTGCTTGCGGCACATAAAAATACTTGATCCAAACTCCATCTAATAACGGTTCCCTTTTATCAAGTAAAACATCAATGCCTTTGTCTGTTTTCACAATTTCATCATGGTCTGTGGGCGTATCAAGTTTTATATCATAATGGGCATGGTCTCCATGGTCCAATGTAACGTAGACACGAACCATTTTCCCTCCAGCCTCTTCAATTTCCAACATTTGTTTCAGCACTTTAGCAACATTTCGGTTAATTTTGCAGTTCATATCATTGTCACCTATTCTATGAATTTTAATCATTTTAATTAAGGAATCCTATAAAAAACCTCATAACCTGATCTCACGGTTTCATCCATATTCAACGCCTTACAAAAATCATCAAGAAGGTTTCCTTGCTGATGTCCTCCTTTTCACCTTTCGCTTTTTGTAATTTCTGCCAGAAGTTCGAATGAATGCAAGCGAGCTTTGTGGTCGTAAACTTGGGCAATGGCCATGATTTCATCAGCCTGGCTCTCCTCCAAAAATGTATGAAGCTTGTCCTTTATCGTCTTCTGGCTGCCAACAATCGATGAGCCTAGTTGCTGCTCGAGAGCCTTTAATTGATAGCTGCTGGCTACTTCGGATATGTCATCTACCGGTGGTTGAAGCTGTGTAAGGTTGCCGCTCATCAGATTCAAAAATTGCTGCTGCAGGGTTGTGAAAAGGAATTTTGCCTCTTTATCCGTTTCTGCTGCAATGATATTCAATGCCACCATCGCATACGGCTTATCGAGAACATTCGAAGGCTTAAACGCCTTGCGATAGATCTGTAGAGCACCTTGAGTGTTAAGTGGCGAGAAATGGGCGGCAAACGCGAATGGCAAACCCAATTCTCCGGCCAGCTGCGCACTGAAGCCGCTTGAACCCAGCAGCCAGATTGGAATACTCAAACCTTCACCTGGAATCGCTTTTATAGGGTTTCCTTGGGCCAGGGATGGATCAAAGTAACCGCGGAGTTCCGCTAATTGCTCAGGAAAGTCATCTCCAGTACTTCCCAAGTCGCGTCTCAATGCACGGGCTGTCCCCTGATCTGTACCAGGTGCCCGCCCCAGACCAAGGTCAATTCGCCCAGGATATAAGGATTCAAGAGTGCCAAACTGCTCAGCGATGACGAGCGGAGCGTGATTCGGCAGCATGATTCCTCCTGAACCAATCCGGATTTGTGATGTACCGGCTGCCACATGAGACATCACCACAGAAGTGGCGGAACTAGCGATAAACGGCATATTGTGGTGTTCAGCGAGCCAAAAACGGTTGTAGTCAAGTTTTTCAGCATGCTGTGCGAGTTCCAATGTATGGCGGAAAGAATCAGCAGGAGTACTTCCGGCATTTATCGGTGAAAGATCCAGCACCGAGAATGGAATTTCGTTTAATTTAATTGCATGTTTAGACATAAGTTCATCTTCTTCCCTTATCTAATTTTATTAAAAACTAACCTCATACCCGAATCTCATGAGTCGAAAAGTAAGGCCGCACAAACTCTCTAAGCTCCTGTATCACTTCCTCGGGAGGTCGGGAGGTCGCTTTAAAAGATACAATAAAAATGCCAGTTGATTGACACCAATTGATTCAAATTGATATAAAATTTCTAATAACTGTTTGCGCCCTACACGAAATCCTAAAGGAATTGGAACAGGTTACGCATCGGGATTTTCCGATAAATCGATAAATAAAGTCTGAGTAAAAGGTTTAAACACTCCTGGGGCGTGAATTCCCGACAATCCTCGGGTAATGGATCCAGCCGTCCCCATTCTGGGCGATCTATTCAATCGATTGATTGCTGAATCCTGTCACCATGGTCGGAATCGAAGAAAAAGGCTTGGGGATCATACTCATATCCGTTCCATCGATGACGCCTAAATCGCTGTTGATTTTCGGACTGTCCTCCTTTAACAGCCGTTCAAGGAATGCATAATTCTTTTTAAACAGTCCTCCACTTTCGAGCTTGGATATTGATATTCCCAAAGCTGTGAAATCTTTATCCCGGTTTCCTGAAGCCACTCCCATGATCAGCCGTTCGGGAAACAACCGGTCAATAGGTGATGCTTCCTTTGCAACTCTTACAGGATGGCGCAGAGGGAAGACCACACTAGCCGTCCCAAGTGCAATATCCTTGGTATGGGCCGCAAAATAGATCAAATAAATCCATACATTTGACCAATATCATCAATATTCAAGTTCTGAATCGTAACGTCCCGAAGCCACAATGTCGCGAAACCAAGCGTCATTTCATCCTTTTGGTAAAACCTGTTATATGCTCGTTACTGTAATAAACTCACTTCAATTTCTTTAAATTTTTGTACCAATGTATTTTTCGAACTTTTTAATCGTTTCCTCATTACGACGATAATACGTCCATTGTCCGATTCGCTTTATTTCAACAAGTCCGCTTTGCAGCAGAATCGATAAATACTGTGAAGTAGTGGATTGCGAAATCCCTGCCTTGCTTCGGATATCCCCTACGCAAACCCCGCCTTCAAATCCTTCATCAGCGATAATATGGGCTTGCGGTGAAAAATGACTGTCGGGATCTTTTAACATTTGAAGAATGCTCACCCTCGTCTGGTTCGACAATGCCTTAAAAATTTCAACGGCTTGTTCATCATTTAAGCGTTCCAATTCCTGCTTCAATGTCATTTGCCTCTTTCTATATCGATTATCACTATCCCAATGGGATGATCTGAAAGCATCATGCCAAATCGGTAATTCCCGATATTAATATATTAGCCATCTGGTCCTTCCAAATCAAATGATTTGTTTCGAAGGAGATACGGAGAAAATCTCCCATCTTAAAAAAACCACTAAAAAACCTGCAAATAACAGGTTTTTTCGACGGTTCCGCCACTCCATCTTTGAACTGATTCCATTATTTTCAGCTTACACACTTCTCTATTTGATACAAGGTCTGCAATATTGTTCCTGTATTTGTATTCCTGATAATGAGCCGACTGAATATTGGGAAGGGAGCGATCACCAGTATCTTTTTCATAAAGGATTAGGAAGTCCTCTCTATTTTACAACGCCTACTACAAAGTGGAGTCGAATAGTTGAGAAATACAAATTGAAAAAAATTCGTCTTCATGATTTACACCATAGCATGGTCGCTCTTTTAATGGAAGAAGACAACGTGAATTTACCAGCCATTCAGAAACGAGCTCGTCATTCAAGTTCGAAAATCACTTCAGATATCTATGGCAATATTTCTAAAAAAAGAGCTATACAAACTGCAAGCCAATTTGATAAATATGCTCCAAATAAAAATTCGGTCAACAAATCGTCACCACACTAATAATTGTGGTGTGTATACAAAATTGCATGCACAAGAAAAACCCTTGATACACAAGGGTTTGTAAGATGGAGCATAGCGGACTCGAACCGCTGACCTCTACACTGCCAGCTATATTAGATTAGTAAAATACGTATTGTACAGTGTAAAACTCTTCATTAGAGCAAGTAAATATCAATAACTTTATGTAGTTCGTGAAATTTCGTGAACAAATAGTTTTCGATAAGGTATTAACCTCTTACTTATTCTCAATTAAATATTTTAACTCCATTTTATCAATGTCCGTCATAGAAATCTTTTCTTCTACAGCTATTGTTGGTCTCCGGTCAATCGAATCCATTGATTCAACGTATCCTGATAAATTATATCCTTTTTCCATCAAACTAAAAAACACTTTGTTGAATGGCTTTTGAATATACCCTACTCGTTCATTGTTATTTACTGGATCCACAATTTCAACTGCTTTATCATCTTTTTCATTTTCTTTGTGGTAACGTAAGTTCAGTTTATCATTAACCTTCAAACAAACGTTATTGTTTTTTGTAAAGGACCAACCTGCAACCTCACCATTATAGCTTAGTTTATCACCTTCAATATACACTGGCTCTAGAAATGATAAGGTATCAGTAGCAGTTCTCCCTTTCGTGATTTTCAAATATTCCCATGTTACAGCATTACTTGATTGGAGCTGATAATCATCAATGAATTTTTTGAAAATATTTCGACTTTGGTTAGGTAATCTTCTTTCGAAAACAGAGAATAGCTTATCGCTATTATATTCTTTGTTAATATCTTTCAACCCAACAAATGGCACAAATCCTTCTTTTTCTGCTTGTAATACAACCTCATGAATATAGATAAATTTATAATTTAATCCATTAAGAGTTTGGTTTTTAGATAATAATCCAACAAAAAAATTTTGTTTGGTCTTTGGACCTTTCCATGATACTAATAATTTTTCGTTATCTTTGGGCATATTAAATCCCTACCTTATTAAATAATCTCTTCTAGTTTTTAAAATTTTGTTTACTAACTCTTTTTTAGGTTCCGACATTACTATCGCTGGAACCTTATTAATTATATTTTCTAAGACGTTATCAGTAAGCTTAGCGATATTAGGCAAATATTTATTAACTTCTTGTGGATATTCATTTCTCACTTTCTCATACAACTCTAATATGTTCAGCCTTTTTTTAGTCCATGGATTTCCCCAACGTATGAGTGTGGAAGATTTCTTTCCAAATATATAAGAATCAAACATTCTTTGATCTTGTAACATAAGTTTTATCCGTCTTTCATTCATTTCTCTTCCTAATGAAGAGGAATTATCATAGAATGGTGCAAATTTATGTTGTCCGGTTTCTTCGTTTCTAATCACTCCGAAATTATCCTGATGACGATCAGTATTACCTATTAATGAGTCGAATAAAATCATCTTAAACAAATAATCTAAAATTCCATTATCATAAAAAAGTCTATATAATAAATCAAAATTATATATCTCAGTTTCACCTTGTAATGTATCTCGATCGTAGGTTTCATCAAAATCCATTATCATGTCAGCACCTTCAACTAAACTATATTTATCATCGTTTAGAAAAGACCAACATAATGCTCCAAACACCTTGTCTCCAATTTGAATTCTTTCCCCATTCAATCCATAGTACTCTAAAGCTTCCTCATCAATTGAAAGAGCACCAATATCTACGTCATGTGTAGGAAAACCTATGTATTTTCCGATTTCACAACATATTTTTTCAGACCACACTTCTCCAGTAGACTCCCCTTCAGCATTCGAACTATCACTTGTCATAGAAACAGGTAATTTAAAGAGTGCTAATTGTTTTTTATCTGAGGAGCGATACCAGCGTTTTTCTTTTGATCCCGAAACATTAATGTTTTCATAATTCCAACTAGAGATGTCAACAATAGAATAATGATCCATAGAATTTCTCTCCAATAACACAGAATATGTACCTATTCAAGTATAACACCAGACATTGATTTTGTGACATGTCACGTATTGCCCTGTTACATTCATTTTCGATATTATCTATAAGATTATCAGACTTACTCTAAAAATATAAGATAAGTCTCAGTACCTGTACCCCAATTACTAACTTCGACCACATTAGTTATTTATTTTTTGGGAAAATGACACATAATAATGTTCTACTATTCCTGTTTAAGTTGTTTATTTATTAGTAGCTTAACTACTGTTAGTTGATATCCATTTAAAAAACTCTGTTTTTAAAACCCTTTTACTTCTTCCAAACTTCATTACCGGGAAGTCAGGCCGGTTCATAATTTCATAAGCAGTTGGTTTTGATACATGTAAAATTTCACTAATATCTTTTGCAGTCAAAATTATAGGGAAATCTTCAATTCCCCTATACTTTTTCATCATAATTACTACCTTCTCTAACTGTTTCGACATTGTTATTCATTTCTTCTTTTTCATATTTATTTATCCAACTTTCTAATAACTTCAAGGCATTCTCTCTTTTTCTATTATCTTCTTCTTTTCTTTTATTTAATGACATAAAAACAACCTCCTTTTTAGGAGGTTGTTCAGATATACTATCAAGAATTACACTGCAACTTTATAATTGCAGCAGACAAAATTCTGGAGGATTAATTATTTTCAAAGGACTATTTTGAGAAATAATTGTGAAATTTACTTGTGTTGGTATGACCGTTTGCATACTCCCAGTTTTTATATCGAATTCTTTAACCAAATCTAGCAAATATAATATATCTTTGTAGGGGCTATCTTTATTGAATAACTCAATAATAAATCCACCATTCATTGATTCCAATCGAATAAATATATCCTCTGAATCCTCAGTTTCTAAAATAATGCCCCTTACATCATGGCTCTTTTGTGATGAGCAAGAAACGAGTATTTCTAGAAATTCGTTTTCTTTCATTCTTGACCCTGGTAGGTAACAGAAGTAATTTTCACACCATTTTTCACTTGGGATTTCTTCTTCCAACCAATCAATTGGAACTCTACTTAATAATGCTATAAAAGCAATAAACTCTTTATTGAAATCAACGTTCGTTTCAAT
Source organism: Bacillus sp. N1-1 (assembly GCF_009818105.1). Classification (NCBI taxonomy): domain Bacteria; kingdom Bacillati; phylum Bacillota; class Bacilli; order Caryophanales; family Bacillaceae; genus Bacillus; species Bacillus sp. N1-1. Next base: position 3,424,898 of record NZ_CP046564.1, read on the forward strand.
ATTTCTTATTTTGGGTTTTGCTTTTGCTCTTGGACCAGATCTCTTTTTACCAATAAATCGAGCAATTGGATTAAAACTAATTCCATATTTTTCATAGAGTGCTTGTTGACTAAATCCTATTATCTCTTCGTTCATTAAAACCAATCGTCGTTTGGTCAAGGAGAATTTTAATAAAAACTTTCTATATTGATCCATATCTTTTCTGAGTATTGTCAATTCAGGCCAAGCTGTAACCGTCAACTAAAAATCAACAGTTTTCAGTAAATAAGATCTAACAGTTTCCGATAATTAAGAATCAACACCTTGGCTTTCGAACAATACCTTTCGGTATTTCATACGTATGCTGTGTTGTTTTTCACTAAATGTCAGAATTTCACTTCGGTGAAGTAAACGATCTAATATCGCTGTTGTGAGTGTAGTGTCTCCTAAAAACTTTCCCCATTCGTTAGGCCCTTTATTTGATGTAAGAATAAACGCTGCTTTATCATACATTTCGTAGATAAATTGAAAGAATAAATGGGCATCCTGAGGCTCATAAGCCATATACATGACATCATCGATAATAATTAATTCTGAATTCATAATGCGCTTATATCTGGTTTTTGATTTGCTGATATATTCTTTAGACTTTAATACATAAATTAATCGCTCCATTGATACAAACGATACCTGGTATCCACGCTCAATGGCGTGGATACCGAGTGCTGTTGAGAGGTGTGTTTTGCCAGCTCCTGTAGGACCCATCATAATCAGCGTGAAACATTCCTCAATCCAGGATAATTCTTTTAGTACATTAAGCTGTTTTTCACCAATTGCTGACTGTTCTTCAAGGCGAAATTGATCAAAAGTGAGGTATTCAGGAAACTCAGCCCATTTCATCAATTTCTCACTGTTTTTACGTTCTCTACACTGGGTTTCATATGTCAGGATCTCATAGATAAGCTCATGGTAAGTCCAGCTTTTCGCCTCTGCTTCTCTTAAAAAGCGTGGCAGCTCTTTGGCCGTTTCTGCGAGTCGTAAGGCTCTGCACTTTTCTTGTAATGACTCGTATAATTCACTCATTACTTAAGCCCCCCTTGTAAGACATGAAGATAGATGTCTTCATGTCGTTCAGGCGCAGCTAAACTTTTGTACTTTTCATTTTCGGTCCCTATAAGTTTAACTTGTTTCTTCTTTTCAACTTCAAGTGAGACCGCAATGTCCCTAAGCTCATGAGAACTTTTCATCTGTAGTTTTTTCATCTTTATGATGGCTTCTTCGATTGAGTCTGGATAACGCTTGGAGATATCTAATACAACCTTTAATTGATCTGTTAGATGGCGTGGATACTGTTCTTGTAATTCCTTTACTAGCCATGTAACCAGATCCTCGTTAGGTAGATTCTGATATAGTTGTTGAATGAGAAGATCACGTTTTGTTCGATTGCGTTCACGATGTTCAGGACTCGTAATGACTAATCCTTTTTCAGAAGAGATCGTATGCTTCGCAATCAATTGACCGTTTCTTTCTTCTCGAATGATTAAATAGGGTGCTTCAACTTGTAGATACACATGGTTATGATGGTCATTTCTGAAAGTACCTAACGGTACGCTATAACGGTTTCCCTCATAACGAATGACATTGTCCTTGTGTACCTTTCTTGTTATAATATCTGTAGATACATTTTTGAAAATGTAGGTACCAGAGACCTTTTGAAGATGCGGCTTTTCCAGGGCGTGCACTTCAACTGGTCTTTTTTTCGTATTATGATGTTTCTTATAATTTCCGGTTCTTTCAAGCCACTTCATACAAGAAGATTGCCAGTCTAAAAGATTATCAAATGTACGATTCTTGGCAAAGTTATGTTTTACGTATTTAACTAACTGCTCTACTTTTCCTTTTGATTGAGGATCGGCTTTCCTACAGAGGTATACTTTGAATTTTCTTGTTTGGTGATACTTTGTAAAAGCAGCTGTGAAGATGATATCTCCTGCATTTTCACTAACAGCTAGTAAACGATCCTGATCATAAACAATCTCTTCTGTTATGCCCCCAAAATGCTGAAAAGCATTTTCTTGCATATGTATTAGGTCTTCTGTTCGAAAAGGACGGTTCAACCATTCAACGTATTTGAATCTAGAGTGTGAAAGCACAAAGCCTACAAAGTAGAGCTTTACTGAATCCCCATTTGTACTAGGAACTCTCATTTCTCCAAAGTCCGCTTGCATTTGTTTACCCATCGGCAGCTCTGGTATCGCTCCAAATGTTCTGGTAGATACCTGCTTAGGAATGTGATAAAGCTCTCTAATTTCCTTTACATAATTCCTCACGGTGCCCTCTGAAACATGCTTAACGTTTAGTTTCTCCTGAAGCCAATCATGAATTTGTGCACTACTCAAATCATTGTGTTCATTTAACCAGGTTAGAATGTGATCCCGATAGGGATCAAGTTTCTTTTCTCTAGTCTGTAAGGAATGAACGAATGCCATAAACTCGTCTACTGACAATCCTAAATACTCGATGACTGTGTTTCTTGATACCCCTAATTTCCTAGAAATTGCACTATTAGTGAAACCTTCTTTTTTCAATTGATGAATCTCGTGATAAATCATATATCTTTCCACTCCTGTGTCCTCACCTTCAATAAACTGCTTTAAGTATATTGAAAGTGTTACTAGATTGACCAGTAACTGTTGATTCTTATTTGTGGAAACCTGTTTAATCTTATCTGATGAAAACTGTTAACTCTAGTTTAGCGTTTACACAAGCTAGTGTATTTCGTTTACCTGAATCATTATGAATATTTATATATTCTTCATCGCTTCTTTTATTATGAAGAAATTCTAAGGCTCTTTTATAACACATTCCCTCATAAGAATCGTTTAATATATCAAGATTAGAACCTGGTTTCTTTTTCATATCCCTCACCAAGTTCAAATTAACTCAATAATAACAATGTTTCTCTGTTGCAATCTTATAATTGCAGAATTTTATAGTTCTTATACTCTGCTTAAAATTACTTATATTAGTAAGCAAGAACAGGGCAGATATAGGTTTCAATCGACTTTTTATATCAATTAGAAAAGCATTTTCAATACCTTTTCTCATTCTCTTTTCCATATCCTCATCCCCTTTCATGAAATTAGTAATAATTAAACAGCATTATTCTTAATTCCAATAAATGAGCCTAACAATAATTAAGCCCAATAGAAACGGGACTTTAGTCAGGAAAAGCATATTAGCATATTAGCAAAATAATACGTTAATATGTGTTATTTATTGGAAATAATATAAATGAACTCAACACAAAAAACCTTCGGTTGTTTAATTTACTCACACGTGTGGTGGGTAATTAAATATCAACCAAAAGGTTGTGAATTTACTAATACACCTGCTTATCTTTAAACAAGATAGCAAAAAATAAAATAAACAAATAATTAACAATAATTAAATTATACATATCTTCTGTTCACATGTAAATATCAAGGAGGTATTTTGATGGTTTTAACAAAACACATAAAAATTGAAAACAAAAGCGAAACCCAAGTTATTAAGAAAACACAAAAAAACATTTATAAGTGTAAGAAAAAAAACACCTTGAATTTTACCATAGGCATACAAGAATTCAAGAAATATATGGAAGAATCAAACTACTGTAGCGCTATAGATCATTCTACTAGAGTTAAGTACTTTACAAAAGTATTATATAAGGAACTTGGTTATCCCGAGAAAACTGAAGATTATAAAATCAAACCAATTCACATAGAAATTTTCGAAAAACACCTTCAAGAAAAAATCAACAAGGGGAGTATTTCCGTACCAACTTCTTATGTATACTTGCTCAGCATTAGGCATTTTTGTGAATTTCTTTCAATAAGAAAAGTCATTAACTTTGTATACACCATACCTCAACATTTCAGGTCAAACGCTAAAAGATCAAATGAATACGTTGAAGTAGAAGCCATATTGAAATTAATTAACAGTGTTAATTCTAGAGACAATGCTATTAAATTTAGAAATATTTCAATTATCCTCTTAATATTAGAAACTGGATGCAGGCCTATTGAAGTCTGTAATATTAACATCTCAGATTTAAATTTCTCAGAAAGAACTATTATTTTAAGAAGTGTAAAATCAGGTCAAAGAAAATTATTGTTAAATAAAGAATTAATTAAGATACTAAAACTATATTTATCCACCAGAGAATTATACCATCCTAGTTCCAATTCTTTTTTCTTGAGAATAAATGGGTTAAGAATTAGTAGGAAATCCATTACAAATATGTTCCATCAAGAAAGTATAAGAGCATTTGGCTATAAATATATTTCTGCTAAAGCCTTAAGACATACGTATGCAACAAACGCGATTGATAGTGGAACTCATATAGAAGATCTCTCTAATTCAATGGGACATAAGCACTGGATTTCTACTTATTATTATGTAAATAAAAATGTTAATAGGTTATTAAAGAACACCCTTATATACAATCCTTTTATTATGAGTGGAGCTGATGAAAATGCCAATAAAAATCCAAAGTAGTTTCGATTACAATAAAGTTTGTGAAGATCTTGGAATAAAGTTAGAAGATCTGCTCTCTTTAGTTAATCAAAATGGAGTAAGAAAAGAAATTAAAACATTCACTACTCTAGAAGTAATAGATCTATTTATTGATCATTTAATTATTCAAAAAGACATTTATTCTTCTAACACTCTTAAATATTATTTTAGTTTTTTGAATAGGTATAGAGCTTTCTTGACGTCTACTAATGAGGTAAGTTACATCAATGATTTAAATGAAGATTCAATTATGCGTTTCTTGCTAAGCAATAACATCAAATCAAAAGGAACCATAAATACTTATAAATCTATTACAAGGAAATTATTACGTTTCGCACATGAACATCAATACCTAGAAAAAGATATTAGATATAAATTTCCAAAACACAAATATCACTTATTACCAAAGTATTTTTCTGATGAACAAATCAATCTTATATTAAAAAGGAGTTTGAATAGAACTAACGGATATCGTTGGAGAGCAGTATTTATCACTCTCCTAGGAACTGGACTGAGAGTGAGTGAATTAGTTAACCTTAAAGTAAAAGACATAGATTTTGAAAAACAACTGATATTTACTACAGGAAAAGGAAATAAAGAGAGATACATACCTTTATTTCCTGAAGTTAAAACAGCACTTTCACACTATTTCGATTTAATTCGTCTTAATTTAATTCAAGCAAGCCCTAATTGTTATCTCTTTAGCAAAGATTATGATAGCAACAAATCAAAACCACTATCAATAAGAAGTGTTCAATATAATTTGGAACAGATATTAAATGAACTAGAATACCACAATAGCTTATCTGTACATTCATTTAGACACACTTTTGCTGTTAACTGTTTAAGAGCTGGAATGAAGTTAGAATATCTCAGTCAAATATTAGGGCACACAGATCCAAAAACAACTTCTATATATACTAAATTATTCCCTCACGATTTAAGAGATAAAGTTATAAGTAAGTATCCAATACCTTTTGAAAAATTAATAAATGAAATAATAAAGGAGTAAATGAATGAAAACTCTTTTGGAGGAAATAGATTCATTTCTTAGTTTTAGTGATTTTGCTGAAGGAACGAAACGTATATATTCAAAAAAATTAAAGGAATTCACTAAATATCTATCTAATATTACCTGCACTAATGAGGTGGAAATTCATTTGAAAAAAATCTTCGTAGTCACTGATATTAAGGATGAAATTGTTACATATAGACCTATTAATGCCTCAATTGTTGATCAGTTCATAATATCGAATTTAAGTAAAGGCCCTAGTTGGATACTGACTACTAAGAAATCTTTAGGGAGTTTTTTTAAATACTTATATAGAAAATATGATTTTAATAACATCATGAAAAACTTATCTTTTGATTTTCGAAGTGTTCACCAGCATAAAAAACCTGTTCGAATTTTAAGTCGGCACGAGTTGCTTAAATTCTTTCACTCAATCATTTCTCACAGTAGAAATTTAGAGCAGGATTTATTTGTTTTCACTATATTAATCACTACAGGTTGTAGAATTTCTGAACTAATAAATCTAAAAATACAAGACATAAACTGGGATGAAGGAACAATTATTTTACCAGAAACAAAAAACAAAGTGCAGAGAATGATTATCTTAAGACCAGAATTAATCAATGCTATATCAATATATATTGAGCAAAACAACCTTAATATTGATGACCATTTGTTTTCAATAAATTACTACAAAGTTAGGTCGGTTCTTAAGTTATATCTGGGTAAAGCTAATCTACCTTCTGTGACAATTCATTCATTGAGACACTCATTCGCAACTTTAATGTATGAATCAGACTGTGATATTTCTTTTATAAAACAGATACTAGGACATAGTGGTATAGAAATAACCAGAGAATATATTCACCCTCACTTCATTAGAAATATAAATATAAAGAATAAAGAGAACCTATATGTATTTGAGAAGTTTAAAATAAATACGAATATGTAGTTATGAAGACTTAGTGCATGCAATTTAATAGCTTTAATTTAGTATTCTGTAAATAATCTTAGGCTTGTAGAGGTTTTCTTTCTTCACTTCAAACAATTATCTAAAATCCTCTTACCTAAACTTTGAGTAATCTTCCAATGAATAACTTGTACCTTTCTAAGGGATATTCTTCACTATCCACGCTATGTGGTTTTTCCTACGACCATTTAACCAAATACTTTGTTTGTCTATATTTTTTCCACTTTTATTTGTAGTGCAAACATTAATATTTACTGTTATTTCCACTTCGTTAAATCCTAGTAAATGTTATTTCACATAATAAACATATGTTATATTAATCTTGGAAATGAACATATACCTGATGCTGCTATTTATTCTCCTACAATGAGAGTTGATTCTATAATATCCCCCACACATTACCGTTAAGTAATTCTGCAATTTCTTTTGCACTCATATCCTCTTGGTATCCTTTTATATCCATAAGATCTAAATAGCGAACTCCCGCCAGTCCACCTTTGGAAACTTTTTTATACTCTGTATTATAGTAGTTTTCGACTAAAAAGAACCTTCTTTCTTCTTCAACTGGATACCCTTATTTCGTATTCGATTCTTTCGTAATGAGTCTTATCTGATCTTTAAGGTCTTTTGAATGACGCCCCATAATTTCCTCATAAAGAACAAATTCGTTAGTATTTTCATTATATTTCACATCAATAATCCCAGTTACTTTTCCAATAGCTCTAATCGCTTTATCCCGATACAATCCTATGTACTTAGTATTTTGGTAACCACGGTTACGAGGATGAAAATAAAGTTTGTACTTCATATTCTCCTCAAATGTATTTCCGGTTAATACTACTCGTACTTTGTTATCTATATTATCTATAATGCCTGTCTCGCTACAGAAACTCTAATAGTCTTCTATTAATGAGGTCATTTCTAAATCAAATTCTTGAAGTGATTCTTTAAAGGATTTACAAATAGTTTTGAATGTGGTGGAAGCAAAACTTATTTTGGTACCATTTTTATTATTATAATGAGCAATTAATAAAGCTTAAAGGCAGAATGTCGTTGCAGTTCTAAACTCTTTTACTGTTAATCAATTAGCTATATTAAAATTTATTGTTGATAATTGAGCTGAAAAAATGGGACCCCCGTCAACAGTAACGGGGTTACTTCAGAGGTGCAAAACGTGAATTCACAGTGAAATTCACACGGTAAATCACATAACAAATCACACAAAATAGTGCTTGGAGGCAGAATGCCGTCCCAAGCTCTTTTACTCTTATTGTTCAGTTAAAGCTCCCTTTTATTGAAGACGGAACACTACTTATTATCTTTCAAACTTTTAAGTTCTCTTTCAAGATTTTGGACTTTTTCCTTTAATTCCTTATTCGGTTGAATAAACCTTCTACCTAAAATGATTAAAGTGCAAATAACAACAATAATTCCGCCAATAATAGCCACTGAGCCAAAGATAATAAAATCCAAGAAAGCACTCCTCCTAACTATAGCTATTTCCTCTATACTAAAAGTTTGATTTTTGTTCCAATAACCCATTATTTCAAATTCAATTTTTCAATTAAACCGCCCGATATTAACTTAAACAAAATAGAGCGTAATCCTTTTTTAGATCAACGCTCCCTTTAGCGGAATCACACTTCATCCTAATTAAACCTTAGTAAAATGATTCTGAGTTAATTTGATAAAAGCTTTCAGTGGTGGGGTCATCCATTTATCCTTATGCCATGCAATGTGGGTAAAAATTGGTGGAATGGCATGATTCCAGCTCAACTCTACCATTCTTCCTGCTTCAATGTCTTTTTCTACAACCATCGTTGGGAGTGCTGTGATTCCTAATCCTGCCATAACACATTGCTTGATGGCCTCAATACTTACGAATTCAAACTTATTCAATGGATAGATGTTGGCAGCCGAACACGAATTTTCTAAGAGTGTCCGATAAGAGCATCCCATTTCTGTAAGCAGTAACGTTTCACCTTCAATATCTTTAGGATCAATCTCTTTCCTTTTCGCCAACGGATGATTGGGTGATGCCACTAATTTGATCTCTTCTTGTATCAGAGGCTGTATTCGAAGTGACTCTTCAGGTTTTGTAACATCCATTATGAATGCAACATCAAGTAGTCCGTTCATTAATTCTTCTCGAGCTAACTCATCTGAATTAGCAGGTTTAAAGGTGAGTTTAACATCCGGATAAAGGTCTTTAAATTCCTTTAAGATAGGCGGCAATCGATACGTACATTGACTTTCTTGCGCTCCAATCACGAGTGTTCCAGACGACTCATTATTTCCACTGATTGCATTCTTCGCTTCCTCCCTCAACAGAATGAGTCTTTCTGCATAAACTTTAAACTCCTTTCCTGCCGCTGTTAGCGTTAGTCGCTTTCCTAACCGTTCAAACAAAGGACGCTCTAGCTCTTCTTCCAGTGATTTAATTTGCGCAGTTACACTAGACTGAGCAAAATTTAGCATGTTGGCTGCTTTTGTAAAGTTAAGCGTTTCAGCTGCAGTTACGAATGTCACAAGTTGCTTCGTATCCATCTTCCACCCCTTATAATCGGATATATCGATTGAATCTATCGAAATAATCTGTTTTTCTGATTGTTGGATTTAGTATATTGTATATTGTAATACTTGGCAAAAGGAGTGCAACCATTGTGAGCGGACAAAAAGCCAAAACATTCAATATCTTTTACTTAGCATACTTGTCCCTAGGAATCATCTGGGGAACCAATTTTCTATTCATGAAATGGGCTGCCGTTCATATTAGTCCATTGCAAATCGTGTTTTTAAGAGTAGTAGCTGGGTTCATCCCTGTGTTTCTCTATGCCCTCGTAAAGAAACAGTTGAAATTCAGTCACTTCTCCCATGTTCATCATTTCTTTGCGATGTCATTTCTTGCGACGATTGTATACTTTTATTGCTTCGCCAAAGGAACTGCTCTTTTAAATTCTGGGATTGCAGGCGCACTAAGTGGAGCCATTCCAATCTTTTCTACCATCTTGACCTTCTTTGCCTTAAAAGATGAACGGGTGACTGTGAAAAGCGTCCTTGGCGTAATCGTTGGGGTGGTTGGTGTGTTCATCATCGCGAGACCATGGGAAAGTGGAGCTAGTGCACTCGACGTATCAGGGGTGATATATATGCTGATTGGATCGCTTAGTGTTGGAGCATCTTTCGTTTACGCCAAAAAATTTTTATCAGGAACAAACATCGCTCCCGCTGCGATAACGAGCTATCAAATTCTAATCGCTATCATCATTCTTTGGGTCTTTGGAGACCTTGAAGGAATAAGCGCGATTCAATCCGATTCTATCGCGTTGACGGGAATTCTCATAGGGCTTGGCGTGATTGGAACGGGACTTGCTTATATAATCTATTACGTTATTGTAAATCAACTAGGAGCTGTTATAGCATCTACTGTCACCTATATACCACCAGTTGTATCACTACTCATAGGCGCGCTCCTCGTAAATGAACTCATTTTGATCAGCGACTGGATTGCGATGCTAATCATATTAGCAGGCGTCACTACTATGAATAAAAAGTAGAGTTTAAAAAACTTGGAAGCAGGTATGGTGATCCAAGCTTTTAATTTTAAGTTAGGTTATTGCTTTTGGTGATTATCGCTCCCGTTTCTCGAACAAAGCAGCTAAAAAAAGCAATCCTATTATAACTATAACAAAACCCAGTCCAAGACCAGGGACCTCTACTATCCGAGTATATACGCCAGGCAAACGTTTCTACTTTTCCCCCAAAAGTAATACCGTTTAAAATTGTTTATGACTTTTTCGTTATTTTCTAAAAATATTGAGCGATGATATACATATTTCAACGTCTCTTTTTTGAAGGAGAGAGGCCGCATTATATTACTATAACGTCTCTATCCATGTTATAGTAGCCATACCATTCACCTGATTAATGATGGCAGCTTTGGGATCAACAGGGCTCACGAAAATCATTTTTAATTGATGCCTTAACAAGATACTCTTTTTTATTTTGTTGTTTATCTCATTCTGTTGCATCATTCTGTTGCATTAAAAGTTCAATCGAATTTTCCTTTAAAGCCTGGTTATTCCTTAAAAAACACCAGAAATAAAAGCCTTATCAGGAATAAAGTAGGGAGGCCTGTATTAAAACTGGCCTCCCTTTGAGATGAAGTTAACCTTTCAAGAGCCATCGGAGTATGATTTTTATATTAAATCTCCACTCCAGTAACTAAATAAAAGGTTATTGATTCTCTGCAAGAACATCCTGATATTCCTCATGCTGATTTATCCGGCTTTTCGTAAAAGGACACAAGGGAATTATTTTCTTTCCTTCTTCCCGTGCATAAGAAACGACGCGTTCCACCAGCGCCTCACCTATCCCTTCCCCTCTTAGTTCTTCCGATACGTAAGTGTGATCCACTATCATTTGTTTGGAACCGGTGTGAACCCAATGAATTTCAGCTAAAGGGGCATCAGGATTTTCACCAACGAAAAATTTATTTTCACTTTTTTTGATTTCCTTCATTTCAAAGCCTCCTCTAATCAACATTTATAAATTTTGTTATAGCTAAAGCCAGAAATTTACTTGTTCTATTGAAAGGTTTGAACCCATTCCTCTAAGCTTAGTAGAAGTCCTGCTTTTCCATACTTTCTTTAAACATAGAACCAGTAAAGGATCAACCTATTTATTGATTCAACCAGTTTTTCGCTTCCAGGGCAACTTCTTGTGTCAGGCTGTGTCCGCTGACCCAGGCTGTCGTAACATCTGCTCCTCTTTCATTGAAAAGATTAATCACCCGCTCGCTTTCGGATTCCGGCACAATTGGATCGCCTTTCCCTAGTGACAAGAATACTTTTACGTCGCTGAAATCCTGTTTGTCTTCTACATCTGCGGGATATAGTGGTGCGAATAAAGCCGCTTTTTTGAACGTACCGGGTTGCTGAAGCATCATTTGGATTGCGATGTTTGAGCCGTTCGAGAAGCCGACAAGTATTGCATCCTCCAGTTTAAAATTATACTCAATTGATTTTTCCACAATGAATTCGTAAAGTTCATTCCCGCGAAATTCAAGATCCTCCCAGTCGTACTTACCTTCGCCGTGACGTTTGAAATATCTATTCATACCATTTTCCTTCACGTTTCCCCTGATGCCTAAAACGTTATACTCAGAATTAAGCAACTCCGCAAGAGGAACCAGGTCTTTTTCTGTACCTCCAGTACCGTGGAGAAGTATAAAAACCGGTGCATCCTTTTTCGTTTCACTATAAAAATATTCCATTAGTAAACACCCCTTTTCTAATCATTAAAGCCGTTTCAGTGTAAACAGTCTGCATAGGAATCGAAGTAATGGAGTTATATTTCTTTTTATTTGTTTCCATTTAACCTTCTCCTCTTTCAACTAGTTAAGAACGCTTTGTATCAAATGGACGAATCTGTGATTCAATATATTTACGATTCGGCTCGAGAAATGGTGGAAGAGAAAGACTTTCGCCCAACGTTTCATATGGCTCATCTCCCATGAATCCTGGCCCGTCAGTTGAGAGTTCAACTAGAATATCACCTATACGTGTATAAAGCGCTTCGAAATAGAAACGATTGACATTACCGGAATGCCTCATGCCTACTTCATCGTATTTGGCTTCCCACTGTTTCAGCGTATCGTGATCCTTCACTCTGAACGATACGTGATGGACCTCTCCATATCCCTGAAGACTTGAAGTTGTTTCATCATTTCTCAAAATTACCTGGCCGCCGTTTCCACCTTCGCCTACTTCAAATAGAGTTACATTCGTTTCTTCATGAATTGGTTTCATACCATAAACGTTAGTCAGCATTTTTTTGAAATCTTCGTAATAGCTCACTTTAATCTCAATAGGTCCCAACCCGTAAATTGCTTTTTCTTCAGGTACTGGTCCGTTCTTCCAGGGTTTTCCTGGCGCAATACCTTCATTATTCTCATCAGAGAAAAGCTGGTATTTCTGACCGTCGGCCTCTTCAAATGGAAGTATCTTTTTACCAAAAAGCTCCTGAATTCCTTCGTTTTTCACGTCAAATTCTTCGAATCGTTCAAGGTAATATTCAAGCGCTGTGTCGTCAGGTACTCTCAAACCTACTCTGGAAATCGAATTCGTTCCCGGTCTTCCTTTTGGGATGTTTGGGAAGTCAAAAAATGTCATGTCTGTCCCCGGCGAACCGACATCATCCGCAAAAAACGTATGGTACGTTTGAATATCATCCTGATTCACCGTTTTTTTAACTAATCTCATTCCAAGTACCTCTGTGAAAAACTTATAGTTTCTCATCGCATTATCCGTTATTGCCGTAACGTGGTGAATCCCTAATAGTCCGTCTGTAATTTAATACAACCCCTTTGTAATTGTTTTAGTTACTTATTTACTTTAAAACTCGTATGCATAAAAACATAAGCATTATTCTTTTTATACACTATAGTTATCCTTATTCAGTGATAGGAAAACAACATAAGGTCCCCTTTTCTCTGCATAATAATCTGCGTATTACTACTATAACTGGCCTGCCACAACGGAATGTGATGAATTCAATTTTATTTCTCTATCACTCCTTTTTACTTTTAATTCATATATTATTAAATCAAGATATCCGTCAAAAAAATTTATTGTTTTTATACATTATTTAGTTTTGATTGTTGAACTATTTATCTCGAATTCGAGATAATCTAATCGTAAAATAACAATTAGAATTTGTCAACACGTCCTTTGAAAATAATTTATTGATTGTCAATTTTCCCTATTTACCCATAAATTCACTGATACATTCATTAGCCACTAGCGAACTAGTTGTAAATATTCAGTGGTGAATTACCAAAGGGAAGAACTCCATTTTAACGGATAATGGACTCAATTCAATATTCTTGAATTGAGTCAGATTCTGAAATAGGCTTATCATGTTATTTTGAGCGTGAGTAATTTATTTTCCTTTCACAATTGATATACTAATTAATTAACAATGTAATATATCAAAATAGATAAAGGAGTTATGTGTAGTATGAAAAAATTTATTAATGCCTGTATCTATGGGGTTCCAGAATCCCATGAACTTTTAGTAGAACACGGCCAGATCAAAGCAATAGGTAATGATTTACACAACGCAGATGAAGTGATTGATTTACAAGGTTGTTTGGTGCTGCCCCCTTATGTTGACCCTCATTTACACTTAGATTATATCTTTTCCGGTCTAGGAGAAGGAAATGCGAATGTTACAGGCACGTTATTTGAAGGTATACAGCGTTGGAGTGATAATAAAAAATCATTGACTGAAGAAATGGTACGTAAGCGTGCGCTTAAAGGAATTCAAAAAGAATTGAGTCATGGCGTTCAATTTATTCGAACACACGTGGATATTACGGACCCTAACTTAACCGGGATGAAAGCTTTAATCAAATTACGTGAAGAACTGAAAGATATCGTCACATTACAACTTGTCGCATTTCCTCAAGAAGGGTTCTTCCGATATAAAGGTGCAGAACGTTTAATGGAAGAAGCACTAAAAATGGGTGCTGACGTGGTAGGAGGTATCCCTCACTTTGAGATTTCTTATGAACATGGTGTTGAATCCTTGAAACGTATTGTGAACATGGCAATAAAATATAACGTAATGATTGATATTCATTGTGATGAAAACGATGATCCAACTAGTCGATTTTTAGAAGTGTTAAATGCGCTTGTTATGGAAGAAAACTATGGTCCATATACAACAGCAAGTCATACAACTAGCTTTGGTTCTGTAGAAAATAGTTATGCCAATAAGATGTTAGGTCTATTTAAAGAATCACAGATTAGCTTTATTTCTTGTCCAACTGAAAACGCACATTTACAAGGGCGTGGCGATAGTTATCCTAAACGTCGTGGCTTAACACGAGTGAAAGAGTTATTAAATAATGGAAATACTGTTGCGTTTGCGCAAGATTCTATTGCGGATTATTGGTATCCACTAGGCAACGGAAATATGATGAATATTTTAGACAACGGTATCCATTTAGCACATTATACACACATCGATGAAATCACTAAAGCGTTGGACCTGATTACATACCACGGTGCAAACCTTATGAGGTTAAATGATGAGTATGGCATTGAAGTGGGAAAACCGGCTAACTTTATCGTTTTAGATGCAAAAGATCCTTACGAAGCCATTCGTGAGCGAGCAGAAGTACTTATGTCAATTAGAAATGGTAACTATCTATTCAAACGTGAACCACGAAAAAATGAAGTAGAAATAGATTTCTTAAAACAATAATAAGATTTCTTACTCATCCCTAAAACGCTTTCCCCCTCGACACACGTGTTGAGGGGGATTTATTGTTGAAATAACCGGAGCTTTTTATTATTTGTTTTCATCACATAGCGTAGTTTCTTTCTAAAATAAGCTGGTCCTTCTTAGGGATTAACGATCCGAGATTTCAGTATAAGGAAGTTACTTTAAAGTTGTTTTAAATACATAACTTACTTTGTCATAAGTTTCTATGCCTTATATTATTATTATTATTTTCAACTGTATATCTTAACTTAACAAACCTCAATTATTAGCGATTCGTTACTTGGTGGGATAGCCGTAGTTACTGGCTTACTATTTAGTTTTAATCAAAAAACAAAAAAATGGGAAAGAGTGGCCAGTAGTTAAAAGTAAATAAATTATTTTCCAGCACTAATCGTTTCAATTTTACGAATCCATTTATAATAATATAATATAAAAAGTAATAGTAACGGGTCTGCAAGGATCGTGTGTTTAACTCCCCACCATCCATAGTTAAAATAGCCCCATGGTTCTGGTAATAATGCGAGTAATTCATAAAGAAATATTGCTATTAACCAACAGAAAATGTAGAGAATTCGTTTAGATAAGTCTTTTTCAAAAGGATACCAATTCAAAAACATCATATTCACTGGTGGGATTAACAAGATTAAAGTAGGAAGTTCTTTCCACCATTCATCAATATCTGTAGAAAAGTACCAGTAACCATGATATTTGTTGTCAATATACAAATCAAAAAGAAGCTGCAAGGAAATTGTAATTGTCCAAATATGTACTATTTGATTTTTTGTAAGACGCTTATTAGTAAAAAAAGCTATAAAATTAAACGTAATTATAGCTACAGTAAGTCCAATCATATAAAATCCACCTCTGTACTATCATCACTCCATTAACACAGTTTATTCACTACTCTTATAAATGGGTGATAACGTATAGTTGGAGGTCGAAAAATGAAAAGATAAATTAAAATTAACATGAGTTAACAGGTTAAAGTATTGATGAGTTCAAACATTTATTCCGACGTTGCTTGTATTCCAAACCCTTACAACCTAGCCTTCCCTACTTGATTATTTTATGGTAGCCTATCTCTTTAAGATAGGCTACCCACAACTTACTTATTAAATTGATATTTAGTGATTTTTCGAGGAAAGGCTTGCCTCAAACATATCTATAATATGAAGAAATCTTTCTGCTTCGCGGAATACATGGTCTGCTAGAAGAGGATGGATAATACTCTTAACCTTACATTCTTCAATTAATTCTTTTGCTGCTTTCTTAAAATCCCTAAGTGATACTACTGACACACGATTTTCATCCAAGAAATGATCTAATAAAGGTGAAGTTTCCGATTGCGGTCTCATTGAATCCAGATCAACTGCTTGATAAACCAGTTGATCAAAATCATGACTAAATTCTCGAGCTTGATTCACCAATTTCCTTTCTGATGGGTCTAGTAAATGACCAATGAACTTCGAGTGGTCTGCCATTATTCTTAAAAAAAACACATTTTCTTTAATAATTTTTGCAGCTGTAGGTTGCAATTTCCCCTCATTCAGTTCCTTTAATCTTTTTGCAAAATAAGCTGCCTCTCGGCTTGTATGATCAAGTAACAGTGGGAAATTGTTAGAGACAACCTCGCACCGCAACGATAACCCTAGGACCTTTCTTTTATAAGCCCAAATGGAAGTAGCTGCTTGATATACTCGCATATTGAACGTTGCGATCTGTTGAGGATCTGAATTTAGAGAAAACGTACTTAATTCTTCTTCAACCTGTTCAAAAAGATCAATGAATTCTTGTGCTTCTTGAATTAATTTCGAATCGTTATAACTAAATCCCAAACTTAAAAATAATGCATGTTCTTTCATTATCCTAGACCAAAACTGGATTTCATCTAACGAACGTGAGACAAATGAATTAGACATAGATTCACCCCTCATTTCTGTTTTCATTATTTTGATTATATTCAACTGTTTATCCCTTATGTAGATTTTAGTATTATAATTTCCAACCGCCCCATCCCACTATCTATTACTATTTAATTCAACATTAGATTGAAAAATAAATTTCATTTAATAATAAAGGAGCTTATTCTAATTACGAATAAGCTCCTTTACTTGAAGATTAACTTAAATTTCTAACCATAATTGTTACAAAGTCATTTTATAAATCTCAGCGCAAAATTGCTTTTCTGATTTATAGATAATTTCAGAGGCACTATTTGATGGTGATAACAGTATAAATAACGAAAAAGATTAGCAGCTCAGTCAATAAAATCAGCTCTGAAACGGGAAGTATGAGATTGAATACTAGAAAAAACGTTAAAATAGAAAGAAATAAAAGTAAATGCCTTACCTGCAATCGATGCTCAGGTATACGGTATTTATGGAAAACCACTGTCGTAGCCAGAAAATAGACAAAGGCAGTGCTAATTGTCAAAATTAATAGGAAGGTCGAGTTTACTTCATACAGATAACTCATCTGAATCACAGCAGCAAATAGGCTCAACGACATCAAAATAAATAAGTGGCCGTAAATAATGATTTGTCCGGAAGTGACAGCCTCTTTATCAATTTTCTTCTCGAGATTATCGAAATATTGCCACCACATCGAAATGATCAATAGAAATGCCAATAAAATAATAAACACTTCGCTCCATAGGAACGCTTCCGTCATATGGCAACTAGGCTGACTATCGATTCGCCGAATAAGATAATCGTCAACAGTCCAAATCGTTCCAAGAGGTGTGGCGTGTTGACCGGCACTTTTTTTAAGTATTTTCTGTTTAAGATTGGAACTAAGATGTCCACAAAAATACCCAGATACAAGAAAAAGTACCTTATCCAAGAATCAAAGAACACAGATAAAAGCGAAATAACTATTCCGATCAAAAACCCATACCCTAACCGTGTGGCCACACCACGCTCTGCCCCATGGACATCACGAATAGTGTAAATATATTGAAGGGCTGTTACGAAACGAACACCAATATATCCGATTAAAAATGGGATGTAGTAACTGTCAAAATCCGGAGAGAGACTAGCTGTCAATACCACCATAAAGAACATCTGTAGAATCATGAACAGGCGATGAGATAATCTCTCTTCCCCAAACCGGTTTGTGTAAAGTGTCTGTCCTACCCAGGACCACCATATCGGGATAAAGATCAGGACAAACTTGAACAGGTAATCCAAAGGAATCACTCCGTTTTCCAAGTGGAGTAATACATGTGTTGCTTTGGCTATTGCGGCAACAAAAATCAAATCAAAAAACAACTCTTGCCACAATACTCGTTTATGGATCATCAGTTGTCACTCCTCCTTTTACATTCTATAATTCTTTACAGCACCTTTTCTTGAAATAAATTCATAGCCTAATCGTCCAAAAAGGATTAGGTGCCTAAAATTGGTCATCTTCTCACTAGTCATATCAGACTTAGTAATAACCATTGATCTCTTATTTGCGCGTAACCAAAATATCTTTACTTCGAGATAATTTTATCATTGGTTTTTCTAACGGTCAATTTTTTAAAAGGTCTTTGGGCATCTTAATATCACTTTAAACATAAGAGGAGGGACATGGAACCTGTCCCTCCTCTCTCAACTATTTTTCACGCATCTAATTTTTTTAACAATCCTACAAGCCCTCTAATTGAGAATAATGTAAAACTAACACTTAAAAATGTATGAAGCGGAGACCATTTTTTCCATTTAAAAAGTCTGCTGTTCTTTTCTAAGTACCATTGTGCCAAGCTCATAGGAACACTCCAAGTTAAGCTTTTCAATAGAATTTTGGGTAAGTTATCATTGTATGATTGCTTCACCCAAACAACACTTAATAGCGGGAAAAACAACGTGTTAAAAATCACGTTGGTCTTAAAAATTTTAGGAAATGGACGAATAGGATATTCTAGTCTTTTAGTCCGAACTACATAGGTGTCAACAAGCGTTGATAAGACCGCTTTCGAAAAAAAATAACAAGATTTTCTCTCATTTTTGACCCTTTGAATAAAAAAGGTAGAGATAAAGTACATAAAGTGAAGAGCACTCTTAACATCGATTTTTCCATATGGTAAGTCCTTTCATTGTCAGTTGTGCTTAGTGTTGATTAGAGTTATTTTTTTATTCGTGGTGACAGTAGTTTTAATTAATTGGAAAGGGTTTTACATCTTATATTTCGTGAAGAATCAACAGGTTTTCAACATTTGGAGTTATAGAGCCTTGAAGCCTTTACTCCTGATTCGGTGTTGCCTACTACCTAGCCCATTCACGACGATCACGCCAGCAATTGCCACGACGCCTCCTATAAGAGACAACGTACTTGGCCATTCATTTAACCAGATCCACGCAATAAAAATTGCTATTGCTGGCTCTAAATACATCATACTTGTTACAGAACTCGCATTCCCTAAAGAAAGTGCAGTCGACCATGTTACATACGCAATGGCAGCTGGAAAGATCCCAACATAGATGGCAGATAAATTAGCTTCAAGGGTGGCACCTTGAATCGATTGAAGCACGCCTGGGGTAAACCAGAAGAAAGGCAAAGTACCAGCCCATGTAAAATAGGCTGCCAATTCAATTGGCTTGTACCGTTTAAAATAAGGTTTTTGAAATACGAAGAAAAAAGACGTTGCTATAGCTGCCATCAAGACTAATAATGCACCACTCGATATTTCAAAAGCAGGACCTGATGTCCCAAGTGTGATTAGGATAATTCCAATAAAACCAATACCGAGACCAATCCATCCAAATGTCCCCAACTTCTCATGTAACACAAGAACAGCAATTAACGCCGTAAACACAGGGGCTGATCCGATCAACATCCCAGTGGTTCCTGCTGAAATCGTTTGTTCACCAAACGTCACGCCTATGTGATAAATGCTAATCCCGACCCATCCGAGAGCAATTATTCCAGGGATGTCTCGCCGTTTCGGGAGCTTGAATTTAACCCCTGGCCATAACGCATACATTATAAATGCACTAGATGCGATCAGATACCGAACGAGTACTAAATGGCCTGAAGAATATCCTCCATGTAAGCTAGCTCGAATCGCCGCAAAAGTAGAACCCCATATAACAATTGTGATAAATGCCAAGAAAAACACTTTAGAATTCATGCTTACCCCTCCAATTTACCGAACACTCAACTTCTTCACTCTAACCAAACCACGCTTTTGCAAGCAGTTTAACGCTTGCTTTTATTTGTTCAATCGTTAGTACTGCAAAGCCCAGAAGAACGGTTTGACCATCGTTTTTTCCATATTCAGACACGGCATTCACTTTTATACCGAGTTTTGCTGCCCGATCAATAGCTTCTTGCTCCGTCATCCCATTATTAAAGCGTAGCATGAGATGCAAACCAGAATCTTGACCGATGACTTCAACTGTTTCAGGGAAGTAATGCGCAATCCCATCAATAAGCACATCTCTTTTTTTTCTGTAAATCATTTTCATTTTTTGAATATGTCGTTCCCAATGCCCTCTACCTAAAAATTCTTTTAACACCTTCTGATCAATACGTGAGACGGTCTGGGCATAAAAGAAAAAGTCTTTTTGATAGATTTTGATAAGGGAAGCAGGCAAAACCATATAACTAATCCGCAATGAAGGCAACAACGCTTTCGAGAACGTACCCATATAAATAACATTCTCTCCAGTATCTAATCCTTGAAGTGCGGGGATTGGCTTGCCACTATAACGGAATTCACTATCATAATCATCTTCAATAATATACCGATCGTCTTTCTCTCTTGCCCACTTTAGTAATTGCAAGCGTCTTGGAACAGGCATAATCATACCACAAGGAAACTGATGAGATGGCGTTACAATCGCTACATCAGCACTACTTTCTTTTAAATTGGAGAAAAGCATTCCGTCTGAATCGATTGGAATTAATTCTACTTGTTTATCTCCTTTCTCAAACAACGTCAGTTTCTGATGGTAGCCTGGGTCCTCCACAGCAAATTTACTATGTGGTAATAGTCGAAATAGTAGTTTCAGTAAGGTTTGAGTTCCAGAACCTATGATTATTTGACTCGGGGAACATTTCACTCCCCTCGCTTCGTATACATACTCTGCAAGCGATTGACGTAAATCTAATTCCCCTTGAGGGTGACCCAGTTGGACAATTTCTTTATTATCGCTTCGCAAAACTTCATTCATTAATTTCCGATAGAGACTGAATGGAAACGATTCAAAATCCACACCAGTATAAGCAAAATTATATGTATAGCCATGATGTTTACTCGGTTTCTCTTCAACATGCTGAACATCTCGGGTGATGCTAAAATTCTCTTCATCAACAGTTGATACAAAATATCCTTTCCTCGGGCGTGACTCTACGTATCCTTCTGCAACCAATTGGCCGTATGCCGTTTCAACTGTATTCTGACTAACTGTAAGATGTTGAGCGAGCTTTCGTTTTGAAGGTAACTTCAGATCAGGTACTAAATTTCCGTTCTTAATCTCCTGTTTAATATACAGATATAACTGAAGATAAAGCGGATCTTTACTCTCGCCATCTAGGTTAGGTGTTAATTGCCACACTTAAACTGACCCCCTCCATTAATTAAATACTGACACTTATAACAAGGTCAGTTGTTTATTATAATACGTCAATAGTACATATTTTACGTACTAAATACAATAGAAATTAACATCATTGGGGGGTCAAAAAATGAAACTACAAAACCGACATATCGGATTGTTGATGATAAGTAGTGGTGCTGCACTTTGGGGAATATCAGGACCGATGATTCAATGGCTATTTCTACATTCGAACATAACTTCCATCGATTTTCTCGTTTTCCGCTTACTATTCGCTGGCACGTTTCTTCTATTGTTTCTTTCTTGTTCAAAGAGACAGATTTTTGATATTTGGAAGTCTAAAGGGCACAGATTTCAGCTCATTTTGTTTGGAGCTTTAGGTATGCTTGGTGCTCAATACTTTTTTATTGAGACAATTCATGTAAGTAATGCCGTTACAGCTATGTTATTTCAATTTCTGGCTCCAATCCTTATTACCATTTATGTTGCAATGCAGATCAAAAAGCTGCCAACACTAAGACAATTGATTGCTATAGGCATGGCTTTAACAGGACTCTTCTTTTTAATCACAAATGGTTCCTACCAAAATATTTTTTTAAGCAAAGAAGGCATATCTTTTGGCATTCTTACAATGCTCGGCTTTACATTTTATACCGTTCAACCTGTTTCATTAATCAAAAGGTGGGGTGTCATGCTTATTGTTGGATGGGGAATGTTAATCGCTGGAATCTTCTCCTTTTTGCTAAACCTTGATTTTAGTATTCAGGTTTTAACTGAAGATCTCACAGTTAATACAACTATTATGTTAGTAGGGATAATCGCTAGTGGAACACTTTCATTTCTTCTTTATATTGGTAGCTTGAACTATTTATCACCATCTGAAACAAGTATCTTATCCAGTATTGAACCTCTTGTAGCTGTCATCATTTCAATCATCTGGTTAAATGAATCGTTTGGTTACATACAATTAGCTGGTGGACTATGTATTATTGTTGCTGTCGTAATCTTAACTACTCCCGCTAGAAATAATAAAAGAGGTCAAGAGCGAAGAGCTTCACAATTGCTTTCAACAAAGCAGCGTGAAACTGATTATATTTGAAACTCGGTTTCACCATAATGTTAAAGGTAATTATAGTATCTTTTGAGCGTCTCTTCTTTTTGGTTACTAAATTATGTGCCAGTTAATCTCCTGTTCACATTTCCGATGTAAAATAGATATTAGAAGTCCCTCTATCAAAGTAGTGTAGAAAGGGTGTAAGAATGAACTCCATATTAATTATCGATGACGATCCACACATCTTGAACCTTGTAAAGGTCACTCTAAAGGATGCTGGATATCAAACTCATAAAGCTATACATGGAATAGAAGCCTTGTCTATTTTAGAAAAGTACGTGATCGATTTAGCAATAGTGGACGTGATGATGCCTAAGATGGATGGCTATACGCTTACCAGAAAAATAAAAAACACTTACGATATTCCCGTAATCTTGTTAACCGCCAGGGGTGAACTACATGATAAAGAACATGGGTATACTGCTGGAACAGATGATTATATCGTAAAGCCCTTTGAACCAAAGGAATTGATTTTTCGTATTCAAGCCGTCTTAAGAAGATACGATAAACCTAGCACTTATATCATCAACTTAGGTGATGTAAAAATTGACAAAAGAAACTATGAGGTTCAAATAGGCAAACAACACCTGCTAATGCCTTTAAAGGAGTTTGAATTATTAGCCCTCTTAGCTTCTAGACCGAATAAAGTTTTCAATCGAGATTATCTAATAGAAAGTATATGGGGGATCGACTTCCAGGGTGATGAGAGGACTGTAAATGTTCATATCAAAAGAATACGGGAACGTTTACGAGAGGTCACATCCACAATTGAAATCGTCACTGTTCGTGGAGTTGGCTATAAATTAGAGGTGACATCTGAATGAGGTCTTTATTCTCAAAATTCCTACTTACAACGTTATTCATTATGATTATAAGTTCTCTGATCGGTTTTCTGTTTGCGAATACCTTCTACCAAACTAATTTAAAACCCGAAAACGATACTAAAAACACGGAAATCGCCATAAGAATTGCTCAATACGCAGAATCTCAAGGTAATCTTGAGGACTACCTTGAACATACAGCTTCAACAGGTTATCAACTCTTCCTTGTTGACCAACAAGGAAAAAAACGTTTTTTTGGTGGCACATTTAATGAAAAGAATCTATCACCAGAAGCAGTGGAAAAAGTCCTTGATGGAGACATTTATCATGGAATGAAGGAGTTCCCAAAAGCAACGTTCGTTACAGGCTTTTTTGCTAATGAACTAAAAAATTCCGTAGGTGTTCCTCTTTCATACAATGATACACAGTATGCTCTTTTTATGAGACCTAACATTAAGCTTCTATTTAATGAAATCCACATCCTATTAGGTTGGATGGTCGTAGCTACCGTCATCTTAAGTTTATTTGCGGTACTTATTTGGGCTGTGATGATCATTCACCCTATTCGAAAGCTATCTCAAGCAACGAATAAAGTTGGTGAAGAAGGATTTACTGTACAATTGGATATTCAAAGGAAAGATGAAATCGGTCAACTAACTCAGAATTTCAATGAGATGATTTCGCGTCTTGGCGAGTTAGATAAGCTTAGGAAATCATTTGTATCCAATGTATCACATGATATACAAACGCCATTGTTAAATATCCAAGGATATAGTCGTTTATTAGAGAGCGACACGCTTACTGAAAAAGAAAAAAGTTCTTACTTAAACGTCATACAAGATGAAACGAAGCGGATGTCTATTTTAACAAAACAGCTATTAACCTTATCATCACTCGATCCAAAAGAAAATAATCTTTCTAGAGAAACGGTTGAATTATCTGGCCAATTCAGAAGTCTTCTACAAAGATATTATTGGCTTTTTAATGAAGAAAATCTTTCATTAACCTATTCTCTTGATGATGTAAAAGTGAAAGGCAATACTGATCTTTTATATACCGTTTGGGAAAACCTTTTAACAAATGCCATTAAATATAATAAGCCAGGAGGGTCCATTCAGATTTCACTAGAAGATGCACACGAACAAATAGAAATTACATTTCGGGATTCGGGGATAGGCTTAGGACCGAGTGAAAAGGAACAAATTTTCGATCGTTTTTATCGTGCAGACTTAGCTAGGACTAGAACAAAACAGGGTACAGGGCTAGGGTTGTCAATTGTAAAAGAAATAGTAGAGCTTCATGGAGGACACATTTCCGTGGATAGTCAAATGAATAAAGGTACCACATTTAAAGTTGTCCTTCCGTATTCGTAATTTATTGTTAACCTTTTGTTCACTTACCTGATTTAAAGTAATCAGTGAGAGAACAAAAGGTTTTTTAATGATAGAAAGGAATGATGACAATGTTTATGGCATGGAAAGAAATGAAGAAGAATAAGAGTAGATTTCTTATATTAGGGTTTATTATTTTACTCATAAGTTTATTGACTTTCATTATTTCAGGCTTAGCAAATGGATTATCTCATGACAACGTTTCATTGATAAAAAACATGCCAGATGGGACGTTTTACATGAGTAAAGAATCCGATAACTCATATACACAATCTCATATAGAAGAGCAAAAACAGAATCAATTAGTAAGAAGCCATAAGGATGCATTCGCTTTTTCGGTTCAAATGGGTGCATTAAAAAGTGAATCAAAAAAACAACAAAGCGTTGCATTCCTTACTTTTACGGATAATACATTCTTTAAAAATGTACAGAAGGGAGAAATCATCCTCGATAGCTCGTTAAAAGATGAAGGCATAAAGATCGGTGATCACCTATCAAGTCCACTGGCGGAGGCATCCTTTGAGGTTATCGATTTTGTAGAGAACAAACGATTTAACCACTCACCAGTTGCGTTTATCAATCGAGGAGATTTTAAAAATATGTTTAGAACTGAAGAATTGCAGCTCATTTATTCACCCAAAAAAAATGAGGTTATGGATGGATTACAGTTATTTTCTAAGAAGGAGTTTCTTTCTACAATTCCCAGTTACCAGGCTGAGCAAATGACACTTACTATGATTGTTTGGTTCCTGGTCGTTATTAGTGGAATGCTGTTTGCCATCTTCTTTTATATGATGAATGTCCAGAAGATAGGAATGTATGGAATACTCAAAGCCCTAGGAATTCGTAACAGGAATTTGTTTAAGATGATTTGGAGTCAGATGGGGATTCTTACACTAACAGCGCTTCTCGTTTCTGCATTATTGAGCCAGGTTTTTCAATTCTTCGCTCCAGATACCATGCCTTATAACCTATCGATAACGACAACAATTCAGCTATCGATCGTATTTGTCATAGTTGGCTTTTTAGGGTCTACCCTATCAGGCTATCAAATTAAGAAGATTGAACCTTTACAAGCAATTCAACAAGGGGAGTCTTAACATGAGTCAATTACTTTTAGAAAACGTAAGAAAGTCATTTGTAAATGGAGAAATTGAAGAAGAAGTATTAAAAGGAGTTAATTTATCACTTGAGCAAGGTGAAGTGACCGCTTTAGTAGGTGCTTCAGGATCAGGCAAAAGTACATTACTTACAATCGCTGCTGGGCTTCAACCTCTCTCAAACGGTCGAGTAGTATATGAAGATCAGAATCTAGCAGAAATTAGTTCAGACCACGTGAGAAAAATTAGAGCGCAGCACTTCGGTTTTGTTTTTCAATCTTCCCACCTTGTTCCTTTTTTGACAGTTGAAGAACAACTTTCACTAATGATTGACATTGCCGGAATGAAAGTTACGAAAGAAGCCAAGCTAATACAGATAAAGAAAACATTAAAAAAGGTTGGAATGATTCATCGCCTTACAGCCTATCCATCGTCCTTATCAGGAGGAGAAAAACAACGTGTAGCAGTGGCACGTGCCATCATTCACAATCCAAGAATACTGTTCGCCGATGAGCCAACAGCGAGCTTGGATTCAAAAAAGTCGAGAGATACGATGAAGTTGATTTCGCAATTAACTAAATCTCTAAATATGATCACATTAACGGTAACTCATGATAATGAGATGTTAGATTATGCGGATCGTATCGTTAAGATGAATGATGGAAAAATAGTTAATGCATAGTTCGAGAGAATATAAATGGACGGGGCTATACTCTGACTTTATTTCAAAAACGTATTTTTTATCTCGAAGCTGATTATTCTAAAGTCCGGCCTCAACCCCGCAATACGTCTACCATTTATTCAGCAAATGGGTTCTTTTATAAGATTAAGCTACTTGTACATGTAGTAATCAAACACTTCATTTCCTAGTACAGTGGTCTATCTATATCCAGAAACCTCAGGATATAAATCACAATAATTGAGTTTAAAAAAACCAAAAAGGAGCGCCAAAATCATGTGATTTGGTGCTCCTTTTTATGTTTGATTCAAGGTTGGTACTCGAAAGCAAAACCCGTTACTAGTGAACTGTTCTTATTGGATAATTACTAGTTGGTATATTTATTAACTGTCATTTCTACCCAAAACCTATCTCGATGATCTAAGAAATCTAAACTGGAGTAAAGTTGGTGTGCTGCTAAATTCATAGGGTGATTACCTAGAAGCCGTCCAAGAAATAATCAAAAGAGGATCAAAGAAGCATAGAGCTCTTAGTGTAAAACCTGTACATTACTCAATAATCTTCTGAGGACTTTCCTTGTGAGAGTTTAAAGGTACTCGGCTTTTCTACTCAATGGGCCTCACACTTTATTTGCTTTTCTTAAAGGTTTGAATCCAATCTTCAAAGCTTAACAGAAAACGCTCCATATAACGAAAAGTTCGTTCATCTTCAAACTCTCCAGTTTTTTCATTTATTTTTTCATGAGCTCTTCTTATTTGAATTTTCGGTCCAGGCATTATATAAGCGTTCATAGCCGTAAGTGTTTGCTGTAGTTGTGCCTGGCATTGTGCAGTTCCTCCATTGCCTGGTGTTGCACCTGCAATGGCAACGGGTTTCTGAATCAACTCAGAATTTTTAGGGGGACGCGATGCCCAATCTAAAGCATTTTTTAAAACACCAGGAATTCCCGTATTATATTCTGGGGTAACAATTAATACACCATCGGATTGTTTTATAGATTTTATGAAATCATTTACTGATGAAGGATTGCTTTCTTTCTCAAGATCCTCATTATAGTGTGGGATAGTTGATAAATTCGTTTGGAGAAACTCCCAGTGGGTTGGTGCTAGCCGTTCCATCGCTTCAAGCACTTTTCGATTATACGAACCTTCACGGAGACTTCCACATACCACCGTTATTCTAAGTCTATTTTCTTCCATGTTATAACCTCCTATTTCAGGCTGTTCAACAAATTTTTCATGACGAGAGAAGCTGTGATTCTATTAGTAGCAAACACTAAAAGGATCGTTTGCACCAATGATAGGTTACTAGGACATATTCTTATATGGTGCCATAGGTGCAAGCTGTATGACACCTTTGAGCGGACTTTAATTACTGAGTACTATGTAAGATGTGTATCCCAATTCATAGCTTTGATTATAAACCAAATTGTAAAAAGAAGAAATTCAAAGATGTAAACTAAGGCCATGCTACTTTAAAGCAAGGCCCCAGCATATATTTTACTTTTTATTGATTACCTTTTTTCACCCATTCAGCAACTGTAACAGTTCGCTTCGCTTGGTGTTTAACTGCACCTTCAACATCCTCGACCATTTTGCCATTTTGATCAACGGTTACACTTGTACCATATGGGTTTCCACCAGCACCAAATAGCACAGGATCGCTATAACCAGGAGTAGCAATAATAGCACCCCAATGCATCATAGAAGTATACAAGGATAACAATGTTGCTTCTTGCCCACCATGTGGATTTTGGGCAGATGTCATACCACTCACTACTTTATTAATTGTCTTGCCACTAGCCCAAATACCACCTTGCATATCAAGGAACTGTTTCATTTGTGATGGCATGTTACCAAAACGCGTTGGAATACTGAAGATGATGGCATCTGCCCACTCCAGATCAGCTGATGTTGCCACGGGAACATCACTTGTTGCTTCCACTGTTGCCTTCCACGCTTCATTGGACTCAATAACAGATTGTGGTGCTAACTCTTCAGCTTTTAGTACTTTGACTTCAGCGCCTAATTCCTTAGCTCCTTCTTCAGCCCATTTAGACAATTGGTAGTTTGTTCCACCCATGCTATAGAAAATTACTGCTAATTTAACATTTGACATATTTTCCATCTCCTTTTCCTTTGATTTTCCAAATAACTTTTCTAAAAATCCCATGCATCTCACCTTCCTAAGTATGAAACTTAAAGTCTGTTTATACGAACCACCTCCCCCAATGTTTGAATCCTTTGAATATTTCGTTATTATTTCCATCCCTTATTGTAGGGGAGTAATAAATAGCTAACAACTCTCAAATTTGAGATATTAAAAAACGAAGTTATCTTGCCCACGCCTCTCTAGCTTGAATAAAAAGCGGGTTATCGATTTTAATTTTCCTTGTTCAACACTTTAATTTCATTATCAAGCCTATTGGATATTTCTTTTATACCACTCTGCAGCTGCTTCTACTTCTTGCGGTGTCAACTGGTGCCCTTGGCTTTCCCAATGAATCGCAGTTTTCGCATGTGCTTTTTCAAATAATGACTGTAGTTCAGAAGATTGTTCTGGAGCACAAATTGGATCATTGGTTCCCGCTGCAATAAATACTGATTTTCCGGATAAGTCGGGAAGCTCAATTCCTCTTCTAGGTACCATTGGATGATGAAGAATAGCACCTTTTAGATCATGTTGATCATGAAAGAGCAAACTTGCGGCAATATTGGCCCCATTAGAATAACCAATCGCAATTATATTATCCCGGTCAAATTCATAGTCCTTTGCTGCTTCGTCCAGAAACTGACTCAAATCTTTGGTACGAAGAATAAGGTCCTCTTCATCGAAGACGCCCTCTGCTAATCTTTTAAAGAAACGAGGCATACCATTTTCTGATACATTTCCTCGAACACCCAATACAGAAGCTTCATCATCAATTTTTCCTGCAATAGGTAAGAGGTCTAATTCGCTTCCTCCAGTCCCATGAAGCAATAAAAATGTTGGTTTGTTTAAATTTTTCCCTTTGTGAAATAGATGTTTCATTCCCTATCCTCCTCTAGAACCCTGGCTTTCACTGAGGGCAAGGTTTCTTCAAGTTCCAATCTTTTTGACTCTAACCACGTTGGCAACATTAGATGCTCTCCAAGCTCGTCTAATGGCTCATCCACGGTAAAACCTGGCGGATCAGTAGCTATTTCAAAAAGAATCCCTCCACTTTCGTGGAAATAAATAGAATTAAAATAGTTACGGTCTAGAATTTCAGTAGGATAATACCCATTTTCCTCGAGAATATTTTTCCACTCTTGATGCTCTTGATCGTCCTTTGCTCTCCATGCGATATGGTGAATGGTGCCAGCCCCCATCAACCCACGCACAGAAGGAATCAGCTTTATATCTATGGTATTTCCTATCTCTGCCTCAGATTTAAATCTAAGATAGCTATCTTCTTGCCCAATACAATCCAGCCCAAATAGTTCTTCTAATACGTTAGCAGTTTTGTTTGGTTTCCCAGAATTTAAAATAGCCCCGCCAAATCCTTTTATGGCAACTTGAGGATGAATACCTCCAAAACTCCAATGATTTAACGGGCCTTCCTCCCGTTCAACCAATTCGATCTCAAGGCCATCCGGATCAATGAACGTCAAGTAATCCTCTCCAAAACGAGAAGATGTCTCAGTTTCCACTTCATATTTAGTCAATCGCTCTTTCCAAAATCCAATCGATTGAGGGGGGATAACATAGCTTATAACGCCTACTTGTCCTGTCCCAGTTCGACCCTTAAGCTGATCCGGCCAAGGAAAAAAAGTAATAACTGTTCCAGGATCACCAGTACCATTACCAAAATAAAGGTGATACACTTCTGGTCGTTCAAAGTTGATTGTCTTTTTTACAAGGCGTAACCCTAGTACACCGGAATAAAAGTCTATACTCCTTTGGGCATCGTTAACCATAGCTGTAATATGATGAATACCAGAAATTTTAACGATATTACTCTCTCCTAACCATTTAGTTTATTTCGGTCTATCTATAGTAAATATCTCTCCAATTTTTGCATAATCATGTCCCGCTAATCGGCTGACTGCACCTAATCCTCTTGGATCTATCCTACCTTTTTCATAAAGTTCAGGATCAATATGAAATTGAATAATCTTTCCTATAATCAAATTTACACCAGGGGGATTTGATTCCCCCAATTCAATGGAACGTTCTATGGTACACTCCATCCGTATCTTTGCTTCTCTAATTCCTTGTACGGAAACTTTATCACTATCAACAGGAGTTAATTTAGCAAGTTCCACTTCACTTTGATTAGGCTTCAAGGATGCAGCTGTCTGGTTGATTTGCGTCACGTTATCTTCATCAACAATATGAACAACAAATTCTCCGGTATCACTTATATTTCTCGATGTGTCCTTTAGTTCCCCATCCTTTCGTTGTATAGCTAATGAAATCATTGGAGGATTAGAAGACACAATATTAAAGTAACTAAAAGGTGCACCGTTTAACACACCTTCTTGAGAAACAGTTGTAACAAAAGCGATAGGTCTTGGAATAATGCTTCCAATTAATAATTTATAATTTTCACGTTCCGTGTTCATTGTCGGATCAATAGTAAGCAATTGAATCAACCTTTACTTTTGTATTCTAATTCTCTAACCTGGAACGGAATGACACTCTGCTCAATTCTATCTCTCATTTGTTCAAATTGTTTTGGCAACATTAATTTTTGACCCAGGGCATCTTGTGTTTCATCATGGGCAAATCCTGGGGGATCCGTTGCGATTTCAAACAAAATTTCTCCGTGTTCCTTAAAATAAATGGCGTTAAAATAATTTCTATCCTGAACAGGCGTCACACGATACCCATTGTCTTCTACATACTTCTTCCAATCCAATTGATCTCCATCGTCAATAGCTCTCCAAGCAATATGATGGACGGTACCAACACCCATTACCCCATTTGCCAAATCAAGTTTGTCCATTAACAATACACACCGACCTATAAAGGGGGGGCATTTTTGTCAATAATGATGAAAACAAATCGCTCTTAATATTGAGGTGTGCATATTGAAAGGCTCGATCAAAAAAAGAGGCAAAACCTATTCAGTTCGATATGATGCAGGAATTAATTCTGAAACTGGGAAACGGATTCAAAAATCTAAAAGTGGATTTCTCAACCGAAAAGATGCAGAACGTTTTCTAACTGAAAAGCTTTTTGAACTAAATAGAGACCACTTCTCCCGGCACAAGAAGGAATATTTCAAGCCGTTTTTATTGGAGTGGTTTGAAACAAAGTATAAAAAGAATGTCTCAATTCGCACCTGGGAAGGACGCGAATACATGCTTCATAAACATTTACTCCCCAAATTTACACACTACAAACTGCAAGATATCACGACATACGAATTGGATGCCTTCTATGCAAATAAAGTGGAATCTGGCCTCTCTCCTAAAACAGTGAAGGACTTGCATAACTTATTGAATTTATGCCTTTCACAAGCCGTTAAATGGGGTTACTTAAAATATAATCCTGCAAGAGATGCTTCGCCGCCTCGGTTAGTCGAAAAGGAAATTCAGACTTGGGATTATGACACAGCAAAATTGTTTCTACACGTGGCGAAAAAGGAAGGTAAAGAAGCGTTTTATACCGTAGCCGTGTTCACAGGCATGCGTAGAGGGGAATTATTAGGATTAAAATGGGCGGATGTGAATTTTAACCAAAAGAAATTATATATCCAACGATCTCTGTCCTACACCAAATCAGAAGGATATCTATTTAAAAACACCAAGACATCTAAATCTAAACGCCAGATCTCCATTTCAACCCAAATCGTCGATACACTGATAGAACATCGAAAAAAACAAGACGAGCTAAAAGAAATACTAAGAGAAGGATACGAAGACCTTGACCTGGTCTTCCCTAATCAATTTGGTGGGTTTAAAAACCCGGACAATCTTCGACGAGAATTCAATGGTTTAGTCCAAAAAGCGAAGGTACACCGAATTACCATTCACGGTTTACGCCACACACACGCTACCTGGTTGTTGAAAAACGGCATAAACCCCAAAGTGGTGTCCGAACGTTTAGGGCATAATGATGTAAGTATTACGTTGAAGACATACTCCCACGTCTCATCTGATCTCCAAGAAGAAGCAGCCGATAAACTGGAGGAGTCGTATAACGAATGGACATCTAAGTAATTCTGTATGCCCAATTCGTGAACATTTGTGAACAACTTTTTCATTAGCCCAGAAAAGCGAAAAATGCACATAAGAAAAAACCCTTGCTGGGCAAGGGTTTTCATCGATGGAGCATAGCGGGCTCGAACCGCTGACCTCTACACTGCCAGTGTAGCGCTCTCCCAGCTGAGCTAATGCCCCGTATTATGACAGCGATTTCCTGTCGATAAAATTTATTTTATCATAACCCTTCTCAAATGGGCAACTTCTTTCTTAATGAAATGTGAAAAAATAGTTAAACTATGAAGCGCAAGTGTTGTTCCTAACGTTCGACGTATTTCACAAAATACTTAACGGAGTATGCCATCTTAATTTCAATGAAGATCACGACTCACTTTTTTATTACATAGCTCTATCCTACCAAGCCAATGGTGCTATAAAAGGGAGAATGAAGGAATTTGTGAAGATTTGTTTAGGACGAAATCCTTTTGAACCATTTTGTGTGCTTTGAAATAATTGGAGAGCGGGTTTGTTGGCTCTGGATCTTAAGGAGACGACAGGAGAAAGAACTAAAGTGAGGTTGGTGATGGATGCAAATGTTGAAAAAGATTAGTCCTGCAGGATTTTTATCAGTAGCCATGCTAATGGGGTGCTCCGCTGAAACGGAGAAGAAAATCGATGAAGTGGAAGACGTGACATGGTCTTATGAAGGTGAGACAGGACCATCCAATTGGCATACGCTGCACCCTGAGTATGCGGCATGCGGTGAAGGAGAAAAGCAGTCTCCAATCAACATTGACGTTTCTACTGTTGAACTGAACGATGATTTAGAAGCACTTGATATCACGTACCAATCCACTCCGTTTTCATTAGAAAACAACGAACACACTGTTCAACTGACAGATCCAACTGGGGAAAACAGCATGGCATTACAAGGCGAAGAATATACCTTACAACAATTCCATTTCCATACCCCGAGTGAAAATACATTGAACGGTAACCATTTCGAAATGGAAGGCCACCTTGTCCATCAGAATGAAGCTGGTGAACTGGCTGTTCTTGCCTTCCTTATTGTAGAAGGTGAAGATAATTCAGTCTTAGCTGAAGCCTTTTCAAGTATCCCTTCCGAGAACAATAAAGAGGAGCTTAATATAAAGCTGGATTCATTATTGCCACAAGACCTGTCTACATTCCGGTATAGCGGTTCCTTAACGACTCCCCCTTGTTCAGAAGGTGTTAGCTGGGTTGTTCTCGAAGAGCCAATCGAGCTGTCAGAACAGCAGATTGAGGCATTTTCTGAACGTTTTCCGCATGGGAATGCTAGAGATCCCCAACCATTAAACAAGAGAGAAGTGTACTCTCAATAAAAAATAACCCTCTCGCTTCGGCAAGAGGGTTTCTTGTGTTCATTAATCTTCCTCCAAACAACAAAAGAAACGCCGGCACCCAGCGTTTCTCCTCTCTTATCTTCTCTCCCGACTCGTTAACCCCATCGCCACAAACCGTACGATCAATGACGCCAAAATACTATACACAATCAGTGCGAACACCGCAGAGAATTCAACGACATACTGTCCGGCGAATTCTGTTGTTGGAAAGATGTTTCGGAATGGATATAACAGCGGTGCTGAAAAGTCATAGATCCACTGCACGAATGGAGCTGTTGGATTTGCGCTGAATAGTTTCAGCAATATGCGAATTCCGAGAATCGCTTCGATGATGCCGAAGATGAGGCGTACGAGCGATACGAGGAATGATGATAGTGCTCTCATATTTCTTCACCCTTTTTGTCCTGTCATAACCTTTCTTTACCCTGTCGCGATGGATCACACACGTGTCGTTTTTTTCCAGTGATTGATGGGCATAATGGAAGTGGAGAAAGGAGCGTTTTGTTTTGAGATTACGTGACTTAGTTTATTATATATCGCGGTATCCTCCTGTATTACAACTCGGTGTGCTAATCGTATTCATCCTGACCACGATGGGCTTTATTATGCATCTGGTAGAGCCGGAGATGTTTCCGACCGTATTCGATGGGGTGTGGTTTGCGATTGTAACAGCTTCTACGATTGGGTACGGTGATACATCACCTGAGACGGTGAGAGGAAAAGCATTTGCGATGGTGTTTATTATGTTTGGCGCTGGATTTATGACCTTTTATATGGCGAAGCTTGCCTCTTCCTTTGTGATGACGCAGGGAGCGCTTGGACGTGGAGAGCGCAGCTACGATCGAGCCAATCACGTTGTCGTCGTTGGGTGGAATTCACGCAGCAGACATACGATAAAGGCGCTTTTATCGAATCAGCCTGAGCGATCTATTGTGCTTATTGATCATTCGCTTACGGAAAATCCACTACAAAAAGAAGGGGTTCATTTTATTCGAGGTAATCCCGGTGAGGATAGTACACTGCGAAAGGCAAAGGTAAGCGATGCACACACCGTCCTGATTACAGCGGATCAATATAAAAGTGAAATGGAAGTGGATATGCAGACGATTCTTACCCTTTTAACAGTAAAAGGAATCAATCCTTCTGTGTATACGATTGTAGAGATTCTATCACCAGAGCAAATTGTGAATGCCGAGCGTGCGGGGGCGGATGAAATTATTGAAAGTGCTCATCTGCTTAGTACCGTTATGACCAACAGCGTCTTTTCACACGGGATTTCAACAACATTGCTTGAAATGCTGACTCATTTAAAGCCGAATCAGCTGGATTTTATGCGCGCAGAGGCTTTCGATGAGAGTTCCTTTTGTGATGTCGCTCAGCAATTAAATGAAAAGGATATTCTTATGATTGGTGTAAAAAGAGGGAGTGATCTTGTGATGAACCCCTCCCCTTCGTTTCTTATCGAGTCTGATGATCTCTTACTCGTCATTCACACATAAGAT
Source organism: Bacillus sp. N1-1 (assembly GCF_009818105.1). Classification (NCBI taxonomy): domain Bacteria; kingdom Bacillati; phylum Bacillota; class Bacilli; order Caryophanales; family Bacillaceae; genus Bacillus; species Bacillus sp. N1-1. The sequence goes on from NZ_CP046564.1 coordinate 3,460,412, forward strand.
GAGAGCGCTGCGTCGAGTTCCTTTACGTAACGCTCTCCGTATTTCAGCCACTTTTCATCAATTTCAGCATCTTTATCGGTTGGTTCCTGGAACTGATTAAACGATGCTGAGATGTTGCCAATATTCCCTTCAGGATCCACTCCTGCCTGGTACATATGCGAGAGCATGAACGGCTGTCCGATTTCTACAATTGCGCCATCCGCATCAAGCTCTTTTTTTACAGCTTTGATTGGCACTCGTAGAAAAAGATACCCGTCTTCATCGTCGATTTTATAGTCAAAATAGCCGTGATCATATTCCCAGCCGCCTCCGTAGCTATAGCCTAGTTGACGAAGTTTGTCCTCCATAATGCTAAGTTCAATTGTTTTCCCTTCGAGCGCGGAATTCATTGGAATCATGTGTGCTTCCTCCCTGTTTACGTAGTCTACGCTTATCGTGTCCAAACAGGGGAATTTCATGATAAAAAAGCGCAAGCGGGTAGGCGCTGAAGCTAGACTAAAAAAGCGCAAGCGCCTCGTTCACCCGCGACAAGCTTAAGAAGAACCTCAATGTGGCGCTTTTTGCCACAATGAGGATTGACTTAAGACCTCGAGCGGGTAGGCGCTGGAGCTAGACTAAAAAAAGAGAGCGCCGCGGCGCTCTCTTTAGATCAATCTATTCGTTAGTTTTAAGACGATCCTCAAGCTCAGCTTTTTCTTTTTCGAATCCTGGTTTGCCTAGAAGCGCGAACATGTTCGTCTTATAAGCTTCTACTCCTGGCTGATCAAATGGATTCACGCCAAGTAGGTAACCGGAAACGGCACATGCTTTTTCAAAGAAATAAGCAAGGTAACCGAAGTGGTATGGCGTCATTTCAGGGATGTTCACGATTAAGTTTGGAACGTCACCGTCTGTATGAGCTAGCATTGTACCTTCAAATGCTTTCTGGTTAACAAAGTCCATTGTTTCCCCAGCAAGGTAGTTCAGCTTATCAAGGTTTTTGTCGTCTTCTTCGATTGTGATCTCATGACGAGCTGTCTCAACGTTCAATACTGTTTCAAACAGGCTACGACGGCCGTCTTGAACGTATTGTCCCATTGAGTGAAGGTCAGTTGAGAAATCGACTGATGCAGGATAAAGACCTTTGTTGTCTTTTCCTTCACTTTCGCCAAAGAGCTGCTTCCACCACTCAGAGAAATAGTGTAGTGATGGCTCATAGTTCACTAGAAGCTCGATGTTCTTGCCTTTGTTGTAAAGAGCATTACGAACCGCTGCATACTGATAAGCTTCGTTTGAAGCGATGTCAGATGTGTTCAAGTCATCTTGCGCGTCCTGAGCACCTTTCATCATTTCTTCGATCGAGATTCCGCTTGCTGCGATTGGAAGAAGTCCAACAGCCGTAAGAACAGAATAACGTCCACCAACATCATCAGGAATCACGAAGCTTTCGTATCCTTCTTCGTCAGCAAGTGTTTTAAGTGCACCTTTTGACTTGTCTGTTGTTGCATAGATGCGACGACGAGCTTCTTCTACGCCGTATTTCTCTTCAAGAAACTTACGGAAAATACGGAACGCGATTGCAGGTTCTGTTGTTGTACCAGATTTTGAAATAACGTTAACGGAAACGTCTTTTCCCTCAAGAACGCTGAAGAGATCCTTCACGTAAGTTGAACTAATGTTGTTTCCTACGAAGAAAACTTGTGGTGTTTTGCGCTCTTCTTTTGTTAGAACGTTATAGAAAGAATGGTTCAGCATTTCGATCGCTGCACGAGCGCCTAAATAAGAACCACCAATTCCAACAACAAGAAGTACGTCAGAATCTGATTTGATTTTCTCAGCTGATTTCTGGATGCGTGAGAATTCTTCTTTATCATAATCATGCGGAAGCGATAGCCAGCCAAGAAAATCGCTGCCAGCCCCTGTTCCATTATGTAGCGCTTCGTGTGCAGCCTTTACTGCATCCGCCATGTATGTTACTTCATGTTCGCCAACAAACGACAATGCTTTTGAATAATCAAAACTTACTTTCGAAGTCATAGTTAGCCTCCAATTATCATTTTTTGTTCAGTACCCACATTTTACTTTAGCCCAAGACCTATTCGAAATCAAGAACGCCGATCCATGTAAGCGATTACTTAAAGAGATTTCTTTTTAGACTTATTGACCTTAGGTTTTTATTCCCTTAAGTAGACAAATTTTTGTGCTCGATTTTTGACACATTCGATTGAAACCAGAGTTTCAATCGCCTTTAAGCGGAGCTTAAAGGTCGCTATGTTCGGCAGCCCAGGTGAGCAAATTCATTTGCTCACCTGGGCTGCCGAACATAGCGTAAATGGGTCAAAAATCACACCAACTTAAAGAGCATAACAAAAGAACCGCTCCAAACGGAACGGTTCTATCTTTCAATCTTATAAAGAAGCTTTCAAAATCGCCATCACGTCGTCTCGTTCAAGAGACTTGAAATTACCGAACGCGCCATTAGCCATCGCACGGTCAGCAATCAAATCAAGCTGGCTATCGTCAATGTCGTAATCAGCAAGACGGTTTGGTGCACCAAGGCTGCTCCAAAATGCGCTTAGCTTGTCGATCCCTTCAAGAGCGATATCGCGGTCAGATTTACCTTCTTCGCTTACGCCAAGAACTTTGACAGCAAGACGCTTGAATTTATCAACGTTCACGTCAAGGTTATGTTTCATCAAGTTCGGGAAGAGAATCGCCAAACCACCAGCGTGTGGAATATCATACACAGCTGATACCGCGTGCTCAATGTTATGAGAAGCCCAGTCACCGCGAACACCCATCTGTAGTGATTGGTTTAGTGCTACTGTACCACTCAACATGATTGTTGCACGGTGGTCGTAGTTCTGCATATCTTCAATCAATTTTGGAGCTGTGTTCATCACTGTTTCAAGTACAGAGAACTGCATGTTTTCTTGAAGCTCTGTATTTGATTCAGGGTGAAGGTATTGTTCAAGTACGTGAGACATCATATCCACCATGCCGTAAACAGTATGGTTTTTTGGCACTGTGTACGTGTTCTCAGGATCTAGAATAGAGAATTTCGGGTGTACAAGTGGATGTCCCCAACCGTATTTCTCTTGCGTTTCCCAGTTAGTGATAACAGAACCTGGATTCATTTCTGAACCAGTTGCTGCTAACGTTAGAACTGTACCGAATGGAAGAGCTGCTTCAGGGAAAGCTTTCTTCGTTACGAAGTCCCAAACGTCTCCATCATATTTAGCTCCAGCAGAAATAGCTTTCGTGCAGTCAATTACACTACCGCCACCTACTGCTAGGATGAAATCAATATCGTTTTCTTTACAAATGTCGACACCTTTATGAACAGTAGTTAGGCGTGGGTTTGGTTCAACACCGCTAAGTTCAAATACTTCAGCACCGATTTCGTTTAATGTGTTCATTACGCTATCGTAAACACCGTTTTTCTTGATGCTTCCTCCGCCATAAACAACGAGGACTCTTTTTCCGTATTGTGGAACTTCCGTTTTGAGCGCTTCAAGCTGCCCTTTACCGAAGATCAACTTTGTTGGATTTTGGAATGTAAAATTATTCATTGTTATGTCCTCCTTTATTTCAAATCACGTTTATCCCAGCCTTAAGGCGCATTAAACACTCACCTTTAGCCTTTAGTAAATCCAGAGGTTAAGGTGAGAATGAACTGCCCCTAAAGGTCCGATTCTTTCAACTAACCGTCAGACGACGGAAGTTCCATTTTATTATGCCTCATCAAATTTTAAAAATAAAGCAATCTGCTTATAGGAAGTAAGTGGAGATTCAATGTATAATATTGCGGAATTTTTCTCATCTTATAAATGAATCATTATGTATTCTAATAAAAGGAGGGTGTCTTTTGAGCACACTACAACGAGTTGCACTTGGGTTAGTTATCATTGGAGCGATCAATTGGGGACTCATTGGATTTTTCCAATTTGACCTTGTAGCAGCGATTTTCGGAGGACAAAATGCTGCACTAGCACGCATCGTCTATGGTCTTGTTGGGCTGAGTGGACTATACTGCCTAACGCTACTATTCAAACCTACTGAAGAGCTTTCACATGATCCAGATCGTGCGACAACATAAATCAAAAAAAGAAGGCAGCCGATTGGCTGCCTTCTTTCATCATTACTTACTTCTTAAGGCGCTTGTTCAATTGAGCTTGACGGTCGTTAGATTCTTTCAACCAGTCTTTAAGCTTATCTTCAAGCGTGTTGAAGCCTTGTGGAGAAGAAGTTTGTTGTGGTTTCTTGTTTCCGCCGCTCGGTGCTGCCGGGCGAGGCTTTCTTTCCGGACGCTCAGGTTTAGGCTGAGTAGCACGGATTGAAAGAGAGATTTTACCGGAACCTTCTTCAATGTTAAGGATTTTAACCTTAACTTCGTCTCCTACAGTAAGTTGATCTTCGATATTTTTTACGTAGCCGTGAGAAATTTCAGAAATGTGAACTAGACCTTGCTTTTGGTCGTCAATTGCAACGAAAGCACCAAAAGGCTTAATACCAGTTACCTTCCCTTCTACGATATCACCGACGTTATATTGCTCTGCCATGAAAACACTCCTAACAAATTTTTTCAACTTAACTAGTATAACATAGATGTCGAATCTAGACAAAACATCATACTGGTCTTTTCTATGAATCATACCCTTCCAGTGAAGGAATAGCAAGACATGTGAATATTATAAAGCATTTGTTTTCAAATTAAAATAATCAGATACCTAAGTTAACAGGTCAATGATAGCAACGCTTCTAGCAAGTGGTAAATAAATACATGAATATTTGATATTGACTGAATTCTTTCCGCTCGCTATAGTGATAAAATGCGATTCAATTGGATTTACTATATTGTATGAGGTGACACGATGAAATCAAATGATCAATGGTCGTCAAGATTCGGATTTATTCTGGCTTCAGCTGGGTCAGCAATCGGGCTTGGTGCACTGTGGAAATTTCCATATATGGCAGGTACAAACGGTGGAGCAGCATTTTTCCTTGTGTTTCTTCTTTTCACTGTTTTAGTCGGAGCGCCAATGTTACTTGCAGAATTTGTTGTTGGTCGACATTCCCAGCAAAATGCCGTTTCATCTTATCAGTCGATTTCTGGTAGTGAAAAATGGAAATATCTCGGGTATCTCGGCGTAACGGCATCCTTTATTATCTTATCTTTCTATAGTGTTATTGGTGGATGGGTGATTACGTACTTAACGAGAAGCTTCTCAGGGTCTCTTACCGGACTTCCAAATAGCCGCTATGAAGAGCTGTTCGGAGAAATTATCGGAAGTCCTTCAACAGCACTCCTGACGCAAGCGCTATTCCTAGCGATAACTGTAGCGATCGTGCAATTTGGGGTTCAAAAAGGAATCGAAACAGCAAGCCGTTATATGATGCCAGCCCTTTTTATTCTTTTTCTAGTGCTTGTTGTTCGTTCTCTCTCTCTTGACGGTGCAATGGAAGGCGTTTCATTCTTCCTGAAACCTGATTTCTCGATGCTATCAGCTGAAGGCGTTCTAGACGCGCTTGGCCAATCGTTCTTCGCGCTCAGTGTCGGTATATCCTTAATGGTAACGTACAGCTCTTACCTTGATAAAAAAGCTGACCTCACCGGTTCCGTTGTTTCAGTCGTTAGTCTAAACGTATTAATCTCATTTCTTGCTGGACTTGCAATCTTCCCTGCTGTCTTCGCATTTGGATTTGAACCAACAGAAGGACCTGGACTGATTTTCACCGTTCTTCCTGCAGTGTTTAACCAAATGGCGTTTGGCGGATTGTTTTTTACCGTCTTTCTAGCACTTTTACTCTTTGCAACGTTAACTTCTGCTTTTTCTTTAATGGAGATTATCGTTTCTACGGTAACGCGCGGTGAAGGAAAGCGTAAAAAAGTATCCTGGATCGCAGGATTATGCGTATTCTTACTTGGAATTCCATCCGCTTTGTCATTCGGTGTCCTCGGAGACGTTTCCGTATTTGGCAGAAGTATCTTTGATACGATGGACTTTCTAGCAAGTAACTTATTGATGCCGATTGGCGCCCTCCTGATTTCTGTCTTTGTTTCACGGAAAATGAAGCGAGAGATCCTGTCGGATGAAGTGATGATGTCTTCAAAGATAGGGCGCGTGATCTTCCCCATCTGGTACGGACTCATTCGTTATTTTGTCCCAGCAGCCATTACGATTGTACTTATCACATCGTTACTTTCTTATTAATTTAAAAAAAGAGGTATATTCATCATAAGATATGGGAATAACAGAAGTAGTAAGCTATCTATATTCCCCCTTTTGAAAGACGAGGCCAACGCCTCGTCTCTTTTTTTGTCTTCAAACAAACTTCTCTCTTACGTCACCTAGGATAAACTTCACCTAAGTAAGCCAAACTTTAAATAGCGAATGAAGGAGAGGAGCTGAAGAGTGTGTTCAAAACCAGAAAAGAAAAAGTACAGCTCGACAAAGTAACATTGTCTTATGAGTATTACAAACACCCAAATCAAAAAGCTCAAACGCTGGTCTTCATCCATGGGTTTCTTTCCTCTTCTTATAGTTTCCGCAAACTTTTTCCTCTTCTTCATGATCATTACAGCTTGTTGAGTTTTGATTTGCCGGGATTTGGTGAGAGTGAAAAGAACTGTGACATCCATTACTCCCTCCATGAATATGCCGCCCTCACCAATCGCCTTTTAGAAAAAATGCAGATTTCTAAAGTCGTCTTGATCGGTCATTCGATGGGCGGTCAAATCGCCCTTCGCACTTGTATTCAACACCCGGAACGCGTTGAGAAGCTGATTCTTTTATGTAGCTCAAGCTATATTAAATCATCATCGCTAGGACTGAGAGTTTGTTCCTATCTTCCTTTTTTCCCGTACTGCCTCAGCTTATCAATGAACGCCGTTAATTTAAGAAAGAACTTTGAACACCTCGTCTATGATCGAAAGCTTCTTACTCAACAAGTGATTGACGGCTATACGGCGAGTTTTAACGAAAAAGGCTTTTTCCTTGCGCTATGTCGCCTAATTCGAGATCGAGAAGAAGATTTAGCTTCAACAACGCTAAACAAGATCAATTTCCCTATTTTGTTAATTTGGGGAAGCGATGACCGTCTTGTTCCTCTTCGCGTCGGAGAACGCATGAAAAAAGACCTGCCCGATGCAGATCTCCTTGTTTTCTCTCATACCGGCCATTTAATACCGGAAGAAAGACCGCTTGAAACGTCAAAAGCAATTCGACATTTCCTTCATGAAAAATAACGGCGCCTCGAAGCGCCGTTATTTATTTGGAACCAATTGTGGTTCTTCTTTTAATAAGATGCTTAAGAACCCAGAAGTTACGAGAAAAGCAGCTGGTATAATATAAAAAATCGACAAAAATATGATTCCGCCTGCTGCTGAAACAAGCAGACTGAAGCCTCCTATAATCGGTCTTGTTTTCACAAAATAACAGCCTAATACGGCAAATGCGGGAAAAATAAATGCAGTTAGAAATGAAATATCTTTGACTTGAATTAGAGGTATCACATTAAACCTTGAGAGCACTGCTGCGATAATGCCAAGAACACATCCTGCAACGGCCAGTTTAAACATGCGTTTTTGTTTCATTTTATTCCCTCTCTCATTTTAAACCTTACTCTTCTTAATCTATTCGAGTTAAAAGCGCTTCATCCTTCTCTTATTCTATACTTTCCACTAATCGTTTCCATTTTAACATGAAATTTCAGTCTTAAGGCGGAGTAAACTTCAATCGGAAGCAACTCCCACTGGCCCTCGTCTTGATATACACTAGAGTTAACAGGCTGCCATTATCGTAACAGTGTTTCATGATGGAAACTAGTATCAAATGAGACCAGTCTATCTCAACATTCCCTAAAAGGAAAGTATTTCTTTAAGATTATCGTAGTATAAAGACTTATTCAGAAATATGGCAGGAAATATACGAACAACTGTCAAATATGTTCATTCATAGGAGACAGAATGAATTGGGGAGATTACATGAAACGTATTCAAACAGGGCGATTCCTCGCAGCAACTTTCTTTGTTGGTCTGGGAATTTTTCTTCTTCTTATAAATCTCGGCATTATTTCCATGGAAATGACGGAAGCGATTGTCTTCTTTTATCCTTTTTTGTTGCTTCTGCTCGGAGGGAAATATCTTTTGGAGGCATTAATGCCCACAATGAAACGAAAAAAATGGACGACCGGGACCTTCCTATTCATTATTGGACTTCTGCTCGTTCTTGATCGTTTTAACGTGATTCAGTTTAGTCTCTGGAACATCTGGAAACTGTGGCCACTCATTTTTGTTTTGATTGGTTTTAAAATACTCGGACAGTTTCGGAAAAGCCAGGGATTTAGTCTAGTCAGGGACCATTCTTACAACAAGCCAAATTGGGAAGTTCGCTCGATGAATGACTGGAGCTTTGTATGCGACTATGATTTTGATTTTTCGACGACGCTTATTCCAGAAGAAGAAGTCGTCATTAATCTATCCGGTTTTGTTGGTGACATTAATGTGATTCTTCCGGAAGATCTTCCATTTCGAATTGATGGGAGTGCGCACGTTTTATCCGCAACAATCGATAAACATAATCAAGACAACGTCGGTAAGGGACATGCGATCACTTATGAAACAGATGATTTTGACGATGCGCTTCAGCGAATCGTATTTTATCTTGATTTTTCCGTGCTTGATTTACGAGTTGATCGGATTTAAAGGAAGGTGCAATCAATGTGAACAAATCCACGTTAAGATGGAAATTACTTAAATCACTTCTTTTTACAGCTCTTTTTACTGGAATTCTTTATTTCCTCGTTATTCAAATCGGGTTATTTCTTCAGCCCGGCTTCGTACCGCTTTGGTTTAGTTTACTTTCACCCTTTTTCGTCATGATGCTTGTGATTTTCTTGGGGAGTTACTTCAGCTACAAAGATACCCTCTCGATTCGAAATCGACTCGAAGATATTTCTACTCAAATCATTACGTTATCGAGAGGAAAATTTACCGAAAAGATAAAACTTACAGAAGAGGATGAAATTGGACGGATTAGCTTCGAGTTAAATGAACTCGCTGACAAACTCCAGAAGCAGGTAACGTCTCTCCAAAATTTAGCTAATCAGAAAGCTGACTTAGCCGAAAAAGCCAGAGGCGCTGCCATTATTGAAGAACGTCAGCGCCTTGCTCGAGACCTTCATGATGCTGTTAGTCAACAGCTGTTTGCCTTAAATATGATGTCTTCTGCTTCTATTAAAATGATGGATCGCGATATCGAAACAGCCAAATCTCAAATGGTCGATGTGGCAGACCTCGCTAGTAAAGCACAAGTCGAAATGAGAGCGCTTCTCCTTCACCTTCGCCCGATTCATTTATCAGAAGACTCTCTTTGTGTCGGCATCAAAAAGCTTGTAGATGAGCTCGAAAAAAAATCTGGCGTAACCTTCCACCTTACGCTTGATGAACTACCGGAACTTCCTGGTGGAATTGAAGATAACTTATTCCGTATTGTTCAAGAAAGTCTCGGAAATGCTTTACGCCACGCTGAAGCTTCTGTGATTCGAATTACAGTGAAGCTGAAGAAAAAGCAGTTTTTATTACATATCAAGGATAATGGAAAAGGGTTTGAAATGAATGAAAATAAAAAAGGCGCATACGGTCTCGATTCAATGCAAGAACGTAGCGATGAAATCGGTGGACAGTTTCGTGTCTCATCTCGTCCAGATGAAGGCACATTAGTCGAAGTACGTGTGCCATTGGAGGGATAGCGATGACAGATCAAATTAAAATGATGATAGTCGATGATCATGATATGGTACGTAAAGGGTTAAAAGCGTATCTTCTAACGGAACCGGATTTTCAAATTATTGGCGAAGGCGCAAATGGCAAAGAAGCTGTGTCGCTCGCAAATCAGCTTCATCCTGACGTGATTTTAATGGATCTCATTATGCCGGAAATGACGGGCATTGAAGCGACAAAAGAAATTATGGCCACTCTTCCAAACACAAAAATTATCATTATCACGAGCTTCTACGATGATGAACAAGTTTTTCCTGCCATTGAAGCAGGCGCTTTTAGCTACTTGCTTAAAACAGCCTCAGCGGATGAAATCATCGCTACGATTCGAAAGGCGATCCAAGATGAAAGCGTCATCGAGCAGAAAGTGGCGCAAAAAATGATGAATCAACTACGTTCGAAACCAAAGAAACCGCTACATGAAGAATTAACTAAAAGAGAAAAAGAAGTTCTTCTTTTAATTGGTGAAGGAAAAACGAATAGCCAAATTGCGGAAGAATTATATATTGGATTAAAAACGGTTAAAACCCACGTTAGTAATATCCTTGGAAAACTCGGTGTAAATGATCGCACCCAGGCCGCTGTATACGCCATCCGAAACGGTATGGTTCGGTAAGCAAAACTGTTGCTTTTGACACCTCTCTCGATCGCTACGCATTTACTATAATGAGTAGCGATTTAAGGAGGAAACAAGCAATGGCAGACGATTATAAAAAATGGTCAGAACTTCCGTATGCTGGTGAACAAAAGCCCCCTCATAACCCAGAAGAACCTTATGCGGGATCGTGGCCGGATTACTATCTTCGTAACCAACCACCAGGGCGTTTTGCCACCCTTAACGGAAGACCAATTCGACTGGAAATCCAACACCCTTCATCCATTGATTGGGATAAGGAACTAAAAAAGGTCAAGCATGCAGAGAAACATCTAACACGGAAACAGGCAACGATAGCAGAATACTGGGGAACAGGAGTAGCAAGTAAGCAATGGACCCCTATTATCGACAAATTAATTGACACATATGGTGTGACACCTCCCCGCGCAGCAAGAATTCTAGCCGCTGCTTCAGCAGGGATGAATGATGCTTTTACAACAGCCTGGTATTTAAAGTACCGCTGGAACGTTGCAAGACCAAACCAACTAGACCATGAGTTGAAGACGCTCCTCTGTACACCGAGACATCCGACGTATCCATCCGGACATGCGACGATTAGCGGAGCAACGGCCGAGATCTTATCTTACTTCTTTCCTACTGAAAAGGAGCGATTAGTCGAGCTCGCCAAAGAGTGTGCTGACTCAAGGTTGTACGCCGGCGTTCATTTCCCTGTTGATAATGAAGAAGGTCTTCGCCTCGGGAAGCAAATTGGTTCTATCGTAGCGTCAGAGCTAAGAAAAGAAGAGAATAACCGTGGTCAATCCATCGACGTCCCATATCGAGAAAATCGTCACACGAAATTAACTCCTCCGCCATACAAACAGGTTATTGATTTCGAATTTGATTCAACCTGTGATTCAACTACAGAAAATCCATTTGAAAACCAGCATGCGAAACAACCAAAACCTAAACTCTTTTTCTAATTGTTCAGTTGACCATTTAAATCGAGTAAAGCTCGCAAAAGGAGCTTTACTCGATTTCTCTATGTTCTTTCCGTACAAAACGAAAAGGATTCGTTATAATAGATGGAAGATTAGCAGATGAAAGGACTTTACATATGAAACGCATATTTCTCTTGATCGCATTGATCATTTCAGGATGTCAATCGCCTCAATCAGAGCCAGCTAGTATAACCGTGGCCGCAGCTACAAGTTTAAGTGATGCGATGAACGAACTTAATACCCTTTATGAACAAGAACATCCTAACACAGACATCACATTAAATCTTGCTTCTTCCGGAGTACTGGCCAATCAAATCAAACAGGGTGCTCCAACTGATGTTTTTGTTTCTGCATCCGAATCTCATTTTCAGTCTGTGAAAAAGGAAGATTTACTAAACCCTGACTATCAGACTCCATTACTGAAGAATAAACTCGTACTTATTAAAAGCCGTTCATCTAATCTCGCAAATTTTGAACAATTAGCTTCTCGAAGCTTGAAGCGAGTAGCGATTGGAATACCTGAAACCGTTCCTGCAGGAGCTTATGCAAAACAAGCACTGCAATTCGCGAACGTATGGGAGCAATTAGAAGAAGAGCTGATCTTCGGTAAGGATGTTCGTCAGGTATTAACATACGTTGAAACAGGCAATGCGGACGCGGGGATTGTGTATAAAACAGATTATCGTTCTTCAAAAAACGTTGACCTTGTAGAAGAAGTTCCTGAACAAGCGTATTCACCGATCATTTATCCAGCTGGCGTCGTGCGTGGTGCTAGTAAAGAAGCAACGAACTATTATACTTTCCTACAAAGTAAAGAAGCAAAAGCGATTTTTGAAACATACGGTTTCCAAAGTGATGTGAGTTCCGATGACTGATTTCCTTGATCCCATTCTCATATCTCTAAAAATTTCGCTTGTTGCAAGCATCATCGTAACGGTATTAGGTATTTCGGTAAGTCGCCTCATGGCTGGAAGAACGTTTCGCGGAAAAAGCATCATCGATACGGTCATTATGCTTCCACTCGTTCTTCCACCATCGGTCGTTGGGTTTATCCTACTCGTTCTTTTTGGCGCTTCAAGTCCAATAGGTCAGTGGATTGAAGCAGTGTTTCAACACCCACTTGTTTTCACATGGCAAGCCGGCGTAATTGCTGCAAGCGTCGTTGCGTTTCCTTTGATGTATCAATCTGCTAAAGTCGGTTTTGAAGCGGTGGATCGCGATATTGAGGACGCTGCTCGTGTGGATGGCGCAGGGAATTGGACCGTATTACGAATGATTTCTATTCCGCTCGCTTCCAATGCTCTTATTTCTGGCATCATCTTAAGCTTCGCCCGCGCTTTAGGGGAATTTGGGGCAACGTTAATGTTCGCGGGAAACCTTCCTGGAAAAACACAAACAATGCCAACAGCGATATATGTGGCCATTGATTCAGGTCAAATGAACCTTGCCTGGGCATGGGTTTTGGTCACCATCTTCCTTTCAACTGTTATGCTTTTACTTTCTTATCGTGTAACCGTTAAAATGTAAAAAACTCGCTCAGGTGAGCGAGTTTTTTCACACCGTATGAGAGGCTTCATCTAACCCACTTGCGCCGATCATTACTCTTCCGCTTCGACCTCATCTTCCATATCTCCTTGCGTTGAGTAGAATTCCTTCCTCAAGTAGATCTTTTCAATCAAGGCTTCCTCTCCACCACCTTCCGTACCATAGATCGTGACGTCCGAGAAACCTTCGATAAGATAGAGCGTAACAGGCGTTTCAAATGGATTTGAACCTTTACGTAGCTCTTCTACCTCAAACCCCAAACTAGCAAGCAACAATCGATTATCTTCTACGTATTGTAACCCTTCAGGAAAGTACGTCATGGAAATAGCGATATTATCTTTAAATAGCACTTCTCCGTTTTCAAACGTCATTTTCAGCGGGTCCTTTTCATCTGCCTCAATGTTCTTAGGGAATTGAGAAACAAATTCTTCTCGGGATAAACCAAGCAAGGATTTGGCATCGACAATTAACTCAATCGAAGCAGGATCAAAGTCAATCTCTTCTTCAATCTGTGCTTCCTCTTCTTTTACCGCCTCAGGCGCTTCATCTTCATCTTGCTCCGCCTGTTCTGTCGTTTTATTGTCGGCAGAGCTCGATTCATCTGATGAAGAATCGACGAAAGCCGGAATCCCCCACACAACTATGTATAAAAGAAGCCAGAAACCAGCAAAAACTGCCGCTCTTTTCCTCGAAGACGTTACGAAGGGTTTAACTATGTTAGCGACCATCAGCAAAAATGCGATAATCACCACTGCTTTCAAAAAATCCATGTTCCTTCACCTCACTGTTAACTATAAAACCAATTGTTTCCTAAAAACAATAGTTTCTTCTGTAACCATCAAAACTTTTTCATGAAAACAAATTATTGGTAAAAAAGAAGGAAAAGCGTTTACTCTATCTAACTACAAAGAGTAGTCATATTTAATAAGGAGGTTAATGATGACAGCCGATCGCTACGTTAACTTAACCGTTAAAAACTATCAATCTGTCCGCAGCGCTATTCAAACGGGTGATCTTCTCCTTTGTAGCGGTTCTTATCCTGTTAGTAAAATCATTCAAAATGTATCGAATTCGAAATTTAGTCACGTTGCCCTCTTATTTCACTGGATGGATCGCATTATGTTGCTTGAAAGCGTTGAAAGCTTTGGGGTTCGAATGGTGCCTCTATCCCACTATTTCAATGATTATCGTAATTCAGGTCAGCCTTATAAAGGAAAACTGTATCTCATTCGCCATACCCAGGTAGAAAGTCTAGATGACATCAAACGGAATGCGATGTTAAAAAGAGGCGCTGATTTAACGGGGAAATTTTACGACATTGAAGAAATTCTTAAAATTCTTGCTAGCGTCGTCATCGATGACCTGGAATCCATCCCTAATGATAAATACATTTGTTCCGAATTTATTCAAGAATGTTATCAAAAAGCAGGTATCTCATTCCAAGATGATGGTCGTGGATTCATTTATCCAGAGCATATCGCAAGCGATCCCGCTGTGCGCCCGCTATATAAATTGGTTCCATAACACCCATTTTTCAAAAACCCCTCCCATTTCAATGGTTTGTCCAGACAAAATAATCTAGAATAAATATACTATTATCATCCAACGTTAATGGAGGGAGCAACGTGACTTTAATTGTCATTGATCCAGGGCACGGTGGTTCAGATTCAGGTGCTACGTATAAAAATGTTCAGGAGAAAAATTTTAACCTGGAGATTTCGCACATGATTCGAGATCATCTTGTTTCAACGTACGAAGTTAATGTGGTGTTAACTCGCGAAACGGATAAAACGCTTGAACTAAAACAAAGAACTGATTTTGCTAATGCATTAAAGGCAGATTTCTTCCTAAGCATTCACAATAACGCTTCTGGGGGAAGTGGATTTGAAACCTTTATTTTTAATGGTACTGTTCCAAATGAAACGGTTCAACTACAGACGAGCATTCACAATAAAGTCGCAAGAGATATCTTAAAGAAATACAACATTTTAGACCGAGGTAAGAAACGGGCAAATTTTCACGTGTTGCGTGAAACGAAGATGAACGCTTTGCTTATTGAAGTTCTCTTTGTTGATAATGAAAAAGACCTCAACCTTCTAACCAATCCTTCATTTATCATGGATGTCTCGACTGTAATTGCTGATGCTATAGCTGAAGCTTTGAAGATTCCATTCAAGTCCAAACCAATTGAGGGTACGTTGTATAAAGTAATTGCCGGGTCTTTTAGTGATCGAGAAAATGCTGAAACCACTCTTAATAAACTGATCCAAAAAGGGTTTGGTGCATTCATATCAACGACCGTCATTGACAAGAAAACATTTTACAGGATTCAGGCAGGCGCTTTCACTGACAAAGCAAATGCAGAAGCTCTCGTTGCGAAATTAATAAAAGAAGGGTTTGAATCCTTTATTCTCACTGAATATGGAATGGCTTCATTGATTTCTTCTGTCACTCTTAAGGCAGACAAAGGCTATGAAATACAGGGAGATGCTGTGTTAAACGCTAAACAAATGGATGCTTACGTAAGAACCATTAATCCAGGGGCACCGGAATTAGCTGAACTATACTTGTCACATAGTAAAATATATAACATTCGAGGCGATATCGCTTATGCGCAAGCGCTTCATGAAACAAATTTCTTTCGTTTTACAGGCGACGTTAAGCCTGAGCAAAATAACTTTGCTGGAATCGGTGCAACTGGAGGAGGAGCCAATGGGGCAACGTTCCCTAATGCATCAACCGGAGTTCTTGCTCATATTCAGCATCTTTATGCTTATGCGTCGAAGTCACCAATTCCTGCTTTTGACCAAAAAGTGGATCCGCGCTTTGACCTCGTAACTCGTGGATCAGCAACAACGTGGAAAGCATTGAATGGAAAATGGGCTGTTCCTGGAACCACCTACGGTCAGCTCATTCTCGCTTTGTACAAAAAAATGTTAGAATCTGCTCTAATAGAAGTTGAAAAAGAGCGTAACACGTTGAAGACGACGATCGAAAACTTGGAAATTTAATAAGCAAAAGAAAGAGCGCTTCCTCTTCGGAACGCTCTTTTTATCTACTATTTTTATATGTCGAAAGAGCCGCCTGAACATGAGGATGATAGGTTGTTTTTATGTAATCCGTACCTGATGATACCCACCTTAGCGCAGTCTCAGGCCTAACGCCAGTAATCATAATATCCACACCGAGAAGATTTAACGAGCCGCAAAGCTTTGCAATCATCTCTGTAAAGTCGTCATTTAAATACGTAATAGAAGATAAGTCCATAATAAGCGTATCGACCTTCATATCGGCTACTTTTTGAAGTCCGATATCAAGTAGATAATGAAAGCCCACTTCTTCCACGACAGGTTGAATCGGCAACAGTCCAAGTTGATCCATGAGCGGAATGACGTTGACGGCCATATCTTCCATGCGTTCAATCAATTCTTCTTGCTTTTTATAAACATGTGTCATATCTCGAAATTCTACCATTGCGCCATACATCTTGTTCGAATCCCTTAACACCTTCGTTTGAACTGTTAAATATAGATTGAACTTTCCCCACTGGTAAGGCATCGCTTCAATAAAATACTCTTCTCCTGTTTGAACCGTCCGCTCCACATGACGCACTTCTTCTGGGGCAAAAGGAAAAATATCGTACACACTTTCACCTAGTATCTCGTTCCGTTTCACTTTTAAAATATTCTCTCCCAAATCATTCACCTGAATTACACGATAATTCAAATCAATAGCCAGAACGCCACATGATAAATGATTCATTATATGATCCTGCAATTTACTCAATTCATCACTCCTATTAATTTCTTCCCATGATCGACAAGGAGAGCGCATCAACCTATATGACCTTCTCGCTCATTGTTCAGCTCCTGCTCTTGCAAATTTCATTCTAAAACTATACTTTCTACATTTAAACGCATATCCCTGTTTCTTCAAATGAAACATTTTTTCATTTGAAAATATCGGTTTAAGAGGAATTCTTTCAAAACAAAAAACTGCCGGTTCGGCAGTTTTTTAGTCCCATGCAAAGCGCTGTTCTTTCCACGGGTCTCCATACATATGATAACCATTTCGTTCCCAAAATCCCTGCTGGTTTTCTGAACGAAATTTAATGGCTCGGATCCACTTTGCACTTTTCCAAAAGTACAAATGTGGAATAACTAGCCTAAATGGATATCCGTGTTCTGGGGTTAACACTTCTCCGTTATGTTTGTAGGCAAGCAAACTTGTTTCGGCAAGAAAGTCCTTAAGCGGAAGGTTCGTTGTCCATCCTTCTTCTGCTTCGACCATAACGAATTTTGCTTCTTTTCGAATACCTACATGCTCCGCAATTGTCCTAGTGGCAATCCCTTCCCACTCGTTATCAAACTTAGACCACCCAGTTACACAGTGGATGTCATTTCTTTTTGATGCTTCAGGTAAAGAAAGCAACTCCTGAAACGAAAAAACAGTAGGGTGATCTACAAGTCCTCCTATTCTTAAGTCCCAGTTAGACAAATCTTTCTCATAATACGGAACGTTACCTACGTGAAGAACCGGCCATCCCGTCGTGACGCGCTGATTAGGCGGCGTGCGATGACTGTTCTGTTCCTTTTCTCTTCCAAAGTACATGCTCCACCTCTTTTATAACTTCTTTTCTATTAGTGTAACAGAATGTCTCCATTCATTTTTTATAGAATGCACCATAATAGGGAGTATGATCAAAAAAAACACGAAGATCGCTCTCCGTGTTTTCTTACTTAAAATATCATCGCGGCTATCCAGCCAAATAAGATGAGTGGAATGTTGTAGTGTAAAAATGTTGGCACTACCGTGTCCCATATGTGATTATGTTGGCCGTCGGCATTTAATCCTGACGTTGGTCCAAGTGTACTATCAGATGCAGGAGAACCAGCGTCACCGAGTGCTGCAGCTGTTCCTACAAGCGCAATCGTTGCCATTGGGCTAAACCCAAGTTCCATTGCGAGTGGAACGTAAATGGCTGCGATGATTGGAATGGTGGAGAACGATGACCCGATCCCCATTGTAATAAACAATCCAACGATTAACATTAGAAGTGCAGCTAAGGCTTTATTATCTCCAATTAATCCTGATGCCTGTGTAACTAGAGATTCAACTTCTCCCGTTTGTCTTAACACTTCTGCAAAACCATTCGCAGCAAGCATAACAAATCCGATAAACGCCATCATTTTCATTCCGTCGGTTAAAATGGCCTCTGACTCAGATAAGCGGATGCTTCCTGTTACATAAAGAACGATTATCCCTGATAATGCGCCAAGGATCATAGATTCAGTGGGAATTTGAACTGCTAGTGTCACGAGAACAGCTATAGACGCAAAAATGATCGACCTTTTTGAATAGGTATACGTTTCAGGCGAATCCTCCTGAGCAATGGAAAGCTGTTTATATGTCCTAGGTTTGCGGTACGAAACGAATACAGCAATCACGAGACCTACAACAAGACCAGCCGTTGGCAAAAGCATTGCGGTTGGAATCGAAGAGAGTTCAATATCCATCCCGCTATCAGCCATATTTGACTGAAGGATTTCGTGAAATATTTTCCCAAATCCAGCAGGCAAAAGAATATATGGCGCAGTTAAACCAAATGTTAGTACGGCTGCAACGGCCCGACGATCTAGTCCAAGTTCATTTAACACTTGAAGAATTGGTGGAATTAGAATCGGGATGAACGCAATGTGTACAGGAACAAGGTTTTGTGAGAAACAAGAAATCAAAAGAATGATAAAAAGAATAAGTACTTTTGCGAGCCCTTTCTTCCGATCCCCGCCCTGGCGATTAACGAGTTTTAACGCACGTTCTACGATCAATTCAGGTAGTCCGGTGCGAGTAAGACCAACGGCAAAGCTTCCAAGTAATGCATAGCTCAATGCGACGGTAGCTCCGCCTCCAAGGCCAGAACTAAACGCTGTAATGGTATCATCAAGAGATAATCCTCCAAGTAGACCACCAGCGATTGCGCCGACGACAAGAGCGACGACAACATGTATACGAAATAGGCTAAGGCCTAGCATAATTAAAACAGCAAGAATAACGGCATTCATCGTGCAACAACCTTTCAACAAATCCTTTAGTTTGGTAAATCACTAATAAGTTAACACGAAAGAGTTTTGGTGTCAATGGAAGACGTTGCCGCTTGGAGATGAACGCCAACTACAAATGCAGTGTCATATGGTATAATAGACTGATCATTTACATATCAAAATGTTTGTTTATCTCGCATTCCACAGCCCGATTCACACCTTAATCAGCCTCTTTTTCACCATTCGTTCGATTTAACATTCAATTCTTCGGGTACACCATTCATAGGAATCATGTAGAAAGGAAGATGTTGTCACTCATGGATATTTTGTTAAACTTTCCGCTCTGGGCAGCGCTATTCGGCGTTGTGTTTGCGCAGTTCTTAAAAGTACCGATCTACTTTATTGCTACAAAACAAATTAATTGGTCCTTATTTAATGCCACAGGTGGGATGCCAAGCTCTCACTCCGCTGCCACAACAGCGTTAGCGACTGGTGTTGGCCTTGAAACAGGGCTGGATTCACCTATTTTCGCCGTTGCTGCAATGTTCAGTATTATCGTCATGTTCGATTCCACAGGCGTTCGTAGGCAAACGGGGGAACAGGCGATTGTCTTAAACCAACTTGTGATGAATTTTAATAGATTTGTATCTGAAGCCAAAAACTGGCAGCAAAAACAGGAGCGAGAAAAGATTGAAGAATTAAAAGAATTGCTTGGCCATAAGCCTATTGAAGTTCTTGTCGGTGGTTTACTTGGTATCATCTCAACTTTAATTCTCTATTACTTTTTTCAACTTGCTTAAAGAAGGAGGACTTTGATGCGCATTGTTTCGTTATGTCCTAGCAATACTGAATTGTGTGCCTATCTCGGCTTAACCGATCAGCTCGTCGGAGTTGATGACTTTTCGGACTGGCCCGAGCAAGTAACAAGCCTTCCAAGACTTGGCCCAGATCTTTCAATAGATTTGAATCGTGTGAAAGAGCTCGAGCCAGATCTGATCCTAGCTTCTCTAAGCGTACCAGGGATGGAAAAAAACATTGAAGGTCTCGACGAACTTGGGCTTTCATACACCATCTTAAATCCCAATTCGCTTGAAGACATTTGCAATGATATTGTTACCCTTGGGGAACTTACGAAAAAGGCTCCCGAAGCCGCTTCTCTCTCCAATCGTTTTAGAGAAGTGATACAACACTACAAAGAAATTAGTGAGCAAATTCCGGACAAACCAGAAATTTATTGGGAATGGTGGCCTAAACCGATTTTTACCCCAGGGAATACAAACTGGCTAACTGAAATAAGCGAGCTAGCAGGTGCGAAGAACCTATTTCGAGATGTAGAGCTCGCTTCTGTGCAAACAGACTGGGCAGACGTCGTGAATCGTAAACCTGATCATATTTGTCTTGCATGGGTAGGTGTTCGACAGAACAAAGTGAATCCAGCTATCGTAAAAAAACGACCAGACTGGGAGCAGCTTCAGGACCGGCCAATTCATGTCCTTGAAGAATGGTTATATTGTCGCCCATCTCCTCGTTTATTGACTGGCCTTGTGAAACTAGCTGCGATCCTTCATCCTGAACGCTCCCCTGCTTTTGAAGGTGAAGACATGTTTCTAGAAAAATAGCACGATACAAAACGTCGGAGAAGCGCTTCTCCGACGTTTTGTTTTTCCTATTCTTTTTCGCTCATTAACTCTTGTCTAAACACTTGCATCGATTCTTCTTCATTCAAGGTTTGGAGCATTTCTTCTGTTAACGTGCCCTCTCCTTTTTGAATGAGATAAACGTCCAGTGTTTTCTTTCCCCATTCTGTATAAACATCATGAACAGTGTCGTAATAAAGATCGATACGATCTCCAATAATAGCACTTCCTGTATCTGCGACTACACCAAAACCGTATTCTGGAATAAAAAGAACACTTCCAATTGGAAATACAGACGTATCAGCAGCAATCGTGGAATAAAGATCACGCTTCACTTTAACCCCTGAAAAGGTAATTCCATAAGCAGGATGATCAGGCGTTTTCCCCGTTGACTCTTCTCCCGCTGTATAACCAGTTGCTGTTACTGTGTGAACGGGATACTGTGACCAATCCTGGGACTTAGCAAGCGTTAATCGATCCTCTTTACTGAATACGACCTGTTCAGGAAACAGCCATTTTGACACATCATTAATCGAAAGACCAGATAATAATAAATAAGTTGATAGCAAAGCTGCTGCAAAAAGCCCGGTAAATGCGACACCTTTTGCGATCAGCAGAATGACTCGCACATCTTCCACTCCTCTCATGGTCTATTCATTTCCAGAGAAGTGGAAAGCTATTCATTCAGTTACTTGGATTCTATGACGCAAAAAAAGCTTCTGCCAACAAATGGCGAAGCTTTTAGAACATTTGATATCCTCTTACACGAAGCATTCTAATTGCAACACCTGCAAAAACTGCTCCAACAAGGCCAGCGGATAAAATAATCGCATCGGCACTTCCTAGAGAAAGAAGGTCAGTTCCTAACGCTTTAAAAGAAGAACCGGGTGACGAGAAATATTGAAAGAACGAGACGTTATCAATAATCATGATAACGATTACAGGATAAGCAACTGCCATGATCCAAGTTGAACGAAGGAGCATATTAAGCAGAAATCCAATCCCAAAGAAAAGAACAATAAACAACAGCATCGAAATAATCAGCTGTGGAATGGCCATTGTTTCACCCCCAAGTAATCATTGTTAGTTTACTGGATTGTCCCTTTTTAGTCAATGAACGGAGAGTGAACAAAGAAAAGCGGAAGCGCCTTGTTCACCTGCGACAAGCTTAAGACGAGAACAAAAAGAAAAGCTAAGCGCCTTTAAGCGCTTAGCTTGTTGGATTTTGTTTAGCTCCACTACCTCCACAATTATCACATGTTTCCGATCCACCAAGAAGCAGTTGAAAGTACCCCTTTCCCTGGCAATAAGGACAGTCTGTAGCTTTCGCCTTATTTTGATCTCTTCTCATATCAACCACTCCTTTGTTGTAATTTTCTGATAATATATCAAGAATCGTTGAAAAAGAAAAACCCCAAATTTCTGCTTGACAGCCTGTGTAAGCGGATACATCATTTATTATCAGATTATTTCGTCAATTATCAAATCATTTCAGCTATTATGATAGAATCCGATTTTGCCCACTTTTGTTCACCTACGCTACTTAGGCGTATGATACATCAATTTATATGTGGTGTACTGAAACTGATTACCAGGATTCATTTCTGTCATAAACTGATCCATTCCATTTAAGAAAGAGGGGATCATCGAAGAGGTACGTGGATCTGCAAGAAGCTCTTCCTTTGTTAGAAAGGCACAAGTTGCAATTTCTGCCGTCTCCGTTATTTCGGTCCCTCCTGTTCTCTTCATATGAAAAACAACTAAATTATCACTTATATCGTTATTAATCACACCGGAACGAATACCGGCAATTCCAATCGTTTCGGCTACAATACCTGTTTCTTCGTAAACTTCTCTCACAGCAGCTTCATCCACGGTTTCTCCTGGATCAACAAACCCAGCCGGAAAGGACCACTTTCCTTTTAAACCACCATATTTCTTCATCACGACTAGATATTTTGATTCATACTCAACGATGCCTGCAGCGGCAAGCCACACTTTCCCTCGTTTGCTCAAGACAACATCCTCCCAGGTATAAATAAAGTCGATCGCTCATAGGCTTTACCATAGCCCCTATTCGATTGAATAGATTAGAAAAACGTGGCTAGTCGTCCATTCCTTTAAGACGGCAGCCACCGTTTTTCTTCTAAACAATGATTCATGCTATTGATAAAAAAAACGACTTAATGATAAGAAAAAAGGCAAAGACATCATGTCTTTGCCCTCTTTATCTGATGATCTTAAAATAACTTAAGCTTTCCTTTTTTCCAGACAAGCCCTGGTCCACCAAGCATGAACAGGTAGCGATTATCAATCACTTTTTTCATAGCAGACGCTGTGCTACCATAAAGTTTCTTGTTTCCAACTTTACCAATTGCTTCGCCTTTTCCAAGTGATGCAACTGTCCCTTTAATGTCCGGTGTAAAGCTTTCAAGCTCTTTACCACGGACAAGGTTTAATAAGTTCTTAGAAACAGCTCCAGCAGCTTGAATCGCAACTTGAGCGGTTGGAGGGAACGGACGATCAATTTCTTCGTTAATCAGAAGCGCACAGTCTCCAACAACGAAAACATTATCGTAATCCGGTGTACGCTGATCTTTACGAACAGGTACGCGACCGCGGTTTGTTTCGAAACCGGAATTAGCAACGA
The DNA here is from genome assembly GCF_009818105.1 of Bacillus sp. N1-1. Classification (NCBI taxonomy): domain Bacteria; kingdom Bacillati; phylum Bacillota; class Bacilli; order Caryophanales; family Bacillaceae; genus Bacillus; species Bacillus sp. N1-1. Next base: position 3,483,641 of record NZ_CP046564.1, read on the forward strand.
TGGAATTTCCTTGAACGCCACCAGTCCAAACAACTGTAGCAGCTTTCACTTCTTCATTCTCACCGAGGATGACACCGTCTTCTGTAACTTCTTTAATCATCGTACTCGTACGGAACTCTACTCCTTTTCGTTCAAGAAGGTTCATGCCGTATTCAACAAGCTCTTCGTCGAATCCTGGAAGAACAGTTGGGGACGCTTCCACATTAATAATCTTAACGCGATCACGCGGGATATCGAACTCTTTACAAAGTTCAGGTACACGCTCGGCTAATTCACCGACAAATTCAATTCCAGTGAATCCAGCGCCACCAACGATAATGGTTAGAAGATCATCACGACGGTCAGACTCATTGTTGTAGCTCGCAAACTGATATTCAATATGCTCACGAATTTTACGAACAGAGTTTACGCTACGAATACTGAAGGCGTTTTCTTTCAAACCTTTAATACCAAACGTAGCTGGCTCAAAACCTAGTGCTAACACGAGATAATCGTACTCAAGTTCACCATTTGAAAGGATAACGCGTTTTTCATCCGGCTTAACTTCTACAACTGTGTCTTTAATAAATTTAATCTTGTTCATATCAATAACGTCTTTAATCATAATACGCGTTTTGTCATGATGCATTGTGCCTGCAGCTGGTTCATGAAGCCACGTCGTTTGATAGTGATAGTCATGCTTATTAACAAGCGTTACTTCCACTTCGTTTGATCCCATCTCTTTTTGAAGACGAGCTGCTGTCATAATTCCGCCGTACCCTGCACCTAGAATTGCTATTTTTGGCCTACTCACTTGAATCACATCCACCTTTTATCGGTATTTTTTTCGGACATATCGTTGATTTTCCCTGCATAGTCCTATCGTGAAACGTCAATAAACGCTGATTATAAGGAATCTCTTGGTTCAAAATAAACAATCCTTCATATGATCAAAAGAGATTGTTAAGTATTTCACGTTCTAGATCAAAAAAATGATGATCCAGCACGCACTTTGTCATAAAATTTTCAAATCTGACGCTCCATTCTAATCATATTCTTTTTTATTTCCTTTTTCAACCTTTATAATGAAAGTTCTAAGGGTGTTTTTGCCTTAGGGGTTTAGTTCCGTTTTTATTATGATTATAATAATGAAAGCACTGTAATAAATTTTAGGGGGACTGACTATGACAGACCAACAAGAACTTTATGATATAACGATTATTGGTGGAGGTCCTGTTGGCTTATTCACCGCATTCTACGGTGGTATGCGCCAACTTAAGGTTAAAATAATTGAAAGTATGCCTCAACTTGGAGGGCAGCTCTCTGCGCTCTATCCTGAAAAATACATTTATGACGTTGCCGGTTTTCCAAAGGTGCTCGCACAAGACCTTGTGGACAATCTTGTTGAACAGGCTAATCAATTTAATCCAGACGTGGTGTTGGAACAGTCTGTTGAAGAAGTGTCAACGCAAGAAGACGGCACACTCTATCTTCGTTCAAATACGGGTGACGAGCACTATACGCGCGCGGTTATTATTACTGCCGGTGTTGGCGCATTCCAACCACGACGTCTTAAAGTAGAAGGCGCCGATCTTTATGAAGGGAAAAACCTTCACTATTTCGTGAATGATCTTACTGCGTTTGCTGGTCAAAAGGTTATAATTGCTGGTGGTGGAGATTCCGCTGTTGATTGGGCGAACATGCTTGAGCCAATTGCTGAAGAGGTAACGCTTATTCACCGTCGCGATAAATTCAGAGCACATGAGCACAGTGTTGAACAGCTTATGAACTCTTCTGTTAACGTTCAAACGCCATATAACATTACCGAGTTTATCGGGGATGGAGAGCGTATTAAACAAGTCGTTCTCGAGCAGGTTAAAGGCGAAGAATCAATTACGAAAGACGTTGACGCAGTAATTGTAAATTATGGCTTCATCTCTTCTCTTGGACCAATTAAAGAATGGGGTCTAGAGATCGAAAAGAATTCAATTGTGGTTAATTCCAAGATGGAAACAAATATATCCGGCATTTACGCTGCTGGTGATGTGGCTACATACGATGGAAAAGTAAAGCTCATCGCCTCTGGATTTGGTGAAGCACCAACAGCTGTTAACAATGCAAAGTCCTACATGGATCCAGATGCAAAGGTCCAGCCGCTCCACAGCACAAGCCTATTCGATAAGAAAAAGTAAATTCTACGAAAGGTAGGATACACATGGATGAGATTCTTTTTATCATTGTTATGATAGTAGGTCTTGGCTACTCTCTTTATAACAGTTTGAAAGAGACGCCGAAACCAAATTGGAAAACGGTTAAACAAAACCTCTTTCATTCTTCTCACTAAAACGTTAAAAACCCCGTACAAAGCGTACGGGGTCTTTAATATGTATGTGTTTTTACCATCCAAGCCCAACTTTAGTAGACAAAATTTCTTCACCTGAATCTTCTTTCAACGAAATTTCGTATCGGCCTGTTTGATTTGAGTAAGCGAGCGTTTTTTCTTTAAAAGCGACATTTGCCTGATAGCGAACATCAAACGTTTCGACCTCCAGATCTCCAGACCCCTCTTCATGTATCTTAACAGTAAACAATTGAATCCCTCCCTATACAGTCATTTTATCACCGTCAGAAATCATGAGATATGACAAATAGTTTACACCAAAACCATGTTTTTCCATAAAAATTATTTTCTATATAGCACATTGCTAATGATTATTTTTTTCCTGGTTTGGGTAAACACAAAATAGACTTAAATATTCTGTTTGCAGGAGGACTTAACTATGAATAGATTACAAAATAAAACAGCCGTAATCACTGGCGCTGCGACTGGCATAGGACAAGCAACAGTCGAACTTTTCGCTAAAGAAGGCGCAACCGTATTATGTGCGGACGTGAATACGGAAGAGATGAACAAAACAGCTGATAAGCTGAATAGCGACGGTGCGAATGTTAAGACATTCCATGTTGATGTTTCAAGTGAGGATAGTGTGACAAGCTTCGCTAACAAAGTGAAAGAAGAATATGGCACGATCGATGTACTCTTTAATAACGCAGGAGTGGATCAGGAAGGCGGTAAAGTACACGAATATCCGGTTGAATTGTTTGATCGTATTATTTCTGTTGATCTACGCGGTACATTCTTAACAAGCAAATACTTACTTCCCCTAATGATGGACAACGGCGGTTCGATTATTAACACGTCATCGATGTCAGGTCGAGCGGCAGACCTTGATCGCTCAGGCTATAATGCGGCTAAAGGCGGGATTACGAACTTTACAAAAGCCATGGCGATCGACTACGCAAGACAGGGAATTCGCGTAAACTCGCTCTCTCCTGGTACGATTGAAACGCCTTTAATCGATGAACTTGCAGGTACAAAAGAAGAAGAAATGGGTCAGAAATTTAGAGATGCCAACAAGTGGATTACACCGCTTGGAAGACTTGGACGTCCTGATGAAATGGCAAAGGTTGCTCTTTTCTTAGCATCGGACGATAGCTCTTATGTAACAGGTGAAGATATTACAGCTGATGGTGGCATTATGGCATATACTTGGCCAGGTAAAATGCTTATTGATGAAAAGTGGAAAAAAGAAACGGAATAAGTGAGCAAAACCCCGATGCTGTATGCATCGGGGTTTCTTTGTAAATGAATTTAAGCCCACCACATCTCCGTTGGCTGTTCAACAATTAAGACAGACTGAAGGTTCTTAACCGCGGTTTGGAACCCTTCGTTAATCGACATGAGTGGATCTTCATGTTCAATGCTAACGACATGGTCATAGCCATATGTACGTAGTGCACTCATCATATGTGACCATTCTTGATTGCTATGTCCGCAGCCGACAGAACGGAACGTCCATGCGCGCGTTTTCACTTCGCCGTACGGCTGCATGTCGGTTAAGCCGTGCATATTCACATTATCCTGATCAATATACGTATCCTTCGCATGGAAATGATGGATCGCATTTTCTTTTCCAAGAATTTTAATCGCTGCGACTGGATCGATTCCCTGCCACCACATATGACTTGGATCAAGGTTTGCACCAACAGCATCGCAAGTTAACTCACGAAGCTTCAGCATTGTGTAAGGCGTATGGACTAGGAAACCGCCGTGAAGTTCAAGACCAATTTTCACATTATGATCCTTCGCGAATTGCCCCCACTCTTTCCAATAAGGCACTAGCTTCTCTTCCCACTGCCACTTCAATATATCTGAGTACTCAGCAGGCCATGGCGTGACAGGCCAGTTTGGGTTTTTCGCGTCTTCACTATCTCCAGGCGTTCCTGAGAATGTATTCACAACTGGAACTTTCATTGCCGATGCTAATTTCACAGTCTTAACGAACGTATCATGGCACTCCTCAGCAAATTTTTTATCAGGAGAAATCGGGTTTCCGTGACAGCTAAACGCACTAATCTCAAGACCTCTTGAATGAACTTTATCAAGATATTCGGAGCGCTTTTCTTCACTTTCGAGCAATTCATCTAGATTGCAATGCGCATCACCTGGATAGCCCCCCGTACCTATTTCGACCGCTTTCAGTCCAGACGCTTTCGCATGATCGAGCATTTCTTCAAATGACTTATCTGAGAATAGAACAGTAAATACACCTAGTTTCATAGGATCACTCCTCTTAAGTTTTTAATCAAGTCGAATGCTTCTACCAGTGGAACAGCTTTCATAGATCGCTTCAATTACTTGTGAGACGCGTCTCGCTTCTTCTGATTTCACGATCGGTTGTTCGAGGCCAAGGCAGCTGTTAACGAAGTTTGCTGCTTGAGGCAAACCTGGATCTTCATCTCCAGGCGTCCACTGGCTACTCGTGTTTAAAAGCATACCGTGCTGTGCTTTATTTAATTGAAATGGAAAGACATCAATTCCTCCATCGCTTCCAGAAATGCTCACCGTTTCTTTGTCCTCTGCAATGTTAGCGGACCAGGATGTTTCAAAAAGCATGGAGACGTTGTTATCAAATCGAATGTATGCCGTTACATGATCATCTACATTAAATGTTTCATGATCAAACGTCCCCCACTGATTTACTTGCGCAGGCGTTTTGCTGAGACGATTATAGGTTGTGCCAGTCACTTCAACTGGCTTCGCATTCCCCATCAACCACATGCTTAAATCCAGGAAGTGACAGCCGTAGTCAATTAAACTTCCACCACCCTGAAGCTGTTTATTCGTAAACACGCCCCAGCCTGGCACTTTTCGACGACGGAGAGCCTGTACTCTTGCGACCATTGGATCACCGATTTCATTCTCTTGAATGAGTTGACGTACGGCACGCGGTTCTTTCATAAAACGATAATGATATGCAATGGATAGAATTTTGCCAGACATTTTCTCAGCTGCGATCATGCGATCACATTCTTCTACAGTCATGGCCATTGGTTTCTCACATAGAACATGAACACCAGCAGTAAGAGCCTGTTCAGCAAGGTCAGCATGAAATTTATTCGGTGTGCAAATCGTTACAGCATCTACTTCTTTAAATAGAGCTTGAACGTCATCATAGACATTCGGAATCGCAAACACCAGAGCCGCTTGCTTCGCTTTCTCATAATCGACATCATAAACACCAAACAACTCTACTTGTTCAGAGAGCTGTTGGTACGCTGGGATATGGCGGGACTGAGCGATGCCGCCAGACCCGATAATCCCCATACGTAATTTATTCACTTGATCACCTCAGGTTAATGATTTGCTTTGTTTCATTTGATTCTAGTGCTGCGAGAACAACTTGTAGTGAATTCATTCCTTCTGTACCGCTTACAGGAACTTCTTTATCAACTAAAATGCTGTCTACAAATTGATCAATAACCTTGGAACTCGATTGTCCTCCGCTATCATTCGTTTGAATGCCACCAAGTTCATATTTCACCACTTCACCTGTCTGATACTGAACAACTAGTGAATTCACCGGATCGTCTTCAAGTCTTAGGATCGCTTTCTCAGCATAGATAATCGTTGAATTATCTTCACTCGCTGTGTAAGCCCAGCTTGCAGCTAGCGTTCCAATAATACCACTCTCAGACTTTAAGATGCAGACTGCATTATCATCAACAGTCGCAAACTCCTTCGCGCTCGTTTCAACAAATGAACCAACCTCTACGATTTCTTCATTTAACAAATAGCGGATGAGATCTGTCTTATGAACGCCAAGATCTCCCATTGCTCCAATAAATGCTTTATCCTTCTCAAAGAACCAGCTCTCTTTGCCATCCACACTCCAACCTTCAGGCCCAGGATGGCCAAAAGCGGTTCGGAAGCTATAAACTTTGCCGATTTCACCGCTGGCTAGTATCTCCCTTGTTTTGGCATGAGATGGAACGAATCGTTGATTGTGCGCAATCATTAACTTTTTTCCACTCGTGCTAGCCGTTTCGATCATCTCTTCTGCATCTGCCCGTGACGTTGCCATTGGTTTTTCGCAAAGAACATGCTTTCCTGCTTTTAATGCAGCAATAGAAATCGGAGCATGAAGGTAGTTTGGTGTACAAACGCTTACTGCATCAACCTCACTATTTTGAAGCAACTCTTCATAACTTTCATAGGACTTCGCCCCATAAAGTACGGCGGTTTCATCCGCTCTTGATTTAACAATGTCACAAACCGCAATAATTTTTATTTGTGTGTTTGCCGCGTATTCTGGTAAATGACGGTGTTTCGCAATACTCCCACATCCGATAACACCAATTTTTAATTCATTCATGGTTTCTCCTCCTCAATTCCTCTCTTATTTAGACGCGATGGTTTCAAGCGGTTTTGCATTTCCATAGACAGGCTTTGGTATCGTTGTAGGCTTGGCCCAGGCAACCGCATTTTTCATTACGCGTTGAATATCTTTGTGGTAATAGGTTGGGTACGTTTCGTGCCCTGGTCTAAAATAAAAGACCTTCCCTTGACCACGCTTATATGTACAGCCGCTTCTGAAGACCTCTCCGCCTTCAAACCAGCTTACAAACACAAGCTCATCAGGTGCCGGGATATCGAAATGCTCTCCATACATTTCTTCTCGATCAAGTTCAATTTTCTCCCCAAGACCTTCTGCAATCGGATGCGTTGGATCCACAACCCACATTCTTTCTTTCTCATCTGCTTCACGCCATTTCAAATCGCAGCCTGTTCCCATCAATTTTTTGAAAATTTTAGAAAAGTGACCGGAATGAAGCACAATAAGGCCCATGCCATCTAGAACTCGCTGATGAACGCGATTCACGATTTCATCTGATACTTCTTCATGGGCGATGTGACCCCACCAGAGAAGAACGTCCGTGTTGTTTAGCACCTCTTCAGATAAGCCATGTTCAGGCTCGTCCAAAGTTGCCGTTTTTACTTCAAAGTCCTCTTTTAGAAATACTGCAATAGCACCGTGAATCCCATTTGGATACACGCTTCTTACTTCTTCACTAGTTTGTTCGTGACGATTTTCATTCCATACTGTAACGTTAAGCATTCAAATCCACTCCTATTTTATCTATTCTTTTACTGAACCTGATGTTAAACCTGATACAATTCTTCTTTGGAAAATCAGAACCATAATGACAAGCGGAACCGTTACAACAACTGTCGCTGCAGAAATCTCGCCCCATGGGATCGTATACTGTCCCTGGAAAAGGGCAATTCCGACTGGTACAGTTTTAAACTTATCTGCCGTGTTAATTGTAAGGGCGAACAAAAACTCATTCCACGCCGCAATAAATACGAGAATAGCTGTGGTGAAAATACCTGGCACGGCAAGTGGCATGATCACTTTCCAATACGTTTGCCATAAGGAAGCGCCATCAATTTTCGCAGCTTCTTCAAGATCGAACGGAATTTTGCGGAAGAACGTAACGAGAAGCCAGATCGATAATGGTAGCGTGATCGTCGTGTACGGTATAATTAGCCCAAGATAACTATTTGTAAGACCTAAGTTCTTTAGAAAAATGTAAATTGGTGAAATCGTCGCCACTTGTGGAAACATCGAAACAGATAGCACCACACCTAGAATAATCGGTTTCCCTTTAAAATTCAGACGCGCGATGGAATACGCCGCAAATGATGCAACTAGCACGGTGTAAACGGTTGTGATTGTCGCAACAACGGTACTATTCCATAAATAGCGAGGAAACGGATAGTCTACGAAAACGGATACATAGTTTTGTAGAGTAGGGTTATTCGTAAACGGATTGAACGCTTTTTCACCAAAGAGCTCTGTTAGCGGTTTAATCGAACTTGCAAGCATCCATAAAAACGGAAACATGACAACAAAGACAAACACAACTAGGAAAACGTAAAACATCGGTCCCGCTTTCTTATTCATCTGGCTGGCCCTCCCTCTTCATGATAAAATACATTCTCATTTCTTTCCAGTTCCATCGTTTATTAATTCTGCACCAAGTAATTTAATGAAGATTCCAGAGATGATGGCAACACAGATGAACACAACAACTGAAATCGCTGAACCTTCACCGAAATTCGTTTGCGTAAACATCAACGTATAAGCAAGCATTGAGATCGTTTCGGTTGAGTTCGCTGGACCTCCACCAGTTAATACGTAAATTAAATCAAACACACGGAACGCATCTAGCGTTCGGAATAAGAGTGCAACGAGAAGACTTGTTTTCAAAAGTGGTAAGGTAATTGTTACGAACTGCTTCCACTTATTCGCTCCATCAATCGATGCCGCTTCATAAAGAGAAGACGGGATCGTTTGCAGTCCTGCTAGTAATAGCAATGCCATATAAGGTGTCGTTTTCCATACATCGGCAAAAATAACAGAGAACATGGCACCAGTATCAGTTGTAAGAAGCATGGCCATGCGATCAATTAAACCAACATCTTCAAACAGCTTTGCTACAATACCGTTTTGACCATCATAAAGGAACTTCCACATCAGGGCCGCAACAGCTGTTGGGATCGCCCATGGGATTAGAATACTTGCTCGAATCAACCCTCGGCCTAAGAAAGCTTTGTTAATAAGGAGGGCAATCGCTAGACCTAGAATGAGTTCAGCTAGAACAGAAATAAATGTAAATACACTCGTGTTCCAAAGAGATTTCCACATCCGCTGATCAGTTAAATTTTCTTTGTAGTGTTCAAATCCAATAAAGTTCGGTTCAACAACAATTTCAGTTAGTGCGGATGATAAACCAACAATTTTATCGCCTTTTTCCAAACTTCCATTTTCATTGATCGTCATTAAATCATTATTGATCGCTTTAACGGAAGAGGTAAAATCCTCTGCTACGCTTTCATCAATTTCAACGTACTTCATATCGTCAGGAATATTTTCAAACTTGTCTAGCTTTTCATTAATCACATCATAATTTTCTGCTGCTTGAGGGTTTTCTTTAATACTGGCATCGAGATTTTCTAATGTTGTTTTCATCTCGGTCAGCTCTTCACTTGAATTCCCATTATCAATTTCAGAGTTAATTGCGCCAACTAGAAATGGATAGTTTTGCAAGTAGCGGTCTAGATCAATTTGATAATCGAGATGAACTTCTGATTTCGTTGGTTCATTAAGACGAAGGTCGAAAAGACTAAAATAAAATGACTGGAAAACTGGCCAAATAGAAATTGCTAGAATTAGGATCAGTGCTGGGGCAAGAAGTAAATAACCGACAACCGCATCGTTGTTTTTCTTTTTCTTCTTTTTGGGTTGTTTATCCACTTTAATAGGCTCTTTTGGATCGATATCTGTTTGCATACCAACGCTCCTCTCTTTAAGAAAAAGGTGTCTTATTGTTCCGTTACATTGCTAGACACCGCTTTTGATACTTCAAATTTTCTTATAGCCCTTTTTTCCAAAAAATATGTAGGAAAGACATTAGCCTTCTTGTGGAAGGCTAATGAACTTTTCTATTATTTTTCTAGCTTTTCATTCATTTCTTTTTCCATCGCAGCTGCTGCTTCTTCAGGAGTTTCTTCTCCTGCAATTGCTTTAGAAATGTGGATTTGAATGATTTCAGAGATTTCAGGGTAGTTTGGAGCTACAGGACGGGAAACAGCTGCTTCAAGTGCTGTTTGGAATCCTTCTTCCCCAAAGAATGGGTTCGCTTCGATAATTTCTTCATCTTCAAAAAGAGCCGGTAGCGTTGGAGCATGAGAGCCTTCAATCGCATCGATCTTCTGTCCTTCTTCACCAGTCATAAACTTCAAGAACTCCCAAGCTTCTTGAGGATGTTCAGTGAAATTATTGATGGCTGCCATCCAACCGCCAAGCGCTGATGCTGATCCTGCATCACCTTCAGGAAGTGGAGCGACTTCAACATTCCCTACAATTTTAGACTGCTCTTCATCATTTGCTAGAGAGTACTGGTATGGCCAGTTACGAATAAACGGAGACTGTCCTTCAATAAATGCTGTGTGAGATTCTACTTCAGTGAACGTATTGATGTTACCCGGAACGAAATCAGAGTTTGCGATTTCAACCATCTTGGAAATACCTTTAATCGCTTCAGGACTATTGATGACAACTTCTCCATTCTCATCAATAAATGCCCCACCGTAAGAACCGACAAATTCAACTGCGTTTGTCACAAGACCTTCATACTGCTTCGCTTGCATTAAGTAACCAAACTTCGTGCCATCTTGACCTTTGAGCTCAGAAGCTTGTGTCATTAAGTCATCCCACGTTTTCGGAGCTTCAGAAACCATGTCAGAGCGGTAGAAAAGCATTCCAGTATCAATGAATTTCGGCATTGCCCACTGCTTTCCATTAAATGTTGCTGCCGTTACCGGTCCCTGGTTATAGTCATCCATGTTAATGCCGTCTTTTTCAATAAAACGGTCTAGAGGAAGAACATACCCTGCTTGAGCAAATTCTGCAGGCCAGATAACATCGATATCAAACACATCGATCTCAGATGATTCAGCGTTCAACATTGTCACATATGCATCATGCTGTGCTCCCGTATCTGTTGGCATTTCGCGGAATTCAATTTCAATATTCGGGTTTTGCTTTTCGAATTCCTCAACCATTACATCGGTTGCACCTGTTGCATCTTTACCACGAGCATAAACGAGCGTAACTTTTTCTCCATCACCTGAACTCGCATTTTCATCACCTGAATTGTTGCTAGTATTACTTGAAGAATTATTTGAAGAACTACATGCTGAAAGAACAATGATAAGGGCCAAAACGATAAAAAGTAGTTTACTATTCTTCAATATTCGCATAATACGAAATCCCCCTTAAGTTTTGTTGAAATCGATATCAATTTTTGAAATCGATTTCAAAATTAAAGATAACGCTTACAAAAATCGTAAGTTAAGTCGACTTTCGAATAATAAGCGATAATGGCAGCTCCATTACACTTTGTCTGACACGTTCACGCTTTCCTTTTAAACAATCAATAAAAATGGTCATAGCACGACTACCAATTTCGGCACCTGGTTGATAAATTGTCGTTAGCTCTGGTTCAATCATACTTGCAATCGGCTGATCATCAAATCCGAGAATCGCCATATCTCCCGGAACATCTAGCCCATTTCGCTTCGCTTCCTTCACCATTGCAGCTGCTACTTCGTCTCCACCAGTAAAAATGGCCGTTGGTCGTTCTGCTAACGTTAGAATTTTGTTAAATGTTTTTACACCGTCTTCCATAGTATATGTATCATGGAAGATCCATTCTGATTTCACTTCAAGACCAGCTTCATCCACTGCTTGAAAGAATCCTTTGCGGCGATCATTGGATAGTCCACTTGTTGATCCCATGCAGTAAGCGAGTCGCTGATGCCCTCGTTCAATCAGATGCTTTGTCCCTAAATAACTCCCCTGAACTTGATTCAATCGAACCATTGGTACTGTCGCATCGTGATGATACTCATTGCATAGAATAATCGGTCCATGATCGGTATATGGCTGAATTTGCTCCCAATCATTTTCTATTGAAGTGAAGATCACACCATCAACCTGCTTCGTTTGCAAGAGATTGAGGAATTCAAGTTCCTTCTTCTTACTTGATTTTGTTTGACAAATAATAAGCTGAAAGCCATTTTCCTCAGCAACTTTCTCAATGCCATCTAATATCAAAGTGAAGAAGGGATTGGTTAACCTTGGGATCAAAACCGCTACAAGATTTGTTCTACGATTGCGCAGATTTCGAGCAGACGTGTTTGGAAAATACCCGAGTTCCTTCATCGCCTCATGAACTAATTGACGCTTGTCTTTCGATACGTGCGGATAATCATTAATGACACGTGATACAGTCGCTCGTGATAATCCGGTATAGTCTGCGACGTCAGCAATTGTTGCCATGTTACATCCTCCTCTGAAAGTACAAAAGACCCTCCCTTCTTTTGTAATCGATTTCATGAAATCGATTACAAACATCATAACGCAAGTTCACAGAATGTTCAACGTTATTTTCAAAATATTATAACGCTTTTATTTTTTTAGCTGAATTTCACGTAAATATTTGTAACTCTGCGTCACACTTTCAATCGGATCGAAGTCACAGTCATCTTGTTCAACAACCCACCACTGCACACCGCAAGCGTGTCCCTGCTCGATCACTTCTTCAATAGCGATGTTTCCTGTTCCAAGGATAACCGTTGCTTCTCTTTCATCATCTGATCGGTCCTTCAAATGGATGACTGGTGATCTTCCTGCAAATTTTTGCATCCATTCAACAGGGTCATGCCCAACTTGATTGAGCCAGTAAATATCAAATTCAGCCTGAATGGCATCATGTGCATCTAAAATGCGATATAGATCGCTACCTTCAATACTACGACCAAGTTCAAAATCATGATGATGATAAGCGATTTCCATTCCCTGTTTACTACAAACGAGCGATGCATATTTCATGATCTCTGCTACTTTCTTATAGTCTTCAGCGCTTCTTCTTTCAGGAGGTAACCATGGACAAACAATTCGGGTATTCCCTAACACTTTTTGTTCCTCAATCACCGCTTCTAACTCATTTTCAATTCGTTCAATTGGCACATGATGTGCGATGACAGACAGACCAAGCTCATCTAACTTGCTCTTCACTTCTTGCGGTTTATGACCATGAAGTCCAGCAAGCTCAACACCTTCATAACCGATGGCTTCTACTCTTACTAACGTTTCAAAAAAATCTTTTTCACATTCGTTTCGCAGCGTGTACAGTTGTAATCCTACGCCAATTTCAATCATTTGTGACACTCCTTTTTGTATAAAGAATAAATCAGAAGTTTAACCCCATCGTTATGATATAAAAACAATTGGTTCACTTTCTCCTTCTGAGATGAAACTTCTCCACCATTCACTAATTTTCGATAAAACGACGGAAAACCCTTTTTTGTGACAAAAAAACAATTTCTTTTATCTTTCTTGAAAATTCAAGTGCTCCTTCAGTTCTTGATCGAGTAAATGCAAGGCGGTTCGTGATCCATATGTACCGTGACTCACATCATTTTCGTCTCGTTTCCTTTCCTTTAGTGGTAAAAAAGATAACATTTTAGCTGTTTTCATAGAGAGATTCCCTAAAACATATCATAAAAAAACTTCTCTATTCGTTCTATAAAAATAGAACAATAGAGAAGTTTCAATTTCATGCTTAACAATTCTCCGGCGAACCAGCATTCGTCGCTGTTTTAAACGAAGAACCACAGCCGCATGATGCGATCGCGTTCGGGTTGTCGATTGTGAACCCGCCGCCCATCATGTTTTGTTTATAATCAATCTTCACACCATCTAAAACTGGTGCGCTTTCGTTGTCCATAATAATCGTGACGCCATGCTGAGGATCTAGCGCTTGATCATCGGCTTTCATTTCAGTATCAAAACCCATACCGTAACTTAAACCAGTACAGCCGCCACCTTTTACGCCGACACGCAAGTAAAGGTTGTCACCTTCTTCTTGCTTCATCATTTCTTTTACCTGTGCTGCTGCAGCTTCAGATAAATGGATCATTAAAATCCCTCCAATCACCGTAATGCTACTTCTAGTATACCGCGCGAGCGAACTAAGCTCAACAATTGAACCTCAGCCGCTCGCTATATTTCAAGTGTAAGATTATATTATGCTTCTCATCAAGCTTTTGACTATATGCTAGTACTTGAGGATGGTTTCATTCGAGAGCGATGGAAGGTAGCATAATATCTCGCTATTGTATCGCTGCATTTTTCTATTTTACAAGCTCTACGTCCATCTAAACCTTCTATCATTCTACATGAACATCCTTTTATTGACAAACAACCTATTTCACGAAGTATACTCCTGTTGAAATGGTGACAGCCGGCCCCGTCATCCACACGTGGTCATCAATATCCCATGTAATGTCCAAGTCACCACCAGCAAGATGAACCGTTACCTTTGTTCCTTTAGGCGTTTTTTCATTTAATACACCTGCTACTACAGCGGCGCACGCTCCCGTTCCGCATGCTTGTGTGATACCTGAACCTCGTTCCCATACACGAAAATGATACTCACCGCTTGATACAACCTCAACGAATTCAACATTAATACTCTCTGGAAATAGTTCATGATCAGTAAAATAAGGTCCCGCCGTCGTAAGAGGTGCAGAATGAATATCTTCGACAAACATCACCATATGAGGATTTCCCATCGAAACTCCCGTCATACGTAGGGATTGACATTCAAAATCAATCGGTTCATTAATCACTTTTTCTTCCGCATTCCCTTTCATCGGAAGACTCCCTCTTGTCCATTGGGGTTTTCCCATATCAATTGTTACAGTTTCAACCACATCATTAACGAGATGAACTTCTGCTTGCACGAGCCCTGCTAGCGTTTCAATCGCAAATTTCGTTTCAGAAACAAGCTTATTTTCATAAGCGTATTTGGCTACACAGCGTAATCCATTCCCACAGTTTTTACCTTCTGATCCATCTTTATTAAAAATCCTCATTTTCACTTCAGCTTTATCTGATGGACAAATCAAGATCATGCCGTCTGATCCGATGCCCGTGTAAACATCTGACACTTCTTTTGCATATTGAGGAAGGTTACCTTCGTTTAATGGTTGCTCAAATGTGTTGATGTAAATGTAGTTATTGCCAAGGCCATGCATTTTTGTATAAGTAATTTCCTGCAATGCTGTCACTCTTTCTATCTTTTTATTTGGTTTTTCCGAACGGCTTCTGTCGTCCAAAAATAATCGCTATCAATTTTTTCAATCACGAGCTTGCCGTTACAACAAGGCATCACGAGTCTTGTTTTAATTTCTTCACAGCCCTGCTGATAATCTCGTTCTGTCATCGGTGTTAATACATTCTCCGTCTGACAAAATGGGCATTCTGGAACGTAAACGTCGCCCATCATACGATCATACGGCAATGTATGTTCAAAGCTACTCATCAGTGATCCCTCCTGCCTTTTAATTAAACAAGTATATCGTAAAATTATAAAAATACAACAATGCGGTGCTTGAATTATCATCACAAAAGGATAAAACAACCATAAAAAAAAGCCCCTTTAAAAGAGGCTTTCAACTTAGAAAATAAGCATACCCGCAATTGCTGCATTTAACAGGTTTGCAAGCGTACCAGCTAAGATCGCGCGCATTCCAAACTTTGCAATTTCCGGACGACGTTTCGGTGCAAGACCACCTAGTCCACCTAGTAGGATGGCAAGAGATGAGAAGTTTGCAAATCCACATAGAGCAAAGCTGATAATCGCAACTGATTTATCAGATAGGTTACCAGCGCTGATTTCCGGACCGAAAGAAGAGAAAGCCACAAATTCGTTTAGGATCAACTTTTGTCCAATGTAGTTACCTGCTTGGACAGCATCTTGCCATGGAACACCAATTACAAACGCAAGTGGTGAGAACACATAACCAAGAATTTGTTGAATCGTTAAGCCACCAGCACCAAACCAACCGCCAACTGCACCAAGTAAGCCATTTAGAAGCGCAATTAAGGCGATAAATGCAAGAAGCATGGCTCCAACATTTAAAGCAAGTTTCAGACCGTCTGATGCACCGTGTGCTGCAGCGTCAATCACGTTAACGTGATCTTCATTTCTTTCCATTTTAATTTCTTTAGCTGTTTCTGGTGTTTCTGTTTCAGGCATAATTAGCTTGGCCATTAATAGACCACCTGGCGCTGCCATGAAACTTGCCGCTAGGAGATACTCAAGCGGTACACCGAGCAAAGAATAACCAATTAAAACAGAACCAGCCACGGAAGCAAGTCCACCTGTCATAACGGCAAATAACTCAGATTTCGTCATTTTATCCAGGTAAGGTTTAATAACAAGCGGTGCTTCTGTTTGACCAACAAAGATATTCGCTGTTGCTGATAAAGATTCTGCTTTACTTGTTCCAAGTGCCCATGAGATCGCTCCACCAAGGATACGAATAACCCATTGCATAATACCAAGGTAATAAAGAACAGAAATAAGAGACGAGAAGAAGATAATAATGGTTAGAACTTGAAAAGCAAAGATCATCCCAATGTCTTCATTCCCAATTAAGCCACCGAATAGGAACCCAATTCCTTCATTAGCGTATCCAATAATATCTTGAACGAATAAGGATAGTTGTTTTAAAGCTGCCTTACCCGCTTCCCATTTAAGTACCACAAATGCAAATGCGACCTGAATCGCAAGTGCTCCTAGCACCGTACGAAGGTTAATCGCTTTACGGTTTGTTGAAAAGATTAGGGCAATGGCAAAAAGTACAGCCATACCACCAAATCCCCATAGTATTTGCATATTTTACACCCCTCGTTAAATATTGTATCCGTTTATAAGCATAGGCTACCCCATTACCAGATTTAAAATAGAAATATTATAGCACTCAGCCAAATACAGCGCTTACAAACAGTGTTTTTCATCGTCTGAAAATTCGACATTTTTCGCGGTTAAGCGGAAAATAAAAAGTCTGCTCTCTCTCTATCAGACTTCAATGAACCTTTGTCATTATAACACAGAATATGAGCAATGAAAGCCCTTAATTGTCCTCATTTAATTTTTGCGTGATTTTTTTAATTAGAGCTTCAGACGTCTCAGCATTGATTAAGCGACCCTCAACAATCGCAAACGCCTCACTATAGCAGTTCCCACAATAACCAAGACAACCATAATCGATCAACTCAACTCCTGGTACCTTTTCGAATACTTCCCATACCTTTTTGTTATCCCTTAAATTTCCAGCGCAAAATTCAATTGTTTTCATTTAAATGCCACTCCCCAGTTACGCATTTCAGAAATGTTATTGTACATAAGTCTCAGTTTCGCTATAATTTTAACTGTCATAAAAAATTCAAATGTATAAGTATAGTATAGCGCGTGTCGCTTCCTTATTTCTTCCTAAATCTTAACTTCTTCTTTAGCTTCTCTACTTTATATAGGAAGACGGCGTTATTGAATTTTATCAAAGGGGACCTCTTATCATGAAAAGGCTAGTGCTATTAGGCGGCGGATACGGTGGTATGCGCATTCTACAGAAATTATTTTCATCTGATTTACCAGAAGACCTCACGATTACGCTTGTTGACCGAAATCCTTATCATAGTATGAAAACGGAATATTACGCGCTTGCTGCCGGAACAGCAAGTGATCATCACATACGCGTTCAATTTCCAGTTCATCAAAAGCTTGAAATCAAATATGGTGAAATTAGTGGCATCGACTTAAACTCAAATGTGATTCACTTAAAAGATGATGACGACCTCGCTTACGACACCCTCGTCATTGGTCTTGGTTGTGAAGACAAATATCATAATGTACCAGGCGCTGATATTCATACACTAAGCATCCAAACCATTGATTCTTCAAGAAGAACGTATGAAACCTTAAACAACCTTGGTGCTAACTCAATCGTTGGCATCGTAGGTGCTGGCCTGAGTGGCGTTGAGCTCGCCAGTGAACTTCACGAAAGCAGACCAGACCTTCAAGTCAAATTGTTTGATCGTGGTCATACGATCCTCTCTGCCTTTCCTGAAAGACTCGGAAAATATGTACAGTCTTGGTTTGAAGAACGTGATGTCGAGGTTGTGAGTGAATCCAATATAACAAAAGTAGAACCGAATACCCTTTTTAATCATGGGGAACCCGTTCACTGTGACTCAATTGTTTGGACAGCCGGCATTCAGCCAAACAAAATCGTTCGTGAGCTAGACGTAGAAAAAGATCCACAGCAGCGGATTATCCTTAATGATTACCACTCTATTCCAAATCACGACAATGCATTTGTTGTTGGCGACTGCGCAAGTTTGCCACATGCACCAAGTGCTCAGCTTGCTGAAGAACAGGCTGAACAAATTGCCCTTGTGCTACAAAAGCAATGGAAAAACGAAACACCACCAGCACTTCCACCGATTAAAATCAAAGGAACGCTTGGCTCACTCGGAAGCAAACATGGCTTTGGCGTCATGGCGAATCGACCACTCACTGGTCGGGTACCGCGTCTACTTAAGTCAGGGATCTTATGGATGTATAAAAATCATAATGGTTAATTCAATACCCCTCTACTACATTAGTGGAGGGGTTTTTTGATAAAACTCGCAAGAAAAGTATATGTGTAATCAACGAACGGATCCTTTGTTTAATTTACAAAGTGTGTATGCTTCGTTTTCCACTTTTCAAGAGCAATATATAACCAGAAGCTATAGATTCCTAAAGTTATAATGGTTAAAAGCCACCATTTTATCCAATTACCAAAAAGCTGTACTGCAGTACCATCAAAACCAAGTCGTTTTCCACCAATTACCGTATGTCTTGCTTTCCATGAATAAATCATTGTGTAAGACCATGGAAAACAAATACCTAATGTTATGACCGTAACGATCCAGCCTAACAAAGTGTAGCCAATAAGCTGGAATAGTCCACCGTCAAAGTATGAGCTTGTTTCTTCTTGCTGTAACCGAATTTCCGTGACTGATTCTGTCTCCAATGGTCATCTCTCCTAAATAAATTTATAACAATAACCTCCTTATCTTCTCTAATTATCCATTTGTTTCCTTCTCGAAATTAAAAAAAGAGCAAGTTGCTTTCAACTCGCTCGTCTTGCCTTATTATGCCGTAGCTGATTGATCTTCCAATACAGCATAGAGATCTTTCAACCTTGGATTTCCTTCTGAGACAATTTCATTTTGAACGACAATGACGGGATAAAATAGATCTTCATCAATTACTTTAGCGGCAAAAATCGCTTCTGCTCCTGAAAGTTGACTATGAATATCAATATATCGAACGGCAATTTGTCGATCCGGATATTTCCGATCAAGGGCAGCTTTTAGCCATTCAGCCGTTTCTTCTGAAGAAGGCAGATTCACACAGCTTGCACAACGTTCGCCTGCTCCATAGACAAGTACTTCCTCCATGATGAAAAACGTCCTTTCTATTCAATCCATTTACCTTTATTGTACCTTATTCCATTGAGACAGAAAAGAACCATTCGCCTTTTTTAATTCTAGCAATCATTTCCCTAGATGTTCCATCTTGAATCTGATTTCATACCATGATAAAGTAAGATGAGAATAATAATCATTCCACAATAACACATAGATTTTTCACATCATCATTAGTATAATGGAAGTATGAAGGGAGTCGATGAATGATGCAAGAGCAAGTACAAGATGTATTGAATAAACTGCGTCCATTCCTCCTGCGTGACGGCGGAGACGTAGAGCTTGTAGACATCGAAGATGGCGTAGTTAAAGTACGTCTAATGGGAGCGTGCGGCAGCTGCCCTAGTTCCACAATTACACTTAAAGCAGGAATCGAACGCGCACTACTTGAAGAAGTCCCTGGTGTAACAGAACTCGAGCAAGTATTTTAAACCAAACACATCCATCCCCTCTAGACTAGAGGGGATTTTTTATGTTTTAACTTAACCAATCCACACGTCTCATTTGGCTCCCGTAATCTCCCATTAACTCCTGAAATAACAAACGATAAACTTCCTCTCGCTCGCCTTCTCTTCTCACAAATTTCTTTAAGTTTAGGAAGCTCCGTTCTTTCTCTTTCAAATTGCCATCACTATAATAATGCTCAACCGTCTCCACATAAGGTAGCGGAAAAAGCAAACGTGCATATAAGAGATTCCAGTCCATTTGATTCAGCGTACGACGTTCATGATAATCCCACAAGAACTGCCTGATTGTTTCAAAGTTCCCTTCGCCTTCTACCAACTCATATCGAATCCATTCGGCAAGATCTCTAGCTGGATGGTCTAATATAAAATCATTTGGAAACAGTCCTTCTGAATTCCGACGATATTTCGCTGTATACCGGTTAAACGCAAGCGTTCTAACTTGAAATGGATTCGTTCCTGTATCAATCCCGCAGTCTACGATGTACTGAATCGCATTTTCTGCTAAACCAGAGTAATATGGAAATGTTTCAATAAACCATTTATCAAATTCTCGATGAGGCTGCGCCTGATTTTTCAATTCTTCTCGAAACGATTCAAGTTGATCCATTCTGAACTGCCATCTCATTTGCCATGGTTGAATTTCCGGTAATTCATTGTAAGCGACTAGAAGATTACCTGCTTTTCGATGAAACAGTGCTAGCCGACTGCCGTCACTATGACGGGTGTGACGTTGATACGGTTTTTGATAAAGAACATGAGCTTCATTTTGTATCGTTTCAATATACTTTCCTCTTCTTGAAGCAATTGGCAACATCGTCGGTTCGTTCTGTTGATTAAAATAGTTCGCAACCATGACATACCACGGGAATTCACTTTCCTGCTCCAGTTGCGCCCGTTTTAATATAAATTCTGATTGATCTGAACCCCTAAGTAAGTAGCCACCGTTTTCCTCATTCTGCTGATCAACAACAATCCCATATTGATGAAAAATCTCCCGCTCCAGCATGCTAACCCTCCGACATTTCGTCTTTGTATTTGTACTATATGCCTAAGGCGCCCAATCGGTGTAATCGATTCAACTGAACATCACTGTCATATTTCTCCGCCCTTCACCATATACTAATATAATCAACTCTATCCAATACCAATTTACTATAAAGTTAGGTGGGACAAGAATGGGCCAAGAACCTATGGACCTTGTAGAAAAAGCAGCGAGAAGTAAATTAAAAGAACGTGGAGTCGAGATCAAAGATATCGCAGACCTCGTCTTTTACCTTCAAGAAAAATATCACCCTAACCTTGAAATAGAAACATGTATCCAGAACGTAGAACGTGTGTTATCAAAAAGAGAAGTTCAAAATGCAGTATTAACAGGCATCCAACTTGATGAATTAACGGAGAGAAAACTACTTGATCAACCGCTCCAAGATATTTTAATGAAAGATGAAGGTTTATATGGCGTAGATGAAATTATTGCTTTATCAATCGTCAACGTGTATGGTTCGATTGGATTTACTAATTATGGCTTTATCGATAAACAAAAGCCAGGGATACTTGAACGATTAAATGATAAGACGACAGGAGAATGTCACACGTATCTTGATGATATTGTCGGTGCAATAGCTGCGGCGGCCTCAAGCCGCTTAGCACATCGAGCTCAGAAAACTGAATAATGATCAAACGAAAAAACGCCCCGCGGGGCGTTTTTATATTTTCCACTCATCTAATGTTTGGATCGTATACGTTGGGAGCTTTTCTACTGACTCCAAGTGTTCTTTTGTCGTGACACCCGTATGCACAAGCAGGGTATCTAACCCTGCGTTAATGCCTGCAAGAATATCTGTCCGGTAATTATCCCCAACCATCAACGTCTCTTCCTTAGATGTGCCGAGCTGTGCCAAAGCTTGTTCCATAATAATGGGTTCAGGCTTTCCAATAAAAATCGGATCCGTTTCTGTTGAAACAGAAACCACTGAAGTCAATGAACCATTACCAGGTAGCAATCCACGTTCTGTTGGAATCGCAATATCGCCATTAGTCGATATAAACGTAGCTCCGTTTCGAACGGCAATACAAGCTTTAGCAAATTTTTCATAAGTAATCGAGCGGTCAATGCCAACGACAACGTAATCTGGATGATCGTCTTGAAGGGTTAGTCCCTCATCCGTTAACGCATCACGAATCCCTTCTTCACCGATTACATACACCGATGCATCACTCTTCTCATGTGAGATATAGCTTGCTGTCGCCATGCTTGTTGTAAACACATGATCTGGCGTACAAGGAACACCAAATGCCTCAAGCTTCTCAGACACTTGTTCTTTTCGTTTTGATGAATTGTTCGTCACAAATAAATAAGGAATATTCGCTTCCTTTAAACGCTTCACGAATTCAACTGCCTCATGAATCTTTTCAGTGCCACGGTACATCGTGCCATCTAGATCAATTAAATAACCTTTATAGTTTTTCATTTTTTACTTCCTCCTTCTATTTATCCAATCCATAAGAAAACCGCTTTCATTTATCGAAAGCGGTTCTTCGGTCGTGTTTTTGAATGCATAACGTTAGCTGCTTTTCACGTTTTTTACTACCTCTCATCAAAAACACTCTTCTTTCTTTACATGCTTCGATTAATCAAGTTTTAACTATGATTGTCTGGAAGAAAAGCTGATACCGCTCCCAATTCTTGCGTTAAGTACTTTCTTATATCAGCAGGAAATTGCTCAAGTGCACTGAGATTTTTCTGTAGGTTTTGCTCCAATGCTCCATGCTGAAGGTTAACATACTCCTGCATTAGCGGTTTTCTCATGCCGACTACTTCTTTTAACCGAACGGCATTATCAGTGGAAATCACTTTTTCATCAGACAAAATTTCAATAATATCTTCATAACTACCCGGATCTCGCATAATAAAACCATCAATCATGCTGTTTCCGACATCAATCATGCTTTCAATAAAAACATGGTGAAGTCTCTCTAATCCAAGCATTTGAAGTTCCGTCTGAAAAGAACTTTCTTTCAATATTCCAATCATTTTATCAAAATAAATGAGCTGTTCTTCAATTTTCTTACGATCTACAAAGTACATAGGAATACACCTGCCTCTAATCCAATCGATATAAATACTTTTCTTTAGTGTATCATATCCTAAAATGCAAAAGCTTACATTTTCTAACGAAAGCTTGTATGACACCGCTTCATAAGATGGTATGATAGCATTAACTAAAAAAGGAGGGTGCTATGATGGAAGATGAACGACTCATCTACGACGAACAAGAGGCCACTGAAGCCAGGTTCGTGTGCTTTATGGGAAGCAATCATCGGTTTGACCTTTGTATTGTAAAATCAGATCGCTTTTATGGAAAATCCTTAGTCCTCGATATTCAAGGAGGCAAATTTGCAATTATCGGTCACGATGATCTAAATGAGCCTGGAAACCTCGAGCATGCCTACTCTCTCAATGAGGAAGATGCCGAAGAACTTCGCAACTTCTTGAGAGAAGTTCTAAGTCACTAATATTTTAGATGGCAATGAATACACTACCTCCTAAGGTGGTGTTTATTCATGTTCGATGATGAAGATTATCAAGACTTTGCTAACGTAGAAAAGGGTAGAAATTACGTCCTGCCAGAAGATACACCGGAGGGTCCATACGGTTCACCTGTGAATAAAAAGCTCGGTAAAACGAATGCATGGCGAGAAGGTCAGCGATCTTACAGTGCGTTTAACTACGAAAATAAAAACCTTCACCAGCATTTACCACGTCAGGATCCTGGCTCACATCCACCACACGATGATCCAGAAAAGGACTCTGAAAAACCATACAAAGCATAAGCCCTATGTGGGCTTATGCTTCTTGTTGTTGCTTCTTAGGATTTTCTTTCTTTTGCTTCTTTAATACAAAGTAAGGACAGCCAAAATTGCAGTATTCATATAAATAATCCAGCACCGTGCTGAATTTTGTATCAAATGTCGCTTTCTGATTGCGATCATCAAAAAATCCTTTTAATCTAAGCTGACCGTATCCCCAGTCTCCGACAATATAGTCGTATTTATCTAGAATCTCACTATATCGAGCAAGAAAAGCTTCTTCGTTCCAGCCTTCTCTTTCATCTTTCATCAACTCAAATGTATGTTGATTCACTTTTATCATCATTCTACTTCCCTCATTTCAAATGGGCTCATTAGTCTAATGATACCTTTTTTATTGGAATTGTCCAAGTAATACCAGGAAAAAAGAAGCTTAGTTCGGTCATGATAACAGTATGGAGGTGAAGACATTTGAAAAAACACATACTGCTTATCCTGCCACTTGCAATCGGAATTACGGCATGTCAGGGAGAAAATGCGACTGATTCCTTTGATCATGCAGATTTAACACCGGTCAAAACCGATCCTGAAGAGTACGGAATGAATACCGCAAACTCACAGGAAAAGGCCAAGAAAGGCGGATTTGGCTATATTCGCCACACACGAAATACAAACAACATGAATTCTCAAAAGCAACCTGAAAACATTGCTTACCTCGATCGTGATCGTATGTCTGATATGATCGGTTCAATGGCCATCGTGCTTCCTTATGTGAATGATGTGGCAACGCTAGTGACAGATGAAGAAGTGTTAATCGCCTATAAATCCACTTCGAAAGACCGTGATGCAACCGCTGATCAAGTTAAGAAAACAGCCCTCTCCGTTATCCCAAGGTATTACCATGTGTATGTTTCAGACGAAGAAGGAATGATTGCGGAAGTCGAACGGTACCAAAATGCCTCTGCGGCAACAGGTGATTTAGATAAAAGCATTGAAGATACCATTGCTAAAATGAAAAAAGCACCACAGGGCAAAAAAGTGAGTGATGGAGAGAATGAAAACGGTGAAATGAAAGGCGAAATGAATGAGGATTTAAACGATACAGGCGGAAAAGAAATGATCTCGAAGTAAAAAATCGGCCCTCAGCAGGCCGATTTTCTTTTATTTAAGTGTTGGGTTGGCTTCTTAGTTTGTTGCTTGTTTTGCAGCATTGACTTGTTCATCAGCATGATAAGAAGAACGTACCATTGGACCCGATTCACAGTGCTTAAATCCTTTTTCCAATGCGATATCCTTTAACTCAAGAAATTCTTGTGGTGTCCAATATTTTTCAACTTTTAAATGCTTTTTCGAAGGTTGTAAGTATTGGCCAAGCGTAACGATATCAACGTCGTGTGCGCGAAGATCGTCCAATGTTTGAATGATTTCCTCTTTTGTTTCACCTAGTCCCAGCATAATGCTTGATTTTGTCGGAATCTCAGGATTCATTTCCTTGGCACGCTGAAGAAACTCGAGAGTACGACGATATTTTGCACGTGCACGCACTCTTGGCGTTAAACGCTCCACTGTTTCAATATTATGATTCATGATGTCCGGTTTTGCATCCATAAGCGTTTCAAGCGCTTCGTATTGACCACCCATATCAGAAGGAAGAACTTCAATTGAGCAGAATGGATTTTTTCTACGAATGGCTCGAACCGTTTCAGCAAATACAGCTGCGCCGCCATCTTTCAAATCATCTCGCGCTACTGCCGTAATAACGACATGCTTTAAGCCCATTTGTTCAACCGAATCTGCAACACGCTCTGGTTCTGCCCAATCCAGTTCTGTTGGAAGACCTGTTTTAACCGCACAGAAACGGCATGCGCGCGTACAAACATCGCCAAGAATCATAAATGTCGCTGTTTTACGTACAGCCCAGCACTCATGAATATTAGGACAACGCGCTTCTTCACAGACCGTATGTAGTTTCTTCTCACGCATCATCTTTTTAAGACCTTTATAGTTCTCATTCGTATTTAATTTTATTTTCAACCATTCGGGTTTTCTTAGATACTCTTCTTTCTTACTCAATACATTCACCTCACCTATCGCTTTTCTGTATTAAAGAATACCATAGATAACCCTTCGATTTCCATAAAAAGTGCGAATCTCATGACGATTAAGACTTTAGACCTTCCATTATTTAGATCTAATGTTTTGCGATTTGAAATGCAAACTAAGTGTAATGACAAATAAAGAAAGGAGAAGAAACGCTTGAAAAAATACAGTTTTCTTATCCTTGTTCTTTTCTTTCTCATACCAGCTACTGTTTTTTCTGCTGAAGTAGATGAAGATAAATTAAGGAACGAACGCATGATGTTGTTTCATAAAATGGAAGCCGTAACGCACGTTCCGTGGTATCTTTACGCCGGAATAGATCAATATGAACGAAGCATTAGGCGATCTCAAAAAGATATTCCTCGTGAAAAAGGAGCTGTAGCCATTTACATTACTCCAGAAAAATGGACGGGCGCAGCAAATCCGAATAAAGAAGATACGAGCACAGAGTCGATTTCGTTTTTTGGCGGCATTGGACTTGATGGGAACGGAGACGGAAAAGCAGAACGAACGAATGATGAAGATCTTCTTTATACAATTGGTGACTTCTTGCAAAAATACGGCACTTCGTTCGAAGACTTACAAATTGGATTATGGGACTTTTATCACCGCGATCAGGCGGTTCGAACCATTTCAAGCAATAGTGCTGTTTACAAACGATTCGAAACGCTAAAGCTTGATAAACATGCCTTTCCAGTCCCTCTGCACGCTAACTACAGCTACCGAAGCACGTGGGGTGACCGACGTGGTTGGGGAGGCCTTCGCATTCATGAAGGAACAGATATTTTTGCTTCCTATGGTGTTGGCGTTAAAGCCACAAGTTATGGAACCGTTGAAACAAAAGGATGGAATGAATACGGTGGTTGGCGGATTGGTATCCGGGACATTGATGGGAATTACCACTACTATGCACACCTAAACGGTTTTGAAAAAGGAATTGAGAAGGGAAGCGTTGTTCAGCCTGGTGAAATCATTGGCTACGTTGGTAGCTCAGGATATGGCCCTAAAGGAACAGCCGGGAAATTTCCACCGCACCTGCATTACGGCATTTATAAAGATAATGGAAGGACAGAATGGTCATATGATCCATATCCTTCTTTACGACTTTGGGAACGCCAGGAAAGAGCGCGAAAAAAATCCTAAAAAAGAAGAACTAGCGCGCTAGTTCTTCTTTTAATTTTATTGTTTTTTTGAGACTCTAACAGCATTTAGAATACTTGCTGCAAGACCACCCCAGATAATGACCATTCCAACAATCATCATAAAGATCGCGCTACCACCCATATTAGCTTACCTCCTTATACTTTTGCTGCTCTACTTTCGCATCCCATTTCTTTAGGCTGAATAGAATTCCAACCAGAATGGCGAATCCTGCGACAGCCCAGCCGCTATAAAGGATGAAGCCGTTTGAGTAACCTTCATAGTTTCCAGTAGGCGTATCAAATTGACGAAGAAGATTCGTTTTAAACAGATCAAACATCATGTATCCAAGTACTAGCGGAGTAATGACGCCTAGACAAGCTTTCCACCAGTACTTCAGCGAAATATCTGAAATGCCGTTTGCATGTGTTTCAAGCGTATTAAGCTCACGAAGCACCCAAGCAACTACGACTACTTCAACAAGACCAACAAACGCAATACCGAACTGGTTAATGAAGTAATCCGCTGCATCTAGGAAGAACAATCCGCCTTGAGTCGCAAATAAAATGGAGATAATGGAAGAAATTCCTCCACCGATTAAAACAGCTTTTGTACGAGAGATCCCGAACTTCTCAGAAACCCCTGCAACGTACGTTTCTGAAATGGAAATAAGTGAAGACAATCCAGCAAGTACAAGTGATGCAAAGAACAGGAATCCAAACAAACCGTTCAATGCTGGGAACTCATTAATAATTTGCGGGAAGACAACGAAAGCTAGTCCTACGCCACCGCTCACTACTTCACCAACGCTAAGTCCTTGCTGTTGTGCCATAAAACCTAGCGCAGAGAATACACCAATACCAGCAAGAAGTTCGAATGCCGAGTTACCGAAACCAGTAATAAAGGCGTTATTCGTAATATCTGACTTCTTAGGTAAGTAACTAGAATAAGTAATCATAATAGCAAAAGCAATCGATAAACTAAAGAAGATTTGTCCATATGCTGCAACCCAAACACTACCAGACGTAATGCTGTCAAAATTCGGTGTAAAGAAAGCATTTAGTCCTTCAGCAGCACCAGGAAGTGTCACTGCTCGGATGACAATAATTAAGAAAAGAACAATTAAAGTAGGAATAAAAATTTTGTTTGCACGCTCAATTCCTTTTTTTACACCGGCAAGAAGAACGCCTAATGTGATAATCCATACAGCAATTAACGGAAGAAACACGCCTGGTACAATACTACCTGTTTGTCCAGGATCAACCGTCAATTTCAAATAGTCATTAAAAAGGAACGCTTCTGTATCTGAACCCCAGCTCTGGTTAAAAGCAAAATAGCTATACGAGATCGCCCACGCAATAATAACGGCGTAGTATGTCGAGATAACAAAGGCAACAATAACGCCCCACCAGCCAAGCCATTCCATCTTTTTATTCATTCTAAAGAACGAAAGTGGCGCTGATCCACGGAACTTATGCCCTATTGTAAATTCAAGAATTAAAATTGGGATTCCAGCTGTTAGTAATGCAAATAAATAAGGTATAAAAAATGCCCCGCCACCATTGTCATAAGCAACAGCCGGAAATCTCCAAATGTTTCCTAGACCTATTGCTGATCCAACTGCGGCTAAAATAAATCCAGCCCTCGTTCCCCATTGCGCACGATTTTCCAAATGAATTACCCCCTTGAACAAAATTAAACCCTTTTCACTATAAGCCCCCTTCCAGAAAAAGGTTAAGACTTTTAAGTAAATTCAGATTATTTTGTTTATAGTATATCTAGTACGTATGTCCTTGTCAAAACAATCTTTTTTCTTTTTTGGTATGAATCGTTCAATTTTTCATGGAAATCTCTCTATTTTTGTGTAAAAACATAAAAAAACAGGAGGAAATACCTCCTGTTCCATTACTATTTTGCTGCTTCAACCGGTCTGTTGGCATATTTTGCTTTCAGCATAAAAGCGAGAATTCCAAAGAAAATGGCTGTTACAATGAATCCAATAATTGCACTACCTGTAAATCCTAAAACAAGGTAGCCAAGCAATGATATTCCTGCTATGAGCAAGGCATAAGGCAACTGAGTCATCACATGATCGATATGGTGACTTCCTGCACCTGTAGAAGAAAGAATGGTTGTATCTGAAATCGGTGAACAATGATCACCGAATACAGCTCCGGCAAGGACAGCTGCAAGAACTGGCAGCATGTAAGTAGGATCGGTTGCCGCAGCAATCTCACCCGCGATTGGAAGCATGATGCCAAATGTTCCCCATGACGTACCTGTTGCAAAGGCCATTACTCCTGCAAGCAAGAATAAAATGGCGGGCAAGAAGCCGATCATAATGTGGTCATTTACTAGACCTGCAAGATACTTTCCTGTTCCAAGACTTCCAATAATCTCAATTAGCGTCCACGCAAAGAAAAGAATGTATACCGCCGGAAGCATTGACTTAATTCCTTCCCATATTCCTTTACCAAGCACGGAACCGCCCATTCGTTTCATAAAGAAGAAAATGAGAGAGGTTGCAAGCCCAATTAATCCACCATATAGAAGCGATGCGGCAACATCCGTGTTTTCAAAAATCGACAGAGCGGTTACTGCTGTATCTGTTCCGCTCACTGCCTGAATGCCTGTAATAATCATAAACGCCACAGTTCCTGCAATCAGCATAATGATCGGCCATGCAAGATCTGCTACTTTACCTTTTTCACTTTCAGGAAGACCCGTTGTTTGACCAGGTACGGCTCCTTGGTCGGGATCAAGAACCTCTCCAGTTTTCTGGGCACGATCTTCATGAACCTTCATTGCTTTTAAATTGATATCAAAATAACTCACAAAGAAAACCATGGCTAGAGCAAAGAGGGCGTATAAGTTCATTGGAATCATTCTGATAAACGCTTCTAATGCGCCAACACCTGTAATACTATGTGTCGCTAGTACGCCACCAATAAGTGCGATAATATAAGCACCCCAGCTTGAAATCGGGGAGATAATACACATCGGTGCTGCAGTGGAGTCAATAATATAAGCAAGTTTTGCCCTTGATACATTATGCCTGTCCGTAATCGGTCGACTCACATTACCAACGGCTAGCGAATTAAAGTAATCATCAATAAAAATAATAATACCAAATACGGCTGTTACAAGCTGTGCGCCAACTCTTGTTTTGACGCGTTTCATCGCCCATTCACCAAAGGCACGACTACCACCTGAGATCGAGATAAAGGCTGTCATCATTCCTAATAAAAGTAAGAAGAAAATAATGTACATGTTCCAAGTATTTAAGCCACCGCTCTCAGAATCAATAAAAATCCCTTTCACGATTGTATAAATCTCGTTTAATGATCCTGGCACACTCCAATTGTTGATCATAAGTGCACCAAGAATAATGCCCACTCCAAGTGAAGGAAGCACTTTCCTTGTCACCACTACCATTAGCAAAGCTATGAGCGGTGGAATAATGGATAGAATTGAATTCTCCATGAATATCCTCCTAATAAATAAATGATTGTCATGCAAACCGGAATGGACGCCTACCCCTCAGCCGCTTGTTTCTGAACGCAAAAAAAGCGAGCAATGATAGGATTGGTCCTATCATTGCTCGCTTCACCGAGTCAATGTTAAGTGTCCACCCCGATCAGTAGTTCTCCATTACAAGTTAGACTCATAATGACAGTTCGACACTTTTTCAATGCCGCCCCAACATAAATAATGTGACCGTTATTTATGCTTCGGCAGATCTCCCTTTCGATGCTGATCATTGGTGTCATTCTCCCAACACGTACTCATGAGGATCTGCTCCTCTACCTCATCGTATAAGATAAGGAACAATATTAAGTTCAGTTTTAAAGTATACCTTACTTTCTCTCATTCTGCAATTGTAGATTATTCCATATCATCAATTTGAATAGATGGAGTAGGTAACCCACCTTCTGAACCATTGTTATAGAAATTTGGTACTTCACCTGGAATAATCGTTAATAAAACGGGAATATCCGTCGTCACCACATCAGAATCCGTAGCAAATGGGATAACGATTTTTACTTTCACTTCAATGTGAACCCGAATGTCGACAGAAATATTATTAATACCAACTGGTTCAATTGTACTTTTATAGTCAGACTTCACTTCACCGATCGCTGTGAAACGTACAGGAACTTTTGGTCCCATATTGGCAAGTAACGTGTTATCAAACGCCTGACCAATTGGAATATAATGAATGATCCCATTATCCAACGATGTTTGATCATCCACTTCAAGCTCCACACCATTTTGTTCAGCCCAGTAATCTAACGTTCCGTCTTCCACACTTTTTAGAAATCGCTGTACTTTTTCAGTTGATTGGGCAAGCACCTGAGTAACTGCCCTTTGATTAATCTGAACTCGCACCAACTTTCCTTCATTGTCAGTTACTTCTTTTATTAACGAATCTTGATAATTATCTACTTCTTCAGCCATCTTCTGATTAATGGCTTCGTTAATCGCTATTGTTGCGATCCGATTCGTCTCTGTACGGGCAATTTCAATCAGTGTAGGCTTTATTCCTTTCTCAACAATCCATAGCCCTTGGACCGTCATAAAAATGAATAGTAGGAAGGAGATGACAAACACATAACGAAAGGGAAGCGGCCCCTTTCTAAAGAATTTTCTACGAGTTCGAAACAACATGAACCCTCCCTTCTCTTCCTCATGTATATGCCATGAAAGAGAGAAGTATGGACAATTTCTCCAGAATTCTGCTTCCCTAGTAAGTGATTTTTAGTAAAAAAGAAAAAAGCCTAAGCAAGGATGCTACGGCTTTTTTCACATCATCTTCAGCATGGCATCTTTGCCCTTTGTGCCGACTTTAATGCCTCGCGCTTCTGCTTCAAGCGTAACAGATTCAAGTGGGGCATCAAGCAGCTGATCAATCGATCTTACGCCTACAGCTCTTCCTGCAATAATCTTCCGGTCACTTAACTTCTCATTAAGTAAGGCAACATCCAGTGCGCCACACATGATATAGCCATTTTTGTTCATGACCGCTAGAAAATTTGTTTTTGGAAGCTGCATACTAACTGCTGTAAACGGATGACCGTCAATCATGATTGGTGTCATAGTGATCACGTCATTCCCGCCTCCTGACCTGAATGAATATCACTATATCTATATGAAACCAACAGCATGTTTGACAATCATACGTACAAAGTTTTAATGCCTATTCTCAAGACGCCAGGCAAGAAGATCACGAAGCATTTCAGGAAGATAATACTTCTTCTTTGCGTGCTTCATTTGTGGATAGAATTTACCAAACGTGAACATATCAGCTGTGGCCACGGCATATTCTTGATCAGATATGAGTGGATGACCATTATGAAGAACGTCAGTGACATGACGAAGCCCGTCTTCCATCTCAACCGTCGTCACTTCCAGACCGTCGAATGCCATGATGCCCATCACTTCTCCTCTGAATCCTAGTCCTTTAAAACTTAATTTCACGATTTCATCTGACATGGCGTGGGAAATGATTTCGCGTAACTCACTTCCTCTTAAGATCACTTTACAAGGATTTACGGGATGAGGACAAATGCGGTGGAGATCTTCTCGTGAGACGTGACCTTCTGATAACCCATCAAGGAGCATTCCTGCATTAATCATGCCAATATCTGCATGACACCATTCTCGAAGGGCAGCGGCTAATTCATCCGCTAAAACCGACCGTTGAAACCACTCAGATTCAAGAGGCTGCTCAAGTCGACAGACAACTTCTTCTAGCATCGACTGTGCTTCTGTACTTAATCGCTGAATCATTTCAAAAGTTGGGCGATCTTCTTTCCGATTTCGAACAGAAATCGCATAAGCCTCTTTATCCGTAATCTCCCTTGTGTCCATATCGATGCAAACGGTCACTTCTCCAACGTAATTCCCGTTTTTCCCTGCCTGTGTAATGAGCGTGTCCTCTACAAGCATCCCATGCTTTAATACATGATGGGTATGAGCACCGATAATAATATCAATGCCATTCATTTCTCGGGCCATTTGTTCGTCATTGCCTAGTCCCATATGAGACATCAGCACGACAACATCTGATTGTTGACGTACTTCATCGATCATGGCTTGCAGAAAATCATATGGCGAATCGATTTTCCAACCTAATAGCGAGTAAAATTGCTCATACGGAATCGTAATGCCAATAATCCCCACTTTCACACCATTTAACTCATGAATTTTATAAGGGGCCGCCCATGCGGGTCTTGTGCCGTCTTGATGATAGAGGTTCGCCACAATCACCTCAAAGCTAGCCTCAGTATAAAGCGCTTCAAGCTCTTTTTTTGAAAACGTAATGCCTTCATTATTACCAATTGTAGCGTAATCGTATTGAAGATCATTTAACAGCTGAACGTTGCCTTTTCCAACCATTCCCTCAGTCATTGGATGAACCTTGTCAGAGTGGTCCCCTAAATCGAGAAGGAGATAGGGTGTGCCTTGAAGCTCGTGCATGCGCTTCTTCTCTTTGAGATAGGACGACACCTTGGACCAGTTTTCGAAATGACTGTGAAGATCGTTCGTATAATAAAATTGTAATGTTCTAGAAGTCAAGACACTCTTCCTTTCTTACCCCATCGTTCCCTGCCAGATAAGCCGGACACCGACAATAATTAACATCCATCTTAAAATCACAACGATGGTTTTGTCCGAAAGTTTCTGGTTAATAAACGAGCCGCACTTTGCTCCAATCCAGGCCCCTGGAATTAATCCGAGTAGTAAAAACCACTGAATGTTACCAAGCGCTAAATGCGTCAGGGTACCTGTTATACTTGAAAGAAAAATCATAAACATAGAGGTCGCAACCGCAACTGTTGTCGGAAATCCAAATAAGAGAATCATCGCCGGTACCATGAGAGACCCGCCACCTATTCCAAAAAGACCGGAAATGACCCCAACAACGAACGAAACCATCACAGCTGCAAGAGCAGAAAAGGTATAGTTTACTTGCACTCCATCTGAATCCGTATACGAGCGTTGAAATTGTCCATTCAACTTCATCGGACGTAAACGGTTCCTTACCATTAATAATATGGAAACAAGCACCATAAATACCCCAAAATAAATGGAAAAATAATCTACCTGTATAAATTTATTCAGCCATGCCCCCAGAATCGCTCCTGGACCACTGCCTAGAAAAAAAAGAGCGCCACTTTTATAATCCACGCTTTTCTTTTTCATATATGCGAGGGTAGAAGAGAGCCCAATAGCGACGAGGACAACGATTGAGCTCCCGACAATTTTTTGTGGTGATAATACTGGAAGCCAATTTGTGTACTGGTTAATGATAAGAAGCACAGGGACGATAATAATGCCCCCGCCAAGACCCACTAAGCTACCAATCGTACCAGCAGCTAGACCAATGATAAATAACAGTATCCACATCAGCATTGTATAGCTCCTTACAGATCAAAGAGATCAAGTTGCTTAGGATTTAAATTCGTATACTCAATTCCAAGCATTTGAATCATCCACTTTGCATTATTTGCAGCGTGACCACCTGAGTTATTGTTAAATAAAACAAACACATCTTTGTATTCTTTTTCTAATTCTAGGATTCGCTCTTTCCATTCAAGCAATTCTTCTTCATTATAATCATACAGGTAACGCACTTCTCGCCAGTTATGACGATTCCCTAGGTTCGTCCATCCATTCGTATTTCTTCCGTGAAGACGCACGAGAACGTGATCCTTATGTATGGTTTCCATCACTAATGGAACGGATCCTTCTCCTGCCTGAGGTTCATCGCATATGGTATGAATAAATCCTTGTGCTTCTAGAAAGCTCAGCGTCTTCTCACGAAATGCTTCATGATACCAAGACTGATGCCGAAATTCGACAGCACATGGAATGTCTCCCATCCGCTCTTTGCAGTCTCTCAAGATGTTCACATGATCTTTGTTCACGTCAAACCATGGTGGAAATTGAAAAAGCACCATCGCAAGCTTTCCTGCTTTTTGAAGCGGGCGAAGCGATTCCTTATACGCTTGAAACATTTCATCACGTGACTCAAAAGGAATATCTCCTCTTTGATGACCCGTCATTCCCTGATAAGCTTTGACCACAAAACGAAAGCCCTCTGGCGTTTCATCAGCCCATTTTTGAAAATTTCGAGCCGGTTGCACCGCATAAAAAGACGAATCGACTTCAACAGTAGGAAAGTGTGAACCATATATCGAAAGTTTTTCATTGCTTTTTACACCTGGTGGGTATAGATCATCATGATCGCCCCATCCTGTTAC
Organism: Bacillus sp. N1-1; assembly: GCF_009818105.1. NCBI lineage: Bacteria > Bacillati > Bacillota > Bacilli > Caryophanales > Bacillaceae > Bacillus > Bacillus sp. N1-1. The sequence continues at coordinate 3,518,702 of NZ_CP046564.1, forward strand.
ACCTATGTAAATCATGCAATACTTCCTCTCTTCATTGATTCTCTTACTTTATTCTCATATCATTACCCGAAAATAGCAAGGGAAAATCCCCTCTACTATTTCAAGATAACGTCAATCGTGCCCACTTTGAAGCCGGCCTAATAGAAAAAAACGAACCGGATAATCCGGTTCGTTAGGAATGGAAATTTAACCGATTGAACCTTCCATCTCAAACTTGATGAGACGGTTCATTTCAACCGCATATTCCATAGGTAGTTCTTTCGTAAATGGCTCGATGAAGCCCATTACGATCATTTCAGTTGCTTCTTCTTCAGATACACCACGACTCATAAGATAGAAGAGCTGCTCTTCAGAAACCTTCGATACTTTCGCTTCGTGTTCAAGTGAAATGTTATCGTTTAGGATTTCATTATAAGGAATTGTATCAGAAGTCGACTCGTTATCCATGATGAGCGTATCGCACTCAACGTTTGAACGAGCGCCTTCCGCTTTACGGCCAAAGTGTACGATACCACGGTACGTAACTTTACCACCCTGCTTCGAAATCGACTTCGAGACGATCGTTGAAGACGTGTTAGGTGCTAAATGAATCATTTTAGCGCCCGCATCCTGATGCTGCCCTTTACCTGCAAGAGCAATGGAAAGTGTCATACCGCGAGCACCTTCACCCTTCAAGATTACAGCTGGATACTTCATTGTAAGCTTAGATCCGATGTTACCATCGATCCATTCCATTGTTGCATTTTCTTCCGCAACGGCACGCTTCGTCACTAGGTTAAACACGTTGTTCGCCCAGTTTTGAATCGTTGTATAACGGCAGTATGCATCTTTCTTAACGATAATCTCAACAACCGCACTGTGTAGAGAGTTTGTTGTATAAACAGGTGCTGTACACCCTTCAACGTAATGCACAGAAGAGCCTTCATCCGCAATAATAAGCGTACGCTCAAACTGTCCCATGTTCTCAGAGTTAATACGGAAATAGGCTTGTAGCGGTGTATCAACTTTTACGCCTTTTGGTACGTAAATAAACGATCCACCTGACCATACAGCCGAGTTAAGTGCAGAAAACTTGTTATCCGTTGGAGGAATTGTTTTCGCAAAGTACTCTCTGAAAAGATCTTCGTTTTCTTTAAGAGCCGTATCGGTATCTTTAAAGACAATCCCCATGTTCTCTAGGTCTTCTTGCATGTTGTGATACACAACTTCAGATTCGTACTGTGCAGAAACACCCGCAAGGTATTTTTGCTCAGCTTCAGGAATACCAAGCTTATCAAATGTTGCTTTGATTTCTTCCGGTACTTCATCCCATGAACGTTCAGACTTCTCAGAAGGCTTTACGTAGTACGTAATTTCATCAAAATCAAGATCAGCAAGGTTGCCGCCCCATTGAGGCATTGGCATGCTGTAGAAATGCTCGAGTGATTTCAAGCGGAAATCAAGCATCCACTGAGGTTCATCCTTCATGCGAGAAATTTCTTTCACAATTTCAGGAGTCAGCCCGCGCTCTGAGCGGAAAATCGAAACGTCTTTATCACTAAAACCATATTGATATTCGCCAACTTCAGGCATTTTTTTAGCCATTCTATTTCCCTCCTTGACATTACACATGTCAGTGTTTGGCTGTTGTTCTCTTTCCATCATTCTAGTATGAAAAAGAAGCGGTGACAACACCTGGAAGTGGGTTAAGCCTCATCCTGTTCCTTGAAACCCTTCTCCATTGCCTTCCAAGAGAGTGTTGCACATTTGATTCGAGCCGGGAACTTCGAAACACCTTGAAGTGCTTCAATGTCACCAAGATCGAAATCCTCTTCGTCATATTCTTTCCCCTGCATCATATCTGAGAAAATTCCCGATAGTTTTAAGGCCTGATCAACTTCAAGTCCTTTGACTGACTGTGTCATCATCGACGCAGATGCCAGGCTTATAGAGCAACCTTCTCCAATAAACTTCGCATCCGAAATTTTCCCATCATCTACTTTCAGCTGTAGCTGAATAGCGTCACCGCATGTAGGGTTATTCATATTTATTTTAAGGTCGCCTTCTTCAAGCTCCCCTTTGTTTCTTGGGTTTTTATAATGATCCATAATCACCTGTCGGTACAACTGATCTAGATTATTAAAAGACATTACCGAAAAACTCCTTTGCTTTTCGTAATCCGGCTACAAACGTATCCACGTCTTCTTCTGTATTGTATAAATAGAAGCTTGCACGTGCAGTAGCCGTCACCTCAAGCCACTTCATTAGCGGTTGAGCGCAATGGTGTCCAGCGCGGACAGCGATGCCTTCTGTGTCGAGTACGGTTGCCACATCATGTGGGTGTACGTCATTACTATTAAAGGTGACAACCCCAGCACGTTTTTCTGGGCCGTAAATAGATACGCCTTCGATTGTAGATAACTGCTGCATTGCATATTTTGCAAGGTGAGTCTCATGCTGTTGAATGTTATCCATGCCAATTTCATTTAAGAAATCAATCGCAGCTCCAAGACCAACCGCACCTGCAATGATTGGTGTGCCACCTTCAAATTTCCAAGGGAGCTCTTTCCACGTCGAATCATACAGACCAACAAAATCGATCATTTCTCCACCGAATTCAAACGGGTCCATGTTTTCGAGCAGCTTTTTCTTCCCGTAGAGGACGCCTATCCCAGTAGGTCCGCACATTTTATGACCAGAAAATGCAAAGAAATCGCAGTCGAGATCCTGAACGTCAATGTTCATATGAGGGGTGCTTTGTGCTCCATCGACAACCATAACAGCACCATTTTGGTGTGCAATCGCAGCAATTTCTTTAATCGGGTTAATTGTTCCGAGTACGTTCGAAACTTGCATAACAGAAACAATTTTCGTGTTTGCTGTTACTGTTTTCTCGACGTCTTCAAGCGCAATTGTACCGTCTGGTTGAAGTGGAATGTATTTAAGTGTAGCGCCAGTTGCTTTCACAACTTGTTGCCACGGAATAATGTTGCTGTGATGTTCCATCGGTGTGATGACAACTTCATCACCTTCTTGAAGATTTGCACGTCCATAGCTTGATGCGACCATATTAAGCGCTGTAGTCGTTCCGCGAGTAAAAATCACTTCTTCTGTGGAAGAAGCATGAATAAATTCACGAACCTTTTCACGTGCGCCTTCATAAGCATCTGTTGCATGTGTTCCAAGCGTATGAACACCACGGTGAACGTTTGAGTTAATTTCCTTGTAGTAACGCTCCACTGCGTCAATTACTTGAGTTGGTTTCTGAGACGTTGCTGCACTATCAAGGTAAACAAGAGGTTTCCCATTTACCTCTTGATGTAAAATGGGAAACTGCTTGCGAATGTCCTGGACATTCATCATTTAATTAACTTTCCCTTCAGTAACCTCTACCGCACGTTTACGAACGCCTTCGATCGGAAGTTCGTTAATGACTGGAGCAAGGAAACCGTGGATGATCAAACGTTCAGCTTCTTGACGGGAAATCCCGCGGCTTTGCAAGTAATAAAGCTGGATTGGATCAACTTTACCAACTGATGCAGCATGGCCTGCCATAACATCATCTTCGTCAATAAGAAGGATTGGGTTTGCATCCCCACGCGCTTTCTCGTTCATCATAAGAACACGCTGTGTTTGCTCACCATTTGATTTCTTCGCACCATGTTCAATCTTAGTTACGCCATTAAAGATGGCGCTCGCACTATCTTTTTGAACACCGTGCACAAGAAGAACACCTTCAGAATTTTGACCATGATGGAAAATCTGATTCGTGAAGTTCTGGCTCTGGCTTCCGCGACCAATCGTTACGGTCTTAGAATCAGCATAAGAACCATCACCAATAAGGTGTGTCGTATTTGTAGAAACCGTGTTGCCGTCGTTCATTTGAGCAAGAGCCCAGTCGACTTTACCATCACGTGCCACATTCGCACGGCGGTTCACGTAAGTTGTCACACCTTTTGCAAGGTTATCAACAGAACCAAACGTAACACGCGCATTCTGTCCAACATGAACTTCAGCGATAATGTTTGCAACGGACTCCACATCGTGTCCATATGATAAGAAGTTCTCAACATATGTCACTGAGCTGTTGTCTTCCGCAACAATGATCACGTGGTTGAACAAACCAGCTTCAGGGTCTTCTTGCCAATAGAGAGCTTGAATTGGCACTTCAACTTCTACATTACGAGGAACGTACAAGAAAGTACCGCTATTAAGAAGAGCTGCATGAACGGCAGTTAAGCGGTTCTCATCAACCTTCATAACATCTTTCATAAAATACTTCTCAACAAGATCCCCGTGATTCTGAAGAGCTGTTTGAATATCTGTGAAAATCACACCTTGTTCTTTTAGCTCATTTGATAGCTGACTAAAAACAGGTGTTGTATTACGGTGCACAAGAAGATTTCCTGACTCTTGATCTTTAGCAACAAGATCGCGCACATCTTCAGGAAGATCATCAAGTGATGAAATCGCTTCTCCAGCTACATCATGTTTAAATGAAGTGAAGTTCCACTTATCAATCTTTGTTTTATCAGGTTTTGGCATCGGAAGGTTCTCAGACTTCTCTAATGCCTTCAAACGTAGGGCAGCCATCCATTTCGGCTCCTGACGCTTTTCTGAATAAGCTTTAATGTATTCTTGATCGAATGCAATTTTCGTATCCACTGACATTGTCATCCTCCTTACTGCTTACGCTTCTTGACCAACTGTTTCGTCTTTAATTCCAAGTTCTTCTTTAATCCAATCATAACCTTCTGCTTCAAGGCGCTGTGCTAGTTCTGCGCCGCCAGATTTTACAATACGGCCTTGCATCATAACGTGTACTTTGTCAGGTGTAATGTAGTTCAATAGACGCTGATAGTGAGTGATAATCAAGCAACCGAAGTTCTCATTGCGCATTGCGTTAACACCTTTAGAAACAACTTTAAGTGCATCGATATCAAGACCAGAGTCAATCTCATCTAAAACAGCAATTTTCGGTTCAAGCATCATAAGCTGAAGAATTTCGTTACGTTTCTTCTCACCACCAGAGAAACCTTCGTTCAGGTAACGCTGTGCGAATTCTTCACCCATATCAAGTTCAGCCATTTTGCTGTCTAACTTTTTGATGAATTTCATTAGAGAAATTTCATCGCCTTCTTCACGACGAGCATTGATTGCAGAGCGAAGGAAATCAGCGTTTGTTACGCCGCTTACTTCACTTGGGTATTGCATTGCAAGGAAGAGTCCAGCTTTTGCACGCTCATCAACTTCCATTTCAAGTACATCTTCATTATCAAGGAAGACACTGCCTTCAGTGATTTCATATTTCGGATGGCCCATAATTGCTGAAGCGAGGGTAGATTTACCTGTACCGTTCGGCCCCATTACTGCGTGAATTTCTCCACCATTTATTTCAAGGTTTAATCCTTTGATAATCTCTTTTCCCTCAATGGAAACATGAAGATTCTCAATCTTTAGAGTTGATGCTGCCATTTGTGAATACCTCCAATAACGTTTATACTATTCCTTCCTTATTGTAGTACCTATAAGGTGTATGTCAAGGAATGTGTGCTGAGTCATTCTCAATCTATTTTCATTCTTATTTTATAACAAATCCAAACTAATATCAAGGAACGCAGGGGTCATACTTTATAGCGTTCGCTACGAATTCGATTGCTATTCAAAATGAGAATGAATCGTTGATTTTTTCGTTTCGTACCCTTCCTAGCCTACCATTTAATCCGTACACCTACAACGGAATCCTCATACAAAAAACCAGTCACATTGGACTGGTTTTTCATTATATCTGGTTATTTTGGATGCTGATTCATCTAGATAGTTTACGGTCGAATTCACTAACCATTTTGAGACTCCGACGGTGATCCATCTCACGCTCTTTTTCGACTTGCATACGCTTGTTGAAATTTTGGCTATATTCTGCATAACCTACTCCGTGAGACTGGTACATCGCCTTTTCCATTTCAGGTGTGTGGTTTAACCGCATGGGGCTAATAATGAATCAATCCTTTCAATATCGTTTTACTTACAAGTGATACTTTACCACGTTACATCAACAGTCCACAAACAGCATATTAAGGGATGAGAGCGAGTGAAAGAGTATGAACCTCGTTCTGAATAGTTAAAAAACATCGGTTCTTATCTTTTCTTCCAAATCCACCCTCATTCAAAAGTTGTAAAGAAACAGTTTATATATAGGAAAAAACTTAACTTATTTAGTGCTTCGATTGATCCAAATCTTTTATGCATTCTTGCACGAGTGTAACGGCCTGACTCATGGCAGCTCCACCGCCGAAAGCTGCTGTTACCCCTATCGTTTCAAGAATTTCTTGTTCGGAGCAGCCTTGGTCAAGGCAACCTTTTGTATGATAAATAATGCAGTATTCATCTTGTGAAAAAATCGAAATACCAAGCGCAATCATCTGCTTCTCTTTTTGGCTCACTTCTCCTTCTTTGAAGCATGCTTCTGTAAACGCTGAATATTTTTTAGCAAGCTGGGGCATCTTCTCGGTAAATGTTCCTAATCCTTCTTTATAATCATGTAACGCTGCTTCTGCGAAATTGTTAAATTCCTGTTCCTGTTTCAAAACACAGGCCTCCTTTTATCTTTATTGTCCATACTAGTATGAGAAGCGGTTAACCATGCTATCCATTCTTTTCTATAGAAATGTTTTTTGTATCGCTTACATGTGATGTATGTCACACTAATAACGATAGGGATGCGTTATGATGCTTATGAAGACAATATCTACTAGCAGAGGTGAAGATGATGTACGAAGGAAAAACAACACGCGTTGCATTAATTGGAACAGGATTTGTCGGGACAAGCTACGCCTTCTCGTTATTGAATCAAGAACTAGTAAATGAACTTGTATTAATTGATGTAAACAAAGAAAAGGCAGAAGGAGAAGCACGTGATTTAAATCACGGTCTACCTTTTGGCGCTCCTATGAAAATTTGGGCCGGCGACTACCAGGACTGCAAAACGGCTGATATCGTCGTGATCGCTGCAGGTGCGAATCAGGCGCCCGGCGAAACACGCTTAGACCTTATAGATAAAAATACAGCCATTTTTAAAACGATCGTATCAAGCGTTATGGAAAGTGGATTTGATGGGATTTTTATCGTCGCAACGAATCCAGTAGACGTACTTACTTACGCAACATGGAAGTTCTCCGGCTTACCGAAAGAACGCGTAATCGGCTCAGGTACAATTCTTGATACAGCTCGATTCCGTTATTTACTAAGTGACTATTTTAATGTCGATTCTAGAAATGTACATGGATATATTCTCGGTGAGCACGGCGATACCGAACTTCCAGTTTGGAGTCATGCCACTATTGGTAGTCGTCCAATCATGTCACTCATTAAAGATAAACCAGAGGCGAAAGAAGACCTCGAGGCACTCTTTGTCAATGTGCGGGATGCCGCGTATCATATTATTAATCGTAAGGGAGCGACATACTACGGCATTGCAATGGGGCTTGTAAGGTTAACGCGAGCGATTATTCGAAATGAAAACTCAATCCTTACTGTATCTACGCTCCTTGAAGGTGAGTATGGTTTAGATGATTTGTATATCGGCGTACCTGCGATTGTGAACAACAACGGTATACGTGAAATTATTGAACTTGATCTTGATCAAACTGAGCTAGATCAATTGCACCACTCTGCCAAAACGTTAAAAGAAGCAATGAAGCCAGTATTCCAGCATTAAAAAAAAGGTTCTCCGTCAAATGACGGAGAACCTTTTTTCTTATTCGTTTACTGGTACGACAGCACCATCATATTCTTCTTCAATAAAGCTCTGAATTTCATCAGAATGTAGAACCTCAACTAATGCTTGAATCGCTTCGTTATCTTCATCACCTTTATTTACAGTAATCACGTTCACGTAAGGTGAGTCGGAATCTTCAAGAGCAATCGCATCTTCTTGAGGGTTTAGACCCGCATCGATCGCATAGTTTGTGTTGATCATAACCGCATCGCCTTCACCTTGCTGATAGATCTGCGGAAGAAGTGAAGCTTCTACGTCTGTCTTGAATTCAATGTTCTTAGGATTTTCTGCAATATCTTCTACTGTTGCATCAGAAGCCTTCACGCCTTCTTTTAGTGTGATAAGTCCTTGTGCTTCAAGTAAAGAAAGCATACGTCCATGGTCAGAAACAGAGTTACTCATAATGATCTGAGCACCCTCTGGAAGCTCATCTAAGCTCTTGTAATCTTGTGAATAAACACCGATTGGCTCAATGTGAATGCCTCCAGCGTTAACGAAATCATAATTATCGTTTTCTTCCATTTGCAACTCCATATAAGGGATTGTTTGGAAGTAGTTTGCATCTAATTCACCATTCGCCAGGGTCTTATTCGGTAGGATGTAATCCTGGAACGTTTTAACTTCTAGCTCCACGCCTTTTTCTTCAAGCATCGGTTTTGCCTCTTCAAGAATTTCAGCATGTGGAATGTTTGAAGCACCTACTACGATTTTCTTTGAATCTTCGCCTTCTCCAGACCCTTCACTGTTTCCACCATTGTTGCCACAAGCTGCAAGTACTGCAAGAGTAAGTATTGCAAATAGGGATAAAAATTTCTTCATGTTATTCTCTCCTTTTCCTTATCGTTTATCTATAACTCGCGTTGCTAAATCTCCAGCAATCTGAAGAATCGCAACAATAACCAAAATTAATACGGTCGCAACAAGCGTCACGTCAGGATTGTTTCTTTGGAAGCCTTCAAGATAAGCGAGGTTCCCAAGTCCACCTGCCCCAACCACACCAGCCATTGCGGTGTAGCTTACAAGTGCAATCGCCGTTACGGTAATACCTGAAATGAGTGCTGGCATTGCTTCAGGAAGGAGAACTTTAAAAATGATCTCTCCGTTTGATGCCCCCATTGACTGAGAAGCTTCAATCACTCCTTTATCCACTTCACGAAGAGCAATTTCAACCATTCGCGCATAAAATGGTGCCGCACCTGCAATAAGTGCTGGAAGAGCTGCATTCGCTCCAAGCATCGTTCCAATAATGTAAACAGAAAGCGGAATGAGTAGAATGATTAAAATGATAAACGGGATCGAGCGGAATAAGTTTACGATTCCAGCAATAATGCTATTTACAAACTTGTTCTCCCATATGTTTCCCCTTCCGGTTAGAAACAATAGTAGTCCAAGAAGAATACCGAGAATAAACGTTGCTAGCACGGAAATTGCCGTCATGTATGCTGTTTGAATAGTAGCTTCCCACATCGATTCCCAGTTCACATTAGGAAATAGTGATTCAACCATTCGTAATCACCTCCGCTTCTACACCTTGCTCACGAACATACTTCAGTGCACTTTCAACGACAGTCGGTTCACCTTTAAGAAAGACAGATAGTTTACCATAAGGACCATCTTGCGTATGAGAGATTTTTCCTTGAATAATGTTTACTTCAATGTCAAACTGACGAATCAACTCGGTTACAAGTGGTGACCCTGTTTTCCCTTTGAGGAACGTAAACTGGACGAGTTCGCCGTCCTGGCTTGCTGCTAGATGTGCAATCGATTCCTTCATTTCTTCAGGCTCACTTAACTGATTCACGAAATCTTTTGTTATTTCTTCTTGCGGATGATGAAAGACTTCAAGTACTGAACCGTTCTCAACTACTCTACCGTTCTCCATCACTGCCACTCGGTGACAAATTTTGCGAATAACGTGCATTTCATGGGTAATCAAGACAATAGTTAAACCAAGTTTCTGGTTAATTTCTGTCAGAAGTTCGAGAATGCTATCCGTTGTTTTAGGATCTAGAGCAGATGTTGCTTCATCACAAAGCAATACCTTAGGGTTATTCGCAAGCGCTCGCGCAATACCAACCCGCTGCTTTTGTCCCCCACTTAGCTGTGATGGATAAGCTGCTTCTCGTCCTTCAAGTCCAACAAGCTTAATTAACTCATCGACACGCTTCATTCGTTTCTCTTTGGAAACACCTGATATTTCGAGTGGAAACGCGATGTTGTCACGTACCGTCCTTGACCAAAGAATATTAAAGTGCTGGAAGATCATTCCGATTTCCTGTCTTGCCGCACGTAGATCTTTTCCTTTAAGAGAGGATAAATTATTTCCTGCCACCGTGACCGTACCGTCCGTCGGTCTCTCAAGAAGGTTGAGCATCCGAATTAGCGTACTTTTACCGGCACCGCTGTATCCGATAACACCGAATATTTCCCCTTTTTTCACTGAAAGGTTAACATCCTTAACGGCCTCTACCTTTCCAGACTTCGAAAAGAAGGTTTTATTAATGCCTTTAAGCTCAATCACATGTCTCACATCCTTTATGCATTTGCATGTTGTACCAGCTTCCTGAAAAAGGACTTTAGTCCCATGCTTTATTCTTTACCTTTAAGCACTTAAAAAAATGATTTAAAAAATGCCCTCCTACTTTGAGTAGAAAGGCATGTAATCAATCAATGTCTTCCTCTCATTTCTCAAAGCAATCGCTTTGCAGGAATTGGCACCTTTTCAAACGAGTCGTTTGACGGTTGCCGGGCTTCATAGGGCCAGTCCCTCCACCTCTCTGAATAAGAGATTATAAAATTAAAATTACTTTACTGTGGTTAAGTGCTAAATTGAATTCTAGCATGGTACTTTATGAGTGTCAATTACTGAGCAAAAAGTCACAATAATCAAACATATCCACTATGATTAGCCAAGAGAAAACCATCAGCTGATTCGCCTGATGGTTTTTGCTCGCTGAGAAAGTTGTTTGTAGAGAGATAATTTCTCAAGATCAGCATTTCCTCCACTTACAACAGCGCCAATTTTGCTACCTTCCAACCGGTTTGATTTGCACAAGACAGCAGCGACAGATGCCGCACCGGCGCCTTCAACAAGTGTTTTATGTCTTTCAAGCATAAAGACGATTGCAGCGGCAATTTCTTCTTCAGAAACAGTCATCATATCGTCAACGAGTTCTTCGATAATCGGATACGTTCGTTTTCCTGCTTCCTTTACAGAAATGCCATCCGCAATTGATTTTACTGATTGAAGAACGAGAGGACCAGTACCTTTAAATCGATTCCATGTCGCAGATGCTTCCGAAGCCTGGACTCCAATGATTTTGACGTGAGGAAAGAACGACTTTATTGCCAGCGCCATCCCAGCTAATAATCCTCCACCTCCAACGGGAACAAGAATCGTATCTAAGTCAGGACATTGTTGCATCATTTCAAGTGCAACCGTTCCTTGTCCTGCCATAACAACAGGGTCGTCAAACGCATGAACAAATGTTGCCCCTTTTTCAACACGCTCTTGATCTGCTCCATTAAACGCTTCGTTATAGGATTCGCCTTCAAGGACAACCTCTGCTCCATAAGATCGCGTCGCTTCAATTTTACTTGTTGGCGTATGAATCGGCATATAGATCTTCGCCTTGATGCCTCGCTCTTTAGCAGACAGCGCTACGCCCTGAGCATGGTTACCTGCTGAAGCGGCAACAATTCCTCGAGCGGCTTCAATATCCGTTAGTGAAGCAACCTTGTTGTAAGCACCACGCAGTTTAAATGAGCCCGTTCGCTGGAGGTTCTCCATCTTCAAAAAGACATCTTTATTTGTAAATCCATTAAGCGTTGTGGATTGCTGAAGTGGGGTACGGTGAACCGCCTCCAGCAAATTCTCCATTGCTTCTACGACATGAACGTTATATTTCTCCTGGTAATTCCCAACGTCATTCACTCTCCTACAAGTTGTTTTTCTTCATACAATTTAATCTTATCTTCGAGGGACAACGTACGAGATACTTCATCCCATCCATTTAACAGCATTTCTTTCCAATAAGGATCAATATTGAAAGATGCATGAATGCTTTCTCCATCACGAACTTCCTGTCCACGCAGGTCAACTTGAAGTTCATATCCGTCTTTTGCCTTTTGAAAAAGCTCAGCGATAACTTCTTGATCAAGCGCAATCGGAAGGATACCATTTTTTACGCAGTTGTTATAAAAAATATCAGCAAAACTTGTCGCTATGATGACACGAAAGCCATAATCAAGCAGAGCCCATGGTGCGTGTTCTCTTGAAGATCCACACCCAAAGTTTTTTCCAGCTACGAGAATAGAGGCATGCTGGTATTGCGCTTCGTTTAAGCTAAAATCTTTACGAGGCTTTCCATCATCATCAAAGCGCCAGTTATAGAAAAGAAATTGACCGAAGCCTTTTCGCTCAATCCTTTTCAAAAACTGCTTTGGGATAATTTGATCGGTATCAACGTTCACTTGCTCAAGGGGATAAACAATCCCTTTGTATTCATTAATCGGTTCCAGGGCGTCTCACTCCTTTTTACATCACAAGTGGTTTTATTTTTCTAGCATCAGTAAATCGTCCTTCAATAGCAGCAGCTGCAGCCATTGCTGGGCTTACAAGGTGTGTTCTAGAACCATTCCCCTGACGTCCTTCAAAATTGCGATTAGACGTAGACGCACAGCGCTCTCCCGGAGGAACAATATCATCATTCATCGCGAGACACATGCTACACCCTGCTTCTCGCCACTCAAACCCAGCTTCCTGAAACACCTGATCAAGCCCTTCCGCTTCAGCTGCGTCCTTGACCGATTTAGAGCCAGGTACAACTAGCGCTGTAACACTTTCATGGACTTTTCGACCACGAACAATTTCAGCCGCAGCTCGCAAATCACTTAATCGTGAATTCGTACACGATCCGATAAAGACATATTGAATCGCAATGTTTTGAATCTGGGTACCCGGTTTAAGATCCATATAAGCAAGGGCCTGTTTGATTGCTTTTTGGTCACCTGGATCTTCGTATTCTTCAGGGAAAGGTACTCGAGCATAGACAGAAGACCCCATCGAAGGATTCGTTCCCCACGTCACTTGTGGTTCAATTTCTTCAGCGCCAATTTCCAGCACTTCATCATAAGTTGCACCTGGATCAGTTGCAAGCTCTTTCCACTCAGCGACTACTTCATTGAACGCTTCGTTTGCTGGAACATGTCTCTTCCCTTTTAAATAGGAAAAAGTCGTTTCATCAGGACTAATAAGTCCCGCTTTTGCACCAGCTTCAATGGACATATTACAAACGGTCATCCGCTCTTCCATTGACATGTTTCGAATCGCTTCACCCGTATACTCAACTACTGCTCCAGTTCCTGCATTTACACCAAACTTGGCAATAACGGCAAGAATTAAGTCTTTAGCCGTTACTCCAGCACCAAGACGGCCGTTTACGCGTATTTCAATGGTTTTCGGGCGCGATTGCCAGAGCGTTTGTGTTGAAAGAACATGCTCTACTTCGCTCGTTCCGATCCCAAAGGCTAGAGCACCAAACGCGCCATGTGTTGAAGTATGGCTATCTCCACAAACAATGGTTTTTCCTGGCTGAGTTAAGCCAAGCTCAGGACCGATAACGTGCACTATTCCCTGATCAGGGTGATTAATATCTGCAATTTCCACACCGAACTCGTTGCAATTCTCTTCTAGCTTCTCCATTTGCACTTTGGATACCGGGTCATTAATAATATGACGTGCAATTGTAGGCACGTTATGGTCCATCGTCGCAAAGGTTAAATCCGGTCTTCTGACACGTCTATTGTTCATCCGCAGACCTTCAAAGGCCTGCGGAGAAGTGACTTCATGAACAAGATGTAAATCAATATACAGGAGATCCGGGCTACCTTCTTCTTCATGCACAACGTGTTTATCCCAAATCTTCTCAATAATTGTTTTCGGCTCCACACCCATCCTCCTTTTACCTATTTGCCATTAAGCGTATGCTTCCATGATGCCTGCCGTAGCACCCGCTTCTTCTAATTGATAAATCACTTTCTTCACCATCGCGTCTGTTCCGAGTGCCTTCGTTCCACTACTTGCTAAATCACTCGTATAATAGCCTGCATCAAGTACTTCCTTCACGGCCTTTTCGATGGCATCCGCTTCTTCAGTCATATCGAATGAATACTTCAGCATCATCGCTCCCGATAACATCATAGCAAGTGGATTCGCAATGTTCTTCCCAGCAATATCCGGTGCTGAACCGTGAACGGGCTCATACATGCCAAATCCATCACTGCGAAGACTTGCGGATGGGAGCATACCAAGTGATCCTGTAATCATGGATGCTTCATCGCTTAAAATATCGCCAAATAGATTTTCTGTTACAATCACATCAAAATGAGCTGGGTTTTGAACCATCTTCATTGCTGCCGCATCGACCAGCATATGTTCCACTTCAACATCCGGATAAGCGAGTGCTTTTTCTTCTACAACTTCTCTCCACATTCGGCTTGATTCTAGAACGTTCGCTTTATCGACGCTTGTTAGCTTCTTATTTCGCTTCCGTGCTGCCTCGAACCCCTGATCAACAATTCGCTCAATTTCATCCCTTGTATAATGAAGGGTATCGACCACTTCTTTCCCATTGTTACGACGCTCGCTTGGTGTACCAAAATACAATCCACCTGTTAATTCACGAACAATCAACAGATCCACGCCCTTGATCCGATCTGGCTTAAGAGGGGAAGCATCAATTAAACTGTCAAATGCCGTTACAGGACGAAGATTTGCAAACAAGCCTAGCTCTTTACGAATTCCAAGAAGACCTCGTTCAGGACGAAGGTGACCGGGAAGGTTTTCCCACTTTGGCCCACCGACTGCACCAAGAAGAACAGCATCACTCTTTTTACAGATGCTTAACGTTTCTTCGGGTAAAGGCATACCATCTTGATCAATGGCCGCCCCTCCGATTCTTGCAAAGTGAAATTCAAACGTATGGCCAAATCGATCTGCCACGGCATTCAGAACTTTCATCGTTCCTTCCATTACTTCTTTGCCAATGCCATCACCTGGTAATACCGCAACTTTTCTCTTCATCCTTCTAACCTCCCTGTTAGACGTGCGCTTGTTTTTTAACTTGATAGCTTTCTCGAGCCAGAACGCGATTCACTGCGTTTAAG